>CACZBC010000107.1 GCA_902779315.1 uncultured Bacteroidales bacterium | reverse complement strand
GACGCTTTCTTGCTGGCCTTTACCAAGATGGAACAACTACGCAATCCGCGACGCTTCGAGTCGTGGCTGACGAGCATCACGACCAACGTAGCCCTGCGCTACATGGAGCGTCACCACGAGCCGCAGATGCTTTCGCTTGCCGCGCTTACTGAGGAAGAATTGGCTCAGGACGCCACGCCAGCAGACGAAAAGCCACTGCCGACGATGGCCGAACTAATGGCGGCTGTTGATGCGCTGCCAAACGGCTACGGCCAGGTGTTCCGGCTGGCGGTCATTGAGAAAATGTCGCACAAGGAGATTGCCGAAATCATGGGTATCGCTGCCCACTCGTCATCGTCGCAACTGACAAGGGCGAAGAAGATGCTGCAAAAGTCGCTCGCCCATTACTGGCTGTTGTGGTTACTGCCGTTGTTGCTGCCCGTCACTTACTTCTTGCTCAGAACAGACAAGCAACCCGATGAAACCAAACCGATAGCAACAAAGCAGGACGAGACGAAGAAGCCGCCCGTAGTCCGTCCTATAATTCCCGACGTGCCGAGAGACACAATGCTCAGGATGGCGGTGGTGCCCATCAATCATCAGCAAGCCGACACGATGACAGCAGGCGACACGGTTCCGCAACGTATGGAACAGACGGATACAATCACGACCATACACGAGGACAAACCATTGCCCGATATCCGCCGCAACAACGACACGCATATCGCCAACCTGCTCCCAGAACAGCCAACGGAGGTTAAGAGCAAGCAACCTAAGTGGTCGCTGGATTTAGCATATACTGGAGGTATGGGTGACAGACAGGATAGCCGTCCGTCTGTTTTCGCTGGTATGATTAAGACTGATATAACTTCCGAAGAGCCCACTCAGCTAATTCCCGCCATCTTCGACAGTTGGAGCGACTATGCTGACTATTTGTCGAAATATCCCGGCGAGGGTGATAGACGCAAGCACAATATTCTCTTGGACATAGCACGGAACAATGCCGATCAGCCAGGAGATGGCAAGATTGAGCGCAAGAGCCATCATTATATGCCTATTACTTTCTCATTGGCCCTAAAATACCAAATGAATAATCGCTTCGGTCTGGAAAGCAACACCATCAACGAGCAGCAGACCATCCACTACCTCGGCATCCCGCTGAAGGGC
The DNA here is from genome assembly GCA_902779315.1 of uncultured Bacteroidales bacterium. Taxonomy (GTDB): domain Bacteria; phylum Bacteroidota; class Bacteroidia; order Bacteroidales; family Bacteroidaceae; genus Physcousia. The sequence goes on along the minus strand of CACZBC010000107.1, from coordinate 1,136 downwards.
ACATATAATATATATAATGGTAAGCTATGGAATCTCTACGGCAGTCTTGGTGTAACGACGGAGATACCTGTCTATGCGCCGCTCAACACCAGCTACTTTGTCAATGGTACGATGGAACTCAAAGAAAAATCTACGCTCCACGCCCCGTGGCAGTGGTCGGTAGGCACAGGTCTCGGCCTGCAGTACAACCTCACGCCCAACGTCGGCCTGTTTGCAGAGCCAAGCCTGCAATACTACATCCCGACTAGCGGCAGCATAGAAACCTATCGCACGGAGCATCCATTCACGTTCTCCTTGCCGTTGGGAATCCGCATCACCTGGTAATTTTCCATCTGAAAACGTGCAGTCTTTTCTGGTCTTGTGGTATCTATCCTTATAGAGAAACAAGACAAGAAAAGACAATGCAACAGAGACATCTTAACAGGAAACAATACTTCTGCGAGTTAGTAAACACAGCCCGCGAGTTCTATCTTGACTATGTGAAAGCAGTTATTACGCTTACACCTGATACCCGTGTCTTGGAAATCGGCTGTGGCGAGGGAGGCAACCTGCTTCCCTTCGCAGAAAAAGGCTGTCAAGTGACAGGAATAGACATCTGCCAGAAGCGCATTGAAGAAGCACAGACTTTCTTTGCAGAACACCATCAGCAAGGGATATTTATCTGCCAAGACTTCCTCCTTGCAGAAGTTCCCAAAACTGAAACAGACAAGTTCGACCTCATACTCATTCATGATGTTATAGAACATATCGAATCGCCTTGCAAAAAGAATTTCATGTTTCATATAAAACACTTCCTCAAACAGAATGGCATCGTGTTTTTTGGTTTTCCTGCCTGGCACAACCCTTTCGGCGGGCATCAGCAAATATCCGTTGGCTTTGCCTCCAAACTGCCTTTCATCCACCTTTTTCCCAAGCCGCTCTATCAAGTCTTGTTGAAGGTAAGCGGAGCCAGTTCCAGTAATATCAACGAACTCATGAGCATTCGATCCTCGCGTATGACTGTCGAGAAATTCGAGCGCTTGGCTTCTGAAACAAGTTATACCATCTGCCAGCGCACCCTTTGGCTCATCAACCCACACTACAAGCAGAAGTTTCACATAAATCCCCGTCGTCAATGGGCTTTCTTTGCCAACATC
>CACZBC010000106.1 GCA_902779315.1 uncultured Bacteroidales bacterium | reverse complement strand
CTTTCTATTCTGTTGGAAGCAGAACAACATAGGATTCTGCTTGACACAGGAGCAAGCGATACGTTTATCAGAAACGCAGAGCAACTTGATATAGATCTCAGCGATGTGGACTACGTTTTCATTTCTCATGGACATAGTGACCATGCAGGAGGTTTACGGAATTTCTTGGAGCATAATCAAAAGGCCAAAGTCATTGTCTCACCCGATGCTATGAGCGGAAAGTTCTTTTCTAAGCGAGGTAATCTCCATAGCATTACTACAGAGTGGTCAGAGATAGGTGATGATAGGCTCATCGTGGTAAAGCAGACATGCGAGATAGATAATGGCATCCATGTGATTGCTCATATTCCTCAAAATCATCCGATGCCCAAAGGAAATCAGAATCTCTATGTGCTGAATGATAATGGAGATTATATTCACGACGATTTCCGTCATGAGTTGGCTCTGTATGTCGATGGTCTGCTATTTACAGGCTGCGCTCATAGTGGACTCGAAAACATTCTTTCAGCATGTCCTTGGCCAGTAAAAACCGTTGTTGGTGGTTTCCACTTGCTCGATGGACAAGAGACAGAAGAAGAACTGAAGGCTTTGGCTCAAAGATTGAAAGAAAGATATCCAGAAACACGGCAGTAATCCTGCGGATGTGATCCTTCAGAATCTTGTAGGCGGGGAACGGCATAGCACCGTGGTCGTAGCCCTGCATCTCGTAGAGCGTCACGTCCTTGTGGCCCACGAGCTTCAACATGCGCCAGAAATAGGCCTGCTCCTCATAGCGGCCGAAGAGTTCCAGTTCGCGGTCGCCAGAGATGATGACGATGGGAGGAGCGTCGGGACGAACATAGGTGAGCGGGGCATACTGGTCGATGGTGGCCTGTAAGGGGCCGATGCCCTGTTGCTTACGTATATTATAATGTGTGACACACTGGCCGCTGAACGGCACGAGGGCGGCGAGTGAGTCAGCATCAACGCCATATTTGTCCAGCCAGCGTTTATCGAGTCCGATCATGTCGAGCAGATAGCCGCCAGCGGAGTGTCCGGCCACGAATATCTTGCGACGGCTGCCATTGTACTTCGCGATGTTCTTGTAAGTCCAGGCCACGGCTGCTGCGGCGTCATCGAGAATGTCATCAATGGGAGCCTTTGGCAACAGACGGTAGTTCGCAGCGACGACCACAAGACCACTGTTTTTCAACTGCGGGTCGATGTGCTTCTCACCGCCCTCGATGCCGCCGCCGTGGAACCAGACAACAACAGGCGCGTCCTCGGCATTCGTCGGATAATAAACATCAAGTTTGCAGCGCTCCTGGGCATAGCCCTCTGCCGCCTCGCGATACGGGATGTCATTTACTTGATTGTACTGCGCCCTTGAAGTGCCAGCAAAGAGCAGCACTACTAGGATGAGAGTTAAACTTTTCATCTTCATCGTTTTCATCTCTGTTTTGTCGGGTTTGTTTGTAAACTATCATAAATTTCGTTGCAAATATACTAAAAAGTCGGCAATAATTTGTAAATTTGCAAATAAATTTGCGAGAACGGAGAAGTGTTTAAAAAGAATTTGTAATATAATGGTAAGAAAAGCTGATATGTTATGTCTATAATACCAAATGTTTCATGGGATGACCACCCCATTGGCTATCGTTCTTGTATTGGAATCCAACAGAAGTGTATAAGGCCTCGCCGACGGGATTGTCCTTATCAACCAAAAGTCCGACACACGGCAAGCCCAGACCATTAGCCCGTTCCTTGGTAGCCAACAACAGTTTCTTGGCAATGCCCTGACGACGATATTCTGGAAGAACGGCCAAGGAATCGAGATACAGTTCACCTGCTTGTGTCTCATCGTCCATTCCCGAATGGTCCTTGCCGATATGTTCTTTGGCAGCCTCGATAAAGGCGCAGCGCAGTTCATGCAAACGTCCACCATCATAGCTAACGGAGATGCCAACAACCTTGTCACCATCCATTGCCACCAGCGTATTCCGATAACTGTACTGCGAATCCTCTCGTTCCACCAACATCGTCATCATTTTGCGGAAGGCTGCGAGTAAGCGAGAGCGGCGCAAGCTCGCTTGCTCAGCTGAGCGTGAGCAGGCTCGGCCGGAGGCCAAATCCTCCAGTCCGTAGCCCTCGCCACAGAAATACAGGCAACAGTCATCCGTCATGGCCGTCATTATCAGGCTTGCAATTTCTGCTGCCTGGCTCTTGGTTGCTTCTTGAATCTCAATCATTCCTTTATTTCTTGGT
>CACZBC010000105.1 GCA_902779315.1 uncultured Bacteroidales bacterium | reverse complement strand
AGAGCAAGATGCACGCCTTTAAGTTCGCGGCCAGGAACTTTCAAATCTCTTGCGACAGGTGTGCCGGTAGCGAGGATGATGGCGGAGAATTGTTGTTGCAATAACATCGCAACAGACGTAACGGCTTCGCCATAGCGGAAGGTTATGTCTTCTTGCTCCATGACCTCAATTCTCCTGTCGATGATTTTCTTGTTCAGTTTGAAGTTGGGGATGCCATAACGCAAGAGTCCGCCGGCGGCTTCGTTCTTCTCGAAGACAGTCACCTCGTAGCCCATATAGTTGAGGGCATTCGCAGCGGCAAGTCCGGCAGGACCACTACCGACGACAGCCACACGAAGTCCGTTGCGCTTGGGGTGCTCAATGGTCACATATCCTTCCAGGAAGGCTCGCTCAGCAATGGCGGCTTCATTCTCGCGATTGGTGACAGCCTCGCCCGTCGTATGATAGAGGACGCAAGCCTTCTCGCAAAGAGCCGGACAGATGCGGCCCGTGAACTCTGGGAAGGGATTGGTCTTCTTCAATAACTTATATGCTGTTTCCCACTCGCCATGATAGAGCGCGTCGTTCCACTCCGGGTCTTTGTTGCCAAGCGGGCAAGCCCAATGGCAGAAAGGTACGCCGCAATCCATACATCGGCTGGCCTGTTCCTGCCTGTCGCGCGTGTTTAGCGTCTGTTCCACTTCGCCGTTCCACTTCGCCAAAGTCATGTATGCGGTCGTGAATAGGTCTGTATCCAGCCTCCTTGCGAGGCACAGTCAGAAATGCTTTCGGATTTCCCATCTTATTCAGTTATTATGTCGTTATGTTGTTTGGTTGTTTAAGGAGATTTGTGTTGTCGTAAAACTACACGTGTGAACTCCGTCAACTTCACGTGTGAACTTTACATTTTTCACGTGTGATGTTGGCCATTATCACGTGTGACGTTTGCCATTATCACGTGTGATGTTTTTAATGTCTCCATTTAGTAGTCTCTCTGAACTTCTGCAATCTTCTGCGAAAGCTTTGCCATCTGCTCCTCCTGCAAGACGCGTTTGTACTCTATAGGTACCACCTGGATGAAATCCTCTACGTGGCGTTGCCAGTCGTCGAGCATTCGTCCGGCAAGGGCAGAACCTGTGTGGAGGTAATGCTGACGGATAAGTTCGAGCAGTTCCTTGCGGCTAACCGTATCCTCCACAAGGTTTATCTCCACCATATCCATGTTGCAGAAGTAGTCGAAAGTGTGGTCTGGGTCATAGACATAAGCCACACCGCCACTCATTCCGGCTGCGAAATTACGCCCAGTCTTACCAAGAACCACAACACGTCCGCCTGTCATGTATTCGCAGCAATGGTCGCCTGCGCCTTCGATGACAGCAATCGCTCCGCTGTTTCTCACGCCAAAGCGCTCACCGACCTGTCCGTTGACGTATAGTTCTCCACTTGTAGCACCATAAAGCCCCGTGTTGCCAGCTATGATGTTGTCCTCGGCATGGAACTCAGCATTACTTCCACGAGAAGGCAAGATGCTGATGCGTCCTCCGCTCAGACCTTTGCCGAAGTAGTCGTTAGCCTCGCCTTCGAGCCTCAGACTCAGTCCTTTCACAGCAAATGCACCAAACGATTGCCCAGCAGAACCCTTGAACTTGATGTTGATAGTCCCGTCCGGCAGTCCTGCTTCACCATATTTCTTGGCAATAACGCCTGAAAGCATCGTGCCCACAGCTCTGTCAGTATTCTTAATGGCGAAGTCGAGCGTCGTCTCCTCCTGCTCGTCGATACTCTTCTGCACTTCCTTTATTATCTCCTCATCTTTAACTCCGCAGACCTTAGTAAACTCACTTCTGTCCCAATAGAGAGGTAGATCTGTGGCGGGCTGATAAAGGAGACGGGAGAAATCAATAGTCTTCTGTTTGTCTGTAACACTTGACGATTGTATCTCTATCAGCTCTGTGTGGCCGATGATGTCCTTCAATTTGTGAACACCTATCTCGCTAAGATATTCTCGTACCTGCTGGGCGAGGAAGGTAAAGAAGTTGACCACATACTCCGACTTGCCCATGAAACGGGCACGAAGGCGTTCGTCTTGCGTAGCCACGCCTACAGGGCAGGTGTTGGTATTGCACTTGCGCATCATCACACAACCCAAAACAATAAGCGGCAACGTACCGAACGAGAACTCGTCTGCGCCAAGTATGGCCATGATGATGACGTCCTTGGCAGTCTTCAATTGTCCGTCAGTCTGTAGGCGAACCTGATTGCGCAAGCCATTCTTTACAAGTGTCTGCTGTGTCTCTGCCAGTCCAATCTCAGGACTGATGCCAGCAAAGCGCATACTGCTTGCAGGACTTGCACCCGTTCCACCTTCTGCACCACTAATGACGATGAGGTCGGCCTTTGCCTTTGCCACACCAGCGGCAATGGTCCCAACACCACTTTCGGCAACCAACTTGACGCTGACCGCAGCCGTCGGA
>CACZBC010000104.1 GCA_902779315.1 uncultured Bacteroidales bacterium | reverse complement strand
TCCATTGCATTCAAGGTCTTGTCGCTTGAACAAATTACGGCCAATGTCTTTCAACCAAACATCGCTTCAATACGGGTGCTACAGAAGAATGACTTCAAGTATAAAGTTACTATACCAAATGCCATCATAAAGGATGGAAATGTTTATGACTTGCTCATTTACGGATTGACAAAAGAGACAATAAAACATGTACTATCAGAATAATGAGACATCAAATACACTACAGACGATTCCTGCTCATGCTGGTCATGCTGTCTGCAGCGACATTCGCACTGGCACAAACGGCCAATGATTATTGGTTAGCTGCTGACAAGGCACTGGCGGCTGGTGAAACTGACAGTACCTTTTACTATCTAAATCTGTTCAGAGAGAAGTTCGGCAGGCAATATGCATATGCTTACACAACTTTCTTAACAGAAGAAGACTACAGAACACTTCACAACGATGCACGATGGACGGCCTTTATGGACTCTATGCGTACTTACAAGCATGAAACTGAGGACAAGAGGAAAATTATTTATCCCAGGAAAGCGGTCGTGGAGGACACCAACGCCCCAATCGTTAAGCGATACGACATTCTACTGGACATTGACGTGGAGAAAAAGACCCTCGCCGTGACTTTAACGGCACAGATTGATTTCAAGGACAGCAAGAGCATTGATTTCACGCTCTGGAAAAACTCGACAATCAACCACGTCCGCTACAAGAAGAAAGAACTGGCATACTCATTCGACACTAAAGCAAAACCATCTAACACATACATCCGACAAGGAGCACCGCTTCGCCTTACAGCTCCAAAGAAGAGGGGCATTTGTAGTATCATATTTGACTATACCTGCAACCTCGACAGCCTTGACACTTGGATGAGTTCGATGGAAAAGGACTGGGTGCAACTGGGCTACTATATGGCATGGTTCCCCGTCAACAGCGACAGCCGAGACTTCACAGCAAGCGTCTCCGTTTCCATCAACGACGGCTACACGGTCAGCGGCTCAGGCATTGTAAAATACAAGGATGACAAGTGGGAAATGTTGCAACCGTGGGGAGGTTTCGACCTTCAGATTGTGGCCTCGCCAACACTCAAATCGAAGAAGATGACCAGTGATGGACGTACATTCGAAGTAGTCTATACCGACTTCGCCGATGCAGATGCCGACTCTGCGTTGGTCGCATGCAGAGAGGCACTGCAATTCTATACCCGCTTGTTCAAAACCAGTCCCAGCAACGACTACATGAAATTCCTTGTTGTACCACGTGGTGGTGGTGGTATCAGCCGCAAAAATTTCATTGCCTACGCGACGAAAAACTTCAGCGAGCACTTCAAAACCGCCATTGGCCACGAAATGGGTCATTTCTGGTGGAACAAGGCGCCGACATTTAGTTGGGAAGACTGGCTCAACGAAGGCTTTGCTGAGTTCAGCATGCTGTGGTACATCAAGTGCCATTTTGACAAGCACGTTTTCGACTGTTATCTAGAAGCCTGCCGCGAAAATGCCCGCCATGCTTGCCCCATCTACGAGGTTGATCGTGATGCTCCTGAAGCTTACGATGCCCTATATAATAAAGGTGCCTTGCTCCTGTATGACTTGGAACAAAAAGTAGGTGAAACACATTTCTTCAAGTTCTTGCAGGGAGTGGCTGAACGTGAAATAACCTCTACCGCCCTTCTTTTAGATTATGCAGAAGAGATGTTTGGGAAAGAGATAAGGGAATGGATTGAGAACAGGATTAAATCGTAAGCAAGAACAATGAACAAGAAAACCATCATTATCATTGGAGCAACTTCAGGCATAGGAAGGGCGCTTTTTGAAAAGTACGCTGCTGAGGGCAACTGCATGGGCATCGTTGGCCGACGGACATATCTGCTTGACGAACTGCTCCAAGAGCATCCCGACACGACATTCTCAGCCACGGCGGACATTACCAGACAAGAAGAAATCGAGCAGGCCATTCACACGCTTTGCGCAAAGTTGGAACACATTGACCTCGCCATCGTTTGCTCTGGTACTGGCGAC
>CACZBC010000103.1 GCA_902779315.1 uncultured Bacteroidales bacterium | reverse complement strand
GTAGTAGGTCCAGTCCGTGGCGTAGGCTTTGGCAGGAATCGCCATGTAGGTGATGGCAGAGAGCATGGTGGCGTAGATGCTGATGCCTGCTGCCCACCAAGGGATGCGGCCTCCGCCCTTGAAGAAGTCCTCGGCTCCGTTCTCGCGTCTCATGAAGTAGATGCCCATGCCGAGCATAGCCACAAGGTAGAGGATAAGTACCGTCCAATTGAGCCAGCCGAAGTGCGTCTCGTGCTTTGTCTCGATTCGCGAAATCTTGTCCGACCTGATGCCGGGCATCGTCTCGCCTCCGCTATAGTACCAGCCTCCGTCGAAAGGCGTGAGGGCTGCTCCAGCGCGAGCCAGAGCCGTGTCGCCCGGGATGGTCATCCACGAGTCGGTTATCGTGTGGTAGGCCAGCACATCAGAGCGGAACTTGTACCACGAAGGCTCGTGACGAAGGTATTGGTCGTCCTGCTTGCCTTGAATGGCAGAGAGGAAGATGTCGTAGTTCACGCCACCGAAGAAGAGGATGTGGCTGTAGCCGCAAGGAGCGCAGCAGGAGCCGACGAGAGCCACAGACCCAGACCCTCTCCCGACCTCTCCCTTGTAGGGAGAGGCGTTTATAGTAGAGGAGGCTATCTCTTGCCACTCAAAGGTTTTTAGGTTCAGTTTCAATCCTTTCAGGAAAACTGAGGCACTCCCCCAAAGGGGGAGCGGGGAGGGGGCTGTGTACCCTCCAAAGATATACAGCGCCTTCCCTTCGGGTGCATTCTGTACGGCCATGCAGGGCTGCAAGCGGCCGTTGTCGGGAAGGGTTGCAATCTTCACCCATTCCTTTCCGTCGGGCCAATCGAGGGCATAGACATCTTTGTTGGGCACGCCGTTTGTCTGACCGCCTGCCACGAAGATTCGGTCTGTGCCATAACAGGCGGCAAAGTTGTCGAGAGGCTTGGGTAGAGAAGGAAGGTTAGAGGGGCTGACAGAAGCGTCAGACCCATTCTCGTCCATGCCTCCAATGTATATTGTTTCGCCCGGCACAGTCACGCTCGCGCCATAAGCCTTCGGATAGAAGACTTTCTGTCCGCCGTCGGCACAAGGGACGTCGGGGAAGTTGCAGCCGCCCCAGGTCGTGAGCTGGCCGTCGACAAGGCCCGCGAAGTGCCCCGAAACGGCCCGCTCCATCTTGCCTGCCGGGGTGACGATGATGTTGTTTTGTCCGAAGGAATACCCGCAGACGAGGGAGAACAGGAGGTATAGAAGGATGTGCTTTTTCATTCGATTTGTAAGGTTCTGTTTTGCGAGGACAAAGATAGTGAATTATCTGCAAATAGCAAATACTTGGCACGAAAGAAAGTGACAAAAAATGCTCCAACGCACGAAACGAAGGAGCATTCTTGTTAAAGTCTGAAGAATCTTTCAGTTTCCCTTAGGCTTGACTTCGTAGTTTATCCTCAGGTGTTCGTTCTTACGTGAGGCTTCCCTTATAACGTGTTCCATGTTGTCGAGCTCTTTATCAGACGAAAAGTTGATGACAGTCGACTCTCCGCTATACTTGCTGAGCAGTTCCATCAGGTCTTTGGGATTGATGGGCTCCGGCTTGGCATGGTTGATGCCGCACGAGAGCTTGTCCTCGCTGTCGATGTGGATGTCGATGACAGTCTCCTTGCCATACTGAATCTTGCGGTGCTGGATGTAACGCTTGAAGCGACCACCTTGGATGTCGTCGAAAATGGAGAAGTTCATATTTGAGTTTGCCAGCCACATGCACTGATACATGAGAGAGCCTTCTTCGCCTTTGTGCTTGCGATTATATTCAGCCAAAAAAGCGAGGTATTCTTTATCGCCTTCACCTTCCGGAGCCAATGCCTTCTTTTTGGTTTTATTGTAGAACTGTCCGAAAGCTTCCCAGTCGCGATAGAATTTACTGCCGCTAAGCCCTTGACATCGATTTTGCAGACTTCGCCAGGCACGAAGAAGAACTCCATAAAATATTCTCCTAATGTGCCGTCTTTCTTAACGGCTCGCAGCATTCCGGAATAGGGTTGGTCAAATTCTTCCGAGAACTCGAATTTGCCATCCTTTACATATATGGAATCTATGGGTTTAGGCATCTCGGTCTGACCATAGCGGTTGACATATACAAGGAGATGATTTACATTCAGTTCGTTGGGAACTGTTCCCTTCAGCGTAAAGGTATTGCTGCTGGCGTTGACTGTCTGTTCGATAAGGTTGCTTGCCGCCTTGAACTCTGGTGTGGCAAAGGCACTCAGCGCCAATGCAATCATGGGGAGGACGTACAGCACCCAGCTGCGCTTGCTCCGCTTTGGTTTTGTCTTTAGCATCATACTGATTCGCTTTTTAGTTATTCGGAATAGGCGTGGCAGGAGATGCCCTGACGAAGGACGTAGTCGTCGGCTTCGTACTCGTGTACGTCGCGAAGGTACATGCCCAGCAGATAGACGAAGGGATTCCACCATTGCACGGCCTCGACCAGCGTGAGCAGAAGAATGTCTGCGGAATGGTGGTAGATGATGTGAGCCTTTTCGTGGAGGATAATCTCGCGTCCGTTCTCTTTGTAGTCGGCTTCGCTGATGACAATGTTTCGCAGCCAAGAGAAGGGAGCGACGTTCTCTGCGTGACAATAGATGCGGATGCCGTCCTCCTCCTTCGCCCAGATGCTTCCGCGACGGATGATGCGTCCCATGGAAAGCACCTCGCGCAGACGGATGCACAGAATCGTCATCACGCCGATGCCGTAGAGAATGCTGACAACGTAGAACCACGGGAAGGGCCTCTCCCCATCACTTTCCAATGAGAGAGGGGATAAGGGTGAAGCTACATCCACAGGAATGCCAGCCTGTATCAGACCTTGTTCGATGGCTTGCACGGCGGACATGTTGTCCATCGAGAGACGCGAGAAGTTGCAGAGCGGCAGCACGAGGCTCAGCATCAGTATGGCGAGGAGCGTCATCCTGTTGAAGCGGAACATCTTTTCCTTGAACATCAGGAAGATGCCAGGTACAAAGAGCAAGGTCAACAGAATGGCCGACTTGATGGCGTAGATGAGGAAAGCTGACATGGTGAATAAAATGAAGAATGAAGAATTTGCTTTAGCTCGAAGTAAATCAACTATGAACTATGAACTATGAACTATGAACTGTAAGTTGTTCCTCCATTTCGTGCAGGAAGTTGATGAGTTCCTCCTCGGACAGTTCCTCTTCGCGGATGAAGAAGCTGAGCATGGAGCGTAGGTTGCCGCCGAAGAAGGTCTTTTTCACGTCGTGCATGGCCTTGCGAACGTATTCGCCCTTGCCAATCTTGGCGATGTAGTAGTGCGTCTTGCCCTCGCCGTCCTTCTTGAAATAATCGACAAAGCCCTTCTCGTAGAGCATCCGCATCTCT
>CACZBC010000102.1 GCA_902779315.1 uncultured Bacteroidales bacterium | reverse complement strand
GAAAGAGTATGGCAGCATCACGTTTGAGGATTATTTGCGCTCGTTTGACGTGACGAGCGACTTGCGACTGCAGTTCAATCGGATGGTGGAAGATGTCTGTGACCATGCACCACTTGATAGGCAAGAGAGGCTACTTATCGACATGCTGCTGTTACGTGGCTTCAAGGGGAAAGAGATTGCAGATCAAATGGGGATGACTCCATCGGCCATCTCGCAGAAATACAAGAAACTGAAGGAAGAAATCATCATACCATATTTCAAGAAGAACTTCGACATGGACTTGGATATGGTAGAGGTGATGGACGAGCGGGCAATTCTCAGTCGCGAGGCTACGATGGGAGAAGCTTCGATGCCTGCACCTACAATGTCAGGCTCTTTGGCAGACATGTATCGACAAAGGTCGTGCGAGGATATGGACTTTATCAGAGAAGATATTATGGAGAAGAGAACGACACCAGAGTTTATTACATCGTTGGAGCCGAACGAGATCTTTGTGTTCGGCAGCAATCTCAAAGGTATGCATGGAGGCGGGGCTGCCTATATCGCCTACCGCAAGTTCGGAGCCATCATGGGAAAGGGCGTAGGTCTGCAAGGCCAAAGCTACGCAATCCCTACTATGCAAGGCGGTGTGGAAACTATCCGTCCGTATGTGGATGAATTCATCTGGTTTGCCAAGCAACATCCCGAATTGACATTCCTCGTGACTCGCATTGGCTGCGGCATCGCCGGATTTACCGATGATGAAATCTCTCCACTATTTGAAAAGGCACATGAGGTAGAAAATATTGTGTTGCCACCTAATTGGTGAAATCTCTCTTGTCGGCGGGGCCATAGTTTAATTCTCAGGCTGGGAACAAAGTATTCCCAGCCTAAGAATATCAGTTCCGGCTCTTGCTTTTCCGGGATATCGGCTAACACTCTTCTTCGTTGAAGAATGACCCAGTAGGCATGGCGGCATCCTCGGCGACACAGCAGTTATAGCGTTCACGGCTGCGGCGTTCGCGGGCGAACATGGCCTTGGTCCCTGCTTCGCTCTGCTGGAACTCCAGATGCTCGTCGATGGCAAAGGATTGGGCCATGGTCTCTACATCGAGGTTATCGGTGCCGATGAGTGTGAAGGTCCAGTTCTGTTTCTTCAGCTTCTCTATCATCGTGCGGATCATCTTCAGCGTCCATTCCTCGCTGCTGTTCTCCTCGCCATCAGTGATGATAGTCACCAGCACATGATCGCCGTCCTCAATCTGAGCGTTAGTCTTTGAGATTCCCTTACCGATGGCATCGTAGAGAGGTGTGCCGCCACCGGGACAGTAGGCTTTCCAGTCCAAGTCCTTGGTCTGTGCAGCGGGCTGGTTGTCGTAGTGCCAGGTGGTGTGGCCGCTGTCGAAGGTAAGCAGGGTGACAAACTGCTCTTGTTCAGGAAACTTCTCCTGCATCTTGCGGACAGTCTGCAGGGTCTCGTTCATGCCCACAAAGGCTTGCTTGCGGATAACTTCCATTGAACCGCTCTCATCGACAATAATCAGGTTGTGGACTCTCTTTGTTTTAACTTCATTCGTTTTCATAACTCTAAATTTTTAAATAGTGAATACTCTGTTTAAGACGTCTTTTATCTCTTTAAAGACGTTTTTCGGAAAAAATTAAGTTGAAATGAGATTTTTTTTGTAATTTCGCCCAAAAATCGAACTAATCGATAAAACGAATTGAAATATGAAGAAGATTTCATTTTTTATTCTCGCCGCTGCTTTGATGCTGAATTGCGGCAACAAGACAGGGAAAGCCGTCAGCGACACAGACTCGCTGTCAATTGATACCATAGCTGATGCTGGAATAGACAAACATTCCGAAGCCTATATCCGCCAGCGCATCGACACCATCTACAAAGGTGTTGGCAAACCGACCTATGACAGCGAAGGGAATGAGGTGAGTTATATCCGCAATCCCTTCAACCCAACTGTGTGACGAGACTGGCGATATCTTGTACGACTACGATTACTGGGTTTGTGGACAGGATTGGTCTGACGACTGGAGCTGCAAGGTAGCAAAGGTTTATGAAATCACAGACTCAACGGCCCTTGTGGATTTGACCATCCATAACTTCAGAGATATAGAGACCACCATTGCCCTCCGCTTCGAGCGCGACGATTGGTATATCGATGATTTCTCGCCTTCCAAAGACGGCAACGACGACAAGAAATACCTGCGGGAAACAATCCGTCAGGGTCTGAAAGCCCGTGAGAAGGCCAAGTCGCTCGTCGGCTATTGGGGCTGGGTTGGCGATGACGGTCCTGAGTTGCTGCTACGTCTGGAAATGAACGGCAAAGG
>CACZBC010000101.1 GCA_902779315.1 uncultured Bacteroidales bacterium | reverse complement strand
ACGTGAGTCGAGTGCGAAGGCTGAGGCGGAAAAAAAACGTAGGCTCCAGGCCGTAGCCAAGGAAATAGAAGAGTGGAAAAGTGCAGTAGGACTATGACAATTCGATAGACAATCAATTGCCTCGACTTTTATTCCGCACCACCGATGGTCAACTATTCAAGCAATATACTGATGACATTCCCGAATGGGCAAAGACGCTGGTTAAATGAAGGACTATCCTGATAGGATGACACCAGAGCAGGCGAGGAGGTTTGGTGAGGATGTGCTGAACATCGTGAGGCAGATTCCCCGTGGAAAGGTGACGACGTATGGGGATATTGCCGCATTGGCGGGATGGCCGAGCCATGCAAGGATGGTGGGAAGGACGCTGAGGTATTCGCCTGGAGCAGAGCATCTGCCTTGTCATCGGGTGGTGAATTAAGAGGGCCGTACTGCTCCAGGGTGGAGTCGCCAACGAACATTACTTGAGGAAGAGAACATCCGTTTCAAGTCCAATGGGCATGTGGATATGCAGCGACATCTTTGGGAGCCGGAGGTGGAATAAAGAAGACAATCGTCTTGCTTTGCAATGATGAATGAGATTATTTGCACATTTAAAGAAAAAACTTTGGTCTTTTCGAAAAATTGCAGTATCTTTGTGCCATCAAACATCAAATTACAAATGGATTATGACATATCTCAACCAGTTCCACAAGGAAGCTTCGGAGCGCAAGATGCGGAAAATCGCAGAATCGAAGCAATTGCCGATGAACTCCGTAGACGCTGCGAACTATATGAAGCGCAACGTCGAGATTGCCAGTCACATGTAAGTCCCTTTGAGACCGAGCAAAGGGTTGTTGAAGTTTTTGCCAAAGAAAAGGGTCTTTGGCTTCCGATTGACAAGGTTTTCGAATTGGGAACGCCAGGTCCTAGCGGAAACGAGAATGACACTTACGTTTCCGATGACATCATCTACAAAGTGAACAATCTCCTTAATAGTGGTAGTATTCTCCGTCTGCTCGACAAGGTAAGGATGCACAATGAGATATTTCCAGATACGTATTATCAGTTGCATGCTTTTACTGGTTTTGATGGTCGTACTATTATGCCAATCTTGAAGCAAGACCTTGTGAAAGAGGCTGAGCCTACGCCTCAAATAGCTATCGATACTTATATGGCTGCACTAGGTTTTAACCGTGATGAAACGATTGGTCGCTACTCTAACAGTATCTATACTGTTTGGGACTTGATACCACGAAATGTTCTCCGTGATTGCGATGGTGACATCTTTGTCGTAGATGCGGAAATAAAGAGAAAGTGAGTTTGTTCATTACTAAAAACTTAAATGATATGAAGAAGTCCGAATTGATGGCATTGCCGTATGCAATAGATGCATTGGAGCCGGTGATTAGTAAGCAGACGCTGGAGTTTCATCATGGGAAGCATCTGGCGGGGTATGTGAATAATCTCAATGGGTTAACCTCACCCCAGGACCCCTCTCCAAAGGGCGAGGGGAGCCTTGGAGAATATGAGGCATTGATAGAGATTGTGCTTAATAGTGAGGGGGCAATCTTGAATAATGCGGGGCAGATTCTAAACCATAATCTCTACTTTGGGCAGTTTACGGGTGAGCCGACAAAATCGGCTCCTACAGGAAAACTGGCTGAGGCCATCGTGCGCGACTTTGGGTCGTTCGAGGCATTCAAGGAGGCGTTCCAGAAGGGTGGGGCTACGCTGTTTGGAAGTGGTTGGGTATGGCTGTCGGCTGATAAGGATGGTAAGCTGGTAATTACTCAAGAGACAAATGCGGCGAACCCTGTGCAGAAGGGGCTGAAGCCATTGCTTACCTTCGATGTGTGGGAGCATGCGTACTATCTGGATTATCAGAACCGCCGTCCAGACCACCTGGCAGCACTATGGCAGATTGTAGATTGGACTGTCATAGAGAAGCGTTACGAATAGTCATTGTGAGCGATGAAAGTTGGGGAGATACACAGCTGTCCGGAGTTGATGGACTACATTCAAGAGGTGGGGTTCCTGCCACTGTTGGATAGTGGGATTCGAGGCTACTCAGCTGAGGACGTTGTCGATGAGGACAATCGCTACGTGGTATTCGATGATGGCGGCTGGGACTGGCCGCTATGGAAGTGGAAGGGTCCCATCGTCACCGAGGGCCGCTGTGTCTAT
>CACZBC010000100.1 GCA_902779315.1 uncultured Bacteroidales bacterium | reverse complement strand
AGTCCCTCCACCAGTCGGGTATTGTCCTCGTGGTTGCGGACGGCAATGCGCATATATTGCTTATTGGGGTCGAGTCCTGGTTTGCCGCTACAGTCGCGAGTCAGGATATTGTGCTGTTTCAGCATGCGTATCACAATCTCACTGGCCTTGAAAGGTGGCAACACCTCGCAGAGGAAATAGTTGGCTTCGGTAGGCATCACTCTGAGGAAAGGGACTGTGCGGAGCTGTGCCTCAAAACTGTCGCGCTCTGCCACAAACTTGGCACAGGCACGCTGGTAGTCCTTCTCGTGCTTGTTGTAAATCTGCATGAAGAACTCAGCAAATGAATTGAGGTTCCAGATACTGACCTCCCGCTTGATGCGGGCTATCAGTTCCTTATCGGCTGAAGCCAGAATACCCAAACGCAAACCTGGCACACCATAGCTCTTCGAAATACTTTTCATCACCGCCATGTGAGGATATTGTTCCAACAGAGTGTCGCTGAGCAGCGAGTTGGTGACATAGTCACGACTGAAATCAACGAAACTCTCGTCAACGACCAATCGGATGGCACGCTCCTCGCACCACTGCGCCAACCGTAATACGTCGGCCTTGGGAATGAAGTTGCCCGAAGGGTTGTCGGGATTGATGAGCATCAGCTGGTGGATGCCCTTATCGGCAAAGAATGCCATCAAGTCATCAGCCGTATAGCGGTAGTCCTCGTTCTGTGGTACAAAGGTCACCTGCAGGTTTTTGTCATAACGGTTCGGATACTCTTCGAAGGTAGGACGCACGAAGCCGATCTTGACTCCCTCGCCTTTGGAGAGGGCTGGGGTGAGGTCTTCCATCAGTACCTTGATGAGTTCTGCAGCACCGTTGCCTGGGACGATATAGGGCTCGCTAACGCCAAAGCATTTGCTGGCAATGAGGGTGTTGACCTTCATGCCTGAGGGATATTCCGTCAGCAGCGTGTCGAAATTAGCACGCAACTCGTCCTTCATACGGCGCGAGGGGAAGTAGGGGTTTACCAGATAGCAGAAATCCAGCATCTGGGGGAAGCGCCAGAAACCGCCATAGCGTCCGTAGTATTTTCGCAGCACGTCCTGCTCGTCGGCAAAGAGAGCCTCGGCAATGTCGAGGTCTTGCTTGTCGTCAATCTCATACCATTTCTCCTGGCCGATGGGCAGAGCCTTCATGTCGTGGTTGTTGAGCAGCGATATGATGCGGAGCACATTCTCATAATACTCATTGTTACCAACGGCTTTGGTGTAGGCTTCGAGGAAGGGCACATACTTATGCTGTGAGAACGCTCGGCTCAGTTTGTAGATGTTGACGGTCTTGTAGTAAGCGTCAATATCATTGTAGTCGAAGGCATCTTTCGAGATGAAGTTCACGATGTTCTGTTCGTCGTCCAGGCGAACCATCGTGCCATCCATCCACGTCTCGTACTTGGCAACGAGGGCCAGGTTGGGGTATGGGTTGTCCAGCAACATACTGAACAAGCGGTCGCTCAGGATGAGGTCGCTCTCGATGAGCAGGGTGTCATCCTCCTGCAACTGGTCCTTCACCAGCGAGAGAGAATAGATGTTGTTGGTCTTGTCATAGACAGGGTTTTCGGCGAATTGCAGTTGACAATTGCCTGTGAACTGTTGGCCATATTGTGTGGTGATGTAGTCGCGCAATTCCTTGCCCTTATAGCCTGTGACGATGATAACCCGCTGAAGCTGTAATTTCGACAGTTGCCCCAAAACGCGGTCAATCAGTCGGACACCATTCACAGGAACCATACATTTTGTCTGGTCCTTCGTGTATTCTCCGAGTCTGCGACCCATACCAGCCGCCAAGATTATCGCCTGCATCTTTCTCTAACCCTTAACCCTTAACCATTAACCATTAACCCACAATACTTCCAGGCTTTACGTCCTTGGTCGTTGTCACCACGCTGAGGCTCTCGTCGAAGTCAACGGCAGAGAGAATCATGCCCTGGCTCTCGATACCCATCATCTTCCGAGGCTCGAAATTGGCAACGAAAAGGATGCGCTTGCCTACCAGTTCCTCAGGATTCTCGTAGAAGGCGGCAATACCTGAACAGATGGTGCGGTCAGTGCCAGAACCGTCGTCAATGGTAAACTGCAGGAGCTTCTTTGACTTAGGTACGCGCTGGCAGTTCTTAACCAGTCCCACACGGATGTCGAGTTTCTCGAATTCTTCAAATGAAACGGTATCCTTGATAGGTGCTGCTTTGTATTGAGCAGCCTCGTTAGCCTTTTTCGTGGCTTCCAATTTGTCGAGCTGCTTCTGAATG
>CACZBC010000099.1 GCA_902779315.1 uncultured Bacteroidales bacterium | reverse complement strand
GTGAACAACTCCTTATTCAGTAGCGGGAGGGGGACCCGAACCCTCGACCTCCGGATTATGAATCCGACGCTCTAACCAGCTGAGCTACCCCGCCATTTTGCTTGTAAGCGGGTGCAAAGGTACAATAATCTTTTTAATTACCAAAACTTTTTCTGGAAAAATCATTGTGTTTCGGATTTTTTTTGTATTTTTGCACTGTGATACATGTAAATGACTAACCTTTAACATGACTAACAATGAGGAAACTAACCATTGAATACCCACTCTCGACGAAATCGCCGAAGATTGTATGGGACATGATTAGTAACGCTGCTGGCCTTCAAAAGTGGTTGGCAGATAAAGTTACCGAGGAAAATGACACAATGACTTTCACGTGGGGCCACCCATGGACAGAGCGCGATACCAAACAATCACGAGTCATCGAAGTAGCAAAATATAACCACATCCGCCTCTTATGGGATTATCACGAGGATAGTCCGGAGGCTTTCTGGGAGATGCGCATTGAAGAAAGTGATGTTACCGGCCAATTGAACCTGCTTATCACCGACTTTGCCGCTGACGATGACGAAGAAGCAGACCTCCGTGGCATTTGGGATGATAATCTGGAACGGCTACATCGCGTCAGTGGACTGTGATTATCTTCTTTTTGAAACGAAATTATGGGAAATCACGATTAATTAGGTTGCACACTGAATAACAATTTCCCTTAATTTCCCATAATTTCTTTCCAAAATGCAAGTTTTTCGCGGTTTTTATATAATTTTGCAGGCTGTAATCGACAAAGTCGCTTGCAAAGCAAGAAACATGTTTCGGATTAAGAAGTTAGACATATTTATCACCAAGCAGTTCGGCCTGCTGTTCATCGCCACATTCTTCATCTGCCAATTTGTGCTGATGATGCAGTTCTTGTGGCGTTATGTAGACGAACTCATCGGTAAGGGTCTGTCGATGGAAGTGCTGGCACAATTCTTCTGGTACATGGGATTGATGCTGATGCCACAAGCTTTTCCTTTGGCCATCCTATTGTCCTCGCTGATTGCTTTCGGAAATCTTGGTGAGAGTTCGGAGTTGACAGCTATTAAAGCGGCGGGCATATCACTGAGGCAGTCCATGCGTTCGTTAGTAGTCATCGTCACTGCCATTGCCTGTATCTCTTTCTATTTCCAAGAGGTTGTCGGTCCTCGCGCTTTTATCTCTTTCCAACAGTTGCTGCTCTCGATGAAACAGAAGAACCCTGAGGTAGAAATTCCCGAAGGCATTTTCTACGATGGCATTCCCAACTCCAATCTCTACGTACAAAAGAAAGACCTGAACACGGGTATGCTGTATGGTATCATGATATACCGCATGAACGGAGGCTATGAGGATGCTGCCGTTATCTTGGCAGACTCAGGTCGCATTCAGGCTACGGCAGAGAAGAAGCACCTGAAGCTGACGCTCTATAGTGGCGAATGGTTCGAAAACATGCGCCAATCAGGACTGAACGTGACAGCAAATGTCCCATACCGTCGTGAAACCTTCTCGACCAAGGCCATTCTGCTCGACTTCGATGGCGACTTCAACATGGCAGAGGCTGGCGAGATCAGCAGCGACGCACGTTCCAAGGGATTAACCCGAATACTTCACGACTTAGACTCCATTCGCGAGTTCAATGATTCCGTAGGACATGCCTACTATCACGATGCAAAGTCCTACACTTTCAATATACGCCCCATCAGCAAGACTGATTCGCTGAAGATAGTCAAAGAGCTGGCTAAGGAAGAGACGAATATCGACACCCTATACTTAAAGTTGAAAGGTGAACAAAAACAGGCTGTCATCAGACAAGCTGCCAGCGATGCCCAGATGGCACTCAGCAACCTGGATTTCAAGTCAGAGTACTCCTATTATCTGAATCGTGAAGAGCGAATGCACGAAATGGAGGCCATCAACAAATTCACCCTTTCGCTGTCGTGTCTCATCTTTTTCTTCATTGGAGCACCATTGGGTGCGATTATCCGAAAAGGTGGACTGGGTGTGCCCGTCATCATCTCTGTATTTGTGTTCATCGTCTTCTACATCCTTGACATGACAGGCTACAGGATGGCTCGCGACGACAACTGGACGGTATTCTTCGGAAAGTTCCTAGGCACAGCCGTGCTCACACCATTAGCCATCTTCTTCACCTACAAGGCTAACAACGATTCGGTTGTATTCAACATAGACCTTTACAAAGACCTGGCTATGCGAGCTTTGGGACTGCGTGTTAAGCGACACATTGCCCGCAAGGAAGTTATTATCGAAGACCCGAAGTATCTGGCAGATGCAGAGATGCTCAAGAACATCAGCTTAGAGGTGGAACGCTATTCGGAAGATCACAAGCTACTTCACTGGCCCAATCCCATCAAGGTATTCTTCCGTCCTGGTGA
>CACZBC010000098.1 GCA_902779315.1 uncultured Bacteroidales bacterium | reverse complement strand
TTCCGTCTCGGGCTTGCCGTTGACGGCCACGCAAATCTCCTCGAGGAGCTGCTCGGTGAAGGACATCATCCAGTTGTAGTCCTTGTAGCTGACGTACAGTTCCATGCAGGTGAACTCGGGGTTGTGGTTCTTGTCCATGCCCTCGTTACGGAAATTCTTGCCGATTTCGTAAACGCCCTCGAAGCCGCCCACGATGAGTCGCTTCAGGTAAAGCTCGGTGGCGATACGCATGTACATCGGGATGTTCAGGGCATTGAAGTGCGTGATGAAGGGACGGGCCGAAGCACCTCCAGCAATGGCTTGGAGGGTTGGCGTCTCGACCTCGGTATAGCCGTGACGGTCGAAGAAAGCGCGCATGGTCTTGAGGATAGTGGCACGCTTCAGGAAGGTGTCCTTCACGCCCTCGTTGACAACAAGGTCCACATAACGCTGGCGGTAACGAAGCTCGGGGTCGTCGAAGGAGTCATAGACATTACCCTCGGCATCCGTCTTGACGATTGGCAGGGGCTTGAGGCTCTTGCTCAATACTGTCAACTCCTGCGCATGGACGCTAATCTCGCCCGTCTGCGTGCGGAACACATAGCCCTTGATGCCGATGAAGTCGCCCAGGTCGAGGAGTTTCTTGAAGACAGTATTGTAAAGGGTGGTGTCCTCGCCATTTGCGAGAGCGTCACGAGTGATGTAAACTTGGATTCTTCCTCTCGAGTCCTGCAACTCTGCGAAAGCTGCCTTGCCCATGATGCGCTTCGACATGATGCGGCCGGCTATGCAGACATTTCGGCTGTTCTCGGGTGTCGCAGTCTCGCGGATGTCGTTTCCTTCCTCGTCCTTGCCCACGACGGGCAGGTCAACAAAGTTTTCCTTTATCTCCGTGCTAAAAGCGTTTGTGGGGTACTCTGCAGCGGGATAAGGGTTGATGCCCAAGTCGCGCAACTGCTGCAAGTTATTTCTGCGGATAATCTCCTGTTCGCTCAGTTCAAGTATGTTCAATGCGTTCATTTGCTATTAATAAAATATGACGGAATAAGAATTTGTGTTCCTTTGTTATTTGTCTTCGTAGTGGCCGTAAGCGGTAAGAACGAGCACTACGACTTCTGTGTCGTGAATCTCATAGACGAGGCGATGCTTCTTGGTGATGCTTCGCGACCACTGCCCCGCACGGTCGCCACTTAGTTGATGAGGGTGCCCCGTTCCGGTACGAGGATGGTGAAGCACTTCTTGCAAGAGTTTTACTGCTTTTGCATGAGCCTTTGGTTCGTCTTTCCTCAGTCGTGCCAATCCTCGCTTGGCTTCTTCGGTATAGACAATATCGTACATACTACAGGCTGTTTAACCACTTCACCATCTCGTCCTCGTTGGAAAAACGAGTATATTCTCCTCGCTCATACTGAGCTTTGGACTTATCTACCTTTGCGAAGAACTCCTCCTTGGTCATCAGCGTAGGGTCTTCTTTCTTGGCGGCCAGGCGCTTCACATACTTCAGCACTTTCTTCATCATCGTTTCGTCGTCGGCTATTTTCCCCATAGCGCGAAAGAGTTCGGCATTCAGTTGTAATGCTGTCATAATCTTTATATTTAATCGTTCTGCTTGCAAAGATACGAAGAAAAGTGAAAAGTGAAAAGTGAAAAGTGAAAAATTCCCGCTTATATACAAAAAGCTGCCCGAAAGCTTTGCTTTTGAGCCTTTGAGGGCATCGAGATGAAGCTTTGGGCAGCAAAGAACAAAGCTCCCGCATCATCGCGACGCAGGAGCAAGGTGGCGCACCAATATATTAACTTCTAAAACCAAAGTCTTAGGCGGAACTAAAAACCTTTCAAGAGTCTTTTCAATCTTCAATCTTCAATTCAACTCTTCATCTCCCTGCTGCCAATAATTCGTAGGGAATGTCGTCGCACAGCATGGAGCAGGCTTTCTGCTCTGACGATGTGTCGTCTTCTTCCTCAAACGTTGGCGAGGCTTCTGCTTTTGCCAGCATTGGCTCGTACTTGGTGACGACGCGGGTCTCGTAGATGGTGTCGCGGACGGTCTGCACTTGCATGATGGTGTCGTGCTGCACCTCGACGACTTGAGCCACAGGGTTCTCGGCAGGTTGTGGCTGAGGCATGCCCCCATGAAGGGCATAGCCAGCAAAGAAGCTGACAAGGCTTGCGGCAACGGCCCCTACCCATCCTCCCCAAAGGGAGGGGCTTGTCCTCTTGAAGGGAGAAATCGTCATTTTACTTTCAACCTTCTGGCGTCCTCGGCGGGCCGACGCGATGATTTGTTCGTTACTTATTTTCATTTCTTTTCAACTTTTAACCTTATAACCTTTTAACTTTTTTCTGATGATGTTCATTGTCTTGTGCAGGCGGGACTTTACTGTCCCCTCGGGAATGCCGACAATCTCAGCCACCTGCGGAATGGTAAGTTCTTCCTGATAGTGTAGCGAAAAGAGTTGATGCAAGGGCGCTGGCAATTCGGAAAGCACCCTATCGAGAGCCTCATCAAGCTGAGCAGCATCCATTTCCACTTCTATCTGTTGGTCAGAGACGGGTTCGGCATCAAGAGAGGCAAGCAACTCTGCTTCGTAGGCATTACTGCGATAGTGGTTCTTG
>CACZBC010000097.1 GCA_902779315.1 uncultured Bacteroidales bacterium | reverse complement strand
AACCTCGCAGCCCGAAGCACCGATGGTGAGTTCCAGGTTAACTTCCAGTCGAACAGCTACATGGGCCGCATACGTGTCTATAACATGCTTGGCTGCTGCCCGTACGCAGACTATGATGCGCTCGCAGAATTCTCGCCAATCAACGAGACGGCACGTGCCATCGTACTGCTCGCATCGACGCCTAAGGAGTGTGTCGTCTTCCATCCCTACAACAATCACGTCGAGTTGATGGGCGACATCCTTACCCAACTGGGCAAGATTACCGGCGGTATCCGGTTCGTTGACCCGCAAGAGTTCGAGGACGTGATGGAGGAAGCGAAGAGCGACCCGCAGAAGGCGAAGGCGCTGTCCAGCATGTTGGCATACAAGGACATGGCCCACGGACAGAAGTCTGCCATGGTGGACCGCCAGAACAACTACACCTCGGAGGTTCTCCACCGCTTGGGCTTCTACTGGAGCACCACGTCGCAGGACTACATCGAACGCATGCTGACGGCCATCGCAGGCTTCGGCTTCTTCGAATAAGGAATGGAGCATGTATAAACAAAGCGTGCCTAATCATCGAATTAGGCACGCTTAGTTGTTCATTTAGGCACGTTATGTTTGTCAACGTGGCACGTTGTGTTTCGTCACATCAAATATCCTTCTCATCGAGGTCAGGCTTTTTCCTTCTTCTCTCTACTACTCAAAGATTTCCGCGAGCTTTTGGCCTAATGCCTCGCCATGCAACCAAGGACCGGCGATAACCTTTCCATCGGGGTTGTAAAGAAGAACCTGAGGAATTGCAAAAATGTTGTACAGGCCGCAAACCTCGCTGTCCCAGCCCTTCAGGTCGCTCATTTGGGGCCAGGTGATGCCAAGTTCCTGGACTCTCTTCTCCCAATCCTCCTGTTTGTAGTCGAGTGAGACACCTACCACCTCAAAGCCTTTCTCTTTGTACTTTTCGTAGTTTGCCTTAATGTTGGGAATCTCTGCGCAGCAGGGACCGCACCAGCTCGCCCAGAAGTCAACAAGCACATATTTGCCTTTGCCAACGTAGTCGGTCAGATGGCACTCTTTGCCCTCGAGGTCTTTAGCCACGAAGTCCACAACCTCGGCACCTTCCTTCTTGTTCTTTTCCCCACTAATCACTCGGTTTATATAATCGAGTTGCTTGTGGTCTTTATATTTGTAGTCAGCCATGAAGCTCTCGAGGAACTCCAGTCCGAGGTCGTTTGCAAATTTGCACAGGAAGAAGATGGGCACCAGATTGTCAGCATTATTCAGGATGGCCTGCGTGTAGGTGTCTTTTATCTCCCCTTCTATGGCATCCCAACGCCTGTCTGCATCGGCTTCCGCCACTTCGGGAATATCCTCGCCATACCTCTCGCGCAAAGCCCTGTACTCATTCCTGAGGTCGTCTTTTTTGCTTTCCAGATCTCTCATCTTGCTGCGAGCCTCGGCCAGTTTCATGTTCTGCTCGGAGCCTTTTGTTATTTCGCCCACGCCATCCTTTATGGTTACCTCGATAGGCGTACCGTCGGCAATAACGGAACAAACCCAGGGACTGCTTTTGTCGATGCAGCGGTCAATCACGACGACAAATGCCTCTGTCGTATCAAGTACAAATGTGATGATACTGTCTTCAATACTTTGTGCTTGCTGAATAGGACTTAGCTTGCCGAAAGTGTTGAGGTAGATGGGCTTGGGTTCGCCCAATTCTCCCACAACCTTTATCTCGGTCGATGTCCTTGTCTCTGTCTCTACGCAACCTGCCATACAAAGGGCTGCGAGCAATGTCATTAAAGAAACCTTTTTCATGTCATGTGTTTTGTTTAAGTGAAGTTCTCTTGTACCTTTCACTTTTAATACCCTTCATGAACCTTTTTATATAACGTGGAGGGTGAACTTTTAAGGATTATTAAGGAATCTTTGCCAGATTGCTCCTGCGTTTCATCTGCGAGTGTTTGGCAATGAAGCGTGTTTCAGCCTGACTCATTCGTAGTGGCGGATTCTGACGTCGATGCCCTCGGACTTCAGTTCTGCTGGGAGATTCGAGACGTCTGTCTGCCCGTAGTGGTAGGGAAAGAGCACCTTCGGCTTGATGATTTTAGCGGCCTTGACCACTTGGTTGCAAGGCAGGAAAGCTATGTCGATGTCCTTGATGCCTTCCATCTCGGGAATGTCCTCCGTGTCGCCAGCGATGTAGATTCGCAGGCCGTCGAGAGTGAGGATATAACCGTTGTCGCGTCCCTTCGGATGGAACTTCTCGCGACCTTCCGTCGTGTTGTAGGCAGGTACGGCCTCCACGCTGAACTTCTTGGAAATCTGCATCTTGTCGCCGTTCTTCATAGCCTTTCCCTGTCCGTACATCTCGGCACAACGCCCGTTCAGGACAACCTGAGTTTTCTTTCCGGAAAGGAGTTTGAGCGCCTGCTCATCGTAGTGGTCGCCATGTTCGTGCGTCACGAAAATGAAGTCGGCCTTGGGGAAAGCAGCGTAATCCACGGTTCGGTTGCCAAGCTTGCTGACCGGATCGATTTCTATCTCCTTCCCGTCGAACTCGATACGAATGCTGGCATGCATCAGGGCATGCATCCTGACGGTCTTTCCGCCCTTCGTCTGGAACTCGTCAACCTCGTAATCCTGCTGAGCGCAGGCTGCCGTGAAGCCCAACGTGGCCAGCAGGCAAGTAAGAATCTTCTTCATAACAAAGCTATTTTGATGTGGTAAATCCGAGACAAAGATAGCGAATAGTTTTGAATTAGCCGTGCTTTGCCTGCAATTTTTTGCTGCCGAATTGCTAAATTCGATCTTGAACGGAATCCGACTCAACAGGCCAAGTTGATTGCTCCATGGCGATGGAGCAATTGCTTCGTCGCCATGGAGCAATTGCTCTGTCGCCATGGAGCAACAAACTTAATTGGTGAAGTAAGGCGACGCGACCTGTTTCAGTCCCTCTTCTTAGGCGTCTTCTGGAACTTGTAGATGACATGCAGGAGGCCGTATCGTGGCAGAACATTGGTGTAAGTCTCTGTGCGGCCTTGTGCGTTGATGGTGCGCGTGACATTACTCAGCTGCCCGAGGATGTCGAAGCCATCAAGCATGACGACCCACTTGCCCTTGAAGAGCGCACGAGCCAGGCGTGCGTTCCAAACGACGTCGGCTGTGTTGAGGCTCGCGTCGGCATAACCCGTTCGGCCATAAAGCGTTAGGTCGGTGGTGAGGTCGAACTTCCAAGGCAGGTGTACGATAGCGTCCGCGCCGATACGGTACTGCCAGGCGTTGATGTTCTGGAACGTCGAGCGGTCGCTCGTGTAACGGTTCCAAGCCACATCCGACGAGAAGCCGAGGGTATGTTTGCCCAGCGAAAGACTCACTTTGGGCGAGAAAGAAAGGCTAGCTGTGCGGACAACAGACTTGTTTATGGGCAATTGACCGTTGTCTGTTGTCTGTTGTCCGTTGTCACCCATCAGGTCAACACTGTTCCTATAGCTGAACTGCGTGACCATGCTGGCACTGTGCTTCTTGCCGTCACCAAAGCTGTAGTTGATGGTGTGTTTGGCTGAAGTGTCCCAGTTGCCGTTGACATTCGTCGGGCAGAACGTGCGTCGGCCGGTCGCGCGGTCGTAGATCTGGCCCATACCTAACGCGTTGTGTGTGAAGCCATAGCTGAGGTCGAGGCGGTTGTGCATACGCTTATTCATCGAATACAGGTTGCCGTCGAGGACCGCGTCCGTGCGGATGGCGTATCGCAAGTCAGGGTTGCCGATGCGGATGTTCATGGGGTCTGTGTCATCCACTATGCCTGCCTCGTTCAGGAGGTCTGGCGCCTCGCTCCTTACCCGCACTTCAAGTCCGGCATGATGCCCGTCCTTGGTCCTCAACCAGGGCTTTGTCTTGAACTCGAACGTCGGGCTGAAACGGTGGAGAAGGGTGTCGATGGCGCCTCGCTCATAGTCGTGGCGCTGCGCATTCAGCGTGGCATCAATCCTGAAATCAAGGTAGAACTGACCCCATTCCTTCTGCCCCAAGCCGTATTTAAAGTCGGCCCAAAAGGCGTTTGTGTTGTCGATGTAATGCGCCAGATGACTGTTCGTGCGGTCGAAGACCTGCTGATATTCGGTCACGCTGGGCAGCAAGTCGATGGGTTTGGAGAAGCTTGAGTCTGCATTCGCCAGGCGGTCCAGGCGATAGATGCTCTCCTGTTCGCGCCGATTGCTGTGGTTAAAGCTATAGCCAAGCAGCAATTGGCGATAATGTTCGCCAAGGGAGAACGTATACTGGACGAAGGGATTGAGTTCGAACTTGCTGCGAGGCGGCGTGTCGATGTATTGGTGGCGAAAGAAGGAAGGCTCGCTCGAGCCGTTGGCACGCACTTCCTGACGCGAGAACTCCTGCCTTTTGTTCTCCTTGTAGCTGGCGTTTATGCCGAAGTTCAGGAAGTCGCCCGTGCCCTTTATCTTCACTGTCTCGAACAGGCCGGCGTTTGCCTCGATGTCGTGCCCCGTGCCTTTGCTCTCGCGGAGCTGTCGGTTGATGAGCGTGTCGCGCAGGTTCGGACGGGGAGATGTCGGGGAGAAGAGGTCGTCGAGCAGTTGGTGGCTGACCTCGACGGGCGCAGAGAAGAGGGCCGACGTGGTGCCGGAGGCGTTCCGGAAGTAGCGGTAGCTGGCATCGGCTGTTGCCATTGTCCGCAGTCGATTGCCTTTATAGATGAAGCGGTGCCACGTCGAGACGTCCCACGCTTCGTTCTTCATGTTGCCGAAGCCGTAGTCGTAGGTGTCGCCG
>CACZBC010000096.1 GCA_902779315.1 uncultured Bacteroidales bacterium | reverse complement strand
CAGCACGCTTCAAGGTAACGAAGTCGGAGACTACGTCCACGATGTTCGCAGCATCCAAAATCTTGTCAACGGTAATGCGGTCAATCATGTTTCCTCCTTTGGTTATGACGTTATAACGTTATTCCGAAACTATTCTTCATCTCCATCTTCCAGGTCGAACTCAAAGTCTCCAAAGAACTCGGGCACTTCGTTCTGGAAGTCTTCCAGGCTGCGGCGGTCTTTCTTTGTGGGACGACCTGTTCCTTTGGCTCTGCCAACGAAGCCACTTATCTTGCTCATCTCGAGGAGTTCGTACTGGTCGGGCGTTGTGACGTTCTCCAGTACCTCGGGAATGAGCTTGGCTCCAACGCGCCGTTCGATAGGTTGAAGCACTCGGAAGCTGTATGTGATGGGCGGTTTGCGTACGCTAATCACATCGCCAGCCTTAATCGTTCGGCTCGCTTTGAGCTGCACACCGCCCAGGCTCACTTGCCCTTTCTTGCAAGCGGCAGCAGCGATGGTGCGCGTCTTGAAGATGCGCGCAGCCCACAGCCATTTGTCTATCCGAGCCTCGTTATTCATTTGCTACCAGTCGGCAGATGTTCACGACGGTCATCATGGCCTTCTCCATGCTTTGGATGGGCACGAACTCGTGGCGACCGTGGAAGTTCAGTCCGCCTGCGAAGATGTTGGGGCAGGGGAGACCTTTGAAGCTGAGCTGGGCGCCGTCTGTGCCGCCTCGGATGGGCACAACGTTGCAGAAGCCACAAGCCTCCTCGATAGCCTTCTTGGCGATTTCCGTCACCTGAGGTTTGTCCTGCAGTTGGCTCAACATATTATAATATTGGTCCTTCACTTCGGCCTTAACTGTCCCCTCTCCGTACTTGGCGTTCAACTTCTCTGCAAGGTCGAGAACAACTTGCTTGCGACGCTTGAAGATGTCGCTGTTGTGGTCGCGAATGATGTATGAGAGCTGAGCCTCTTCCACGCTGCCGCTCATGCCTGTCAGGTGGTAGAAGCCTTCATAGTTTTCTGTGGTCTCAGGTCGCTCATTTTCAGGCAATAAGGCTGCAAATTCTAAAGCAATGATACAAGCGTTCTTCATCTTGCCTTTGGCGTAACCAGGATGCACGTTGCAGCCTTTGATGAGTATCTTCGCGCTGGCTGCATTGAAGTTCTCGTACTCCAGTTCGCCCACCTCGCTGCCGTCCATCGTGTAGGCCCATTCGCAGCCGAACTTCTCGACGTTGAAGAGGTGAGCTCCTGCGCCAATCTCCTCGTCGGGATTGAAAGCGACGCGAATCTTGCCGTGTTTGATTTCCGGATGCGCCATCAGGTAGGTCATCGCAGTCACAATCTCGGCGATTCCCGCTTTGTCGTCGGCACCAAGAAGTGTGTGGCCGTCAGTGACGATGAGGTCCTCGCCGATGTGCTCCTTGAGTTCAGGGAACTGGCTGACGATCGTCACGATGCCATCTTCCTTGCAGAGCACGATGTCCTGCCCATCGTAGTTCTCGATGATGCGAGGCTTGATGTCCTTTCCGCTGCAATCTGGGCTTGTGTCCATGTGGGCGATGAAGCCGATGGTGGGCACCTGTTTGTCCGTATTGGCAGGCAGAGTGGCATAGACGTAGCCGTGCTCGTCCATTTCGACTTCCGTGAGGCCGAGTGCTTTCAGCTCGTCGCGCAAGTATTCGGCCAAAGCAAACTGCTTCTCTGTGCTAGGGCATTGCGACTCATTCTCCTCGCTGCTCTGTGTGTCAAAACTGACGTACTTCAGAAATCTCTCAACTAGTTCCATATCTCTTATTATTTATTATTGTAATTGCACATGGCGAACTGTATGCCGCTCAGGGCGAATGCTTTGATGGCGTCGCAGGCTACGAGGGCCCTCTCGTCCACGATTTGCTCCTCTTCGGGCGTGAATTTGCTGAGCACGAAGTCCACCTGATAGCCCTGCGGAAAGTCGTTGCCTATGCCGAATCGGAGGCGGTTGTAGCCTTGACCTCCAAGTGTCTGGGCAATGTGCTTCAGCCCGTTGTGACCGGCATCTCCACCTCCTTGTCTGAGACGGATTGCTCCGAGGGGAAGGCTGAGGTCGTCCACCACAACCAGCATGTTCTCTACGGGAATCTTTTCCTGCAGCAGCCAGTAGCGGACGGCGTTGCCAGAGAGGTTCATGTAGGTCGATGGCTTGAGCAGTACCAGCTCTGCGTTTTTCACTCGCATGTGGGCTACGAAGCCGTACCTACGGTCCTCAAAAGCAGTATTGGACGCCTTAGATAGGGCGTCCAATACTCTAAATCCGATATTGTGGCGGGTTCCTTCGTACTCGGGGCCGATGTTACCCAACCCTACAATTAGGTATTTCATTTAGGTTATTCTGCAGCTGCTTCACCGCTGTCCTCGGTCTTGGACGCAGCGCTCATAGCGCTTCTGGTCATCTTAACCTGGCAGACAACAACGCTGGGGCTGGTCACCATTTCGAGACCTTCGAAACTGAGGTCGGCCACCTTGATGGTCTTGCCGAGGCCGAGGCCTGTAACGTCGATGTTGAGGTTCTCAGGAATTGCTGTGTAGGGAGCGCGAACCTTGAGCTTGCGCACGTTTGCAGAGAGCTTACCACCGGCGCGGACACCTTCTGCCAAACCGTTCAGCTTGATGGGCACTTCCATCACGATGGGCTTCTTCTCGGTGATTTCGTAGAAGTCAACGTGGAGCAGACGGTCAGTCACGGGGTGGAACTGG
>CACZBC010000095.1 GCA_902779315.1 uncultured Bacteroidales bacterium | reverse complement strand
GTTCAATCCACGCACGTCCTTGCCATAACTTCCTGCTTCACGACGGAAGCACTGGGTGTATGCGCAATTCTTGATGGGCAGGTCCTTCTCGTCGAGAATTACGTCACGATAGATGTTCGTCACAGGCACCTCAGCCGTCGGAATGAGGTAGAGGTCATCCACCTCGCAATGGTACATCTGACCTTCCTTGTCGGGAAGCTGACCTGTGCCATAACCCGAAGCGGCATTCACAACAGTTGGAGGCATTATTTCCTCGTAGCCGGACTTTTGTGCCTCGTCGAGGAAGAAGTCAATCAAAGCACGTTGAAGCCTTGCACCCTTGCCTCTGTAGACAGGGAAACCTGCTCCAGAAATCTTGACACCAAGGTCGAAGTCAATGAGATTGTACTTCTTAGCCAGTTCCCAATGCGGGAGTTTGGCTGTCTCAACAACAGGATTTGCATCCCAATTGCCAACTGTATCTTTACCAATAACGCATTCCTTGAGGTTGGACTTCACGACCCAATTGTCTTCGGCACAAGTTCCTTCGGGCACCTCGTCGTAGGGAATGTTGGGAATCTGGCAGAGAAGACGGGTGAGTTCCTGCTCGGCAGTCTCCTTCTTGTTCTCGAGATCCTTGCTTGTTTCCTTGAGGGCGGCAACCTTTGTCTTGACCTCTTCTGCCTCTTCTCGCTTGCCTTGCTTCATAAGCATACCAATCTCAGCAGCCAACTTCTTGGCGGCTGAGAGGTTCTGGTCAAGTTCAGTTTGTGCTGCGCGACGGCTCTTATCAACGGCAATCACTTCTTCGATAGCCTTGCGTGCGTCGGCGAAATGTTTCTTTTCGAGTCCTGAGATGACTCGTTCGGTTTCTTCTGTGATGAGTTTTAGTGTAAGCATATATTGTATTTACTTTTTGACGATTTACTATTTAAAAGGGGAACCAGACGAATGCGGCTGCGTCCCAAAGTGCGTGACTAATAATGATTGCTCTCAGTTGATTTGGCATAAGCCAATAGAGTCCGCCCCAAACGATGCCGCAAACAAGGGCTGCCATGATGAGCATGAAGTTGCCTGAAGGCAGATGAACTGCGGTATAACAAGCCGTTGTCAACAGGAAAGCGACAAAAGGGGAACGGAATTTCGTAAGAGTCCTTTGTACATAACCCCTCCAGAATATCTCTTCTGCAGGTCCTATGACAAAGAGAAGGAGCAAAGCAAGGAGGGTAGGAGAGCAGCCTTCTTTAATATTATAAATAAGGTTCACCTGCGCGCGCGAAAAAGAAAAAAGGAGTTGCGACACTTTGTCACCAATAAAGAATACTCCCCAGAGCATGACTGCGATGAGAATAGCAAGGATGCAAGTATAGGTGGCGGGTGGCGTATCTTCTGGAGAAATGTCTGTCCCGATGCTCTTACTTCCGCCAAAAGCAAAGGCGAGACAGGTGAGGATGAGTGCCGAAGCAGTCATGCAAACCCAGAAATTAACGTAGGGTGACGTCCAGGGCGAGAACATGATGAACCACAACAAAGCAGCAACAAGCAGACTCAGAACGAGTTTGCTTTTGTCTCGAATCTTTATGGTATTGCCCGTTTTCATGTGCCTTTATGTTAGAGCCTCAATGATAAGTCCGATAGAAAGTGTCAAGCTGAATGCCAACTGCAGTTTGGCCGTTGCTTCGTCAAGGTTGGCAATTGCTTTGATGCCTTCTGTCTTGCAGGACAGCATCTTTTTACTGTTCTTTATTGCCAATGGGAGACTGATAATGGGGAGCAACGTCCAAGGGCTTTCGCATCCCAGAAGCACCATTATCAAGAGCCAGCAATATGGCATGATGATTTCGAAAATGTAGATTTTGATGGATTCTGAGCGTCCTGCAAGAATTGGGAAAGTTCGTATGCCTGCCCGTTTGTCAGTCTCAATGTCTCGAGTATTGTTGACGTGAAGGATGGCAACTGTAATGCTTCCTACAGGAATTGCGAGCAAGAGGACTGCCAGCACGATTTCGCCACTACAAATGAATGTCGTCCCAAGCATTGGCAGCATAGAATAGCAAGCCATGATGACGAGGTCGCCAAGAGCTGCGTATTTCAATGGCGGATAGAGCAAGGAGAGGGCAATACCTGCCAAACCGAACCAAAGCAAGGTGATGCCTGTAAGCCATACCATCAGCAAACCCATCAGAATGGCTGCGATTTGTAGGCTAAGGGAAAGAGTCAGAACCTCTTTTGGAGTGAACTGTTTATCGGTAAGAATGCGGACACCATAAGTGTCAGGAGCATCCACGCCTCGCTTGTAGTCGTGATAGTCGCTCCAAACATTACCGGCAGCATGAACAAGTACGATGTTCACGAGAGCCATGATGCCCAACCACCAATTGACTTCTATGCCTTTGCTCCAAAGGAACATCATCGTCACAAAGACTGGCATAGTGGAGGCGGGGAAGGACCAAGGCCTTGTTGCCAGCACCCATTCTTTTATTGTATGTCCTCTCATAATGTCTTAAAAACATAGTCCCCTCAGTGCTGAAAGCATGAGGGGACCTTGATTTGAGTTGTGATTGTCTGTTTCAGGTGAGCGAAGACTCCCTTATGCCTCAGCGGTGACGGGAACGACACTTACAGTACTGCGGTCGAGACGACCCTTCCTGAACTGTACGGTTCCATCAACGAGAGCATAGAGTGTGTTGTCCTTGCCCATAGCAACGTTAGTGCCGGGATAGTGACGAGTACCACGCTGACGAACGATAATGTTGCCAGCAACGCACTTTTCACCACCAAAA
>CACZBC010000094.1 GCA_902779315.1 uncultured Bacteroidales bacterium | reverse complement strand
TAGCTGTTATCACCGTACCTTCCGAAGCGAAGATGCAGAGCGAAATGATGGACGATATCCTTGAGTGCATCCACGATAACGACAGCATTAAGGGCGACGGCATCGACGACACCATCGCCAATTTTGGACGAATCTTCAGCGAAGCCGACTCTACTGAAGCCGACAAGGAACTGTTGGAGGCCTTCAACAAATACAACAAGCTCGAAATCTACCGCCACAGCTTCTACTCCACTGCCCGCCTTCGCAACAATCTCAGTGCCGAGGGTATCCGCGTGGGTGTAGGCATCTTCGGATTCGTCATACCTACTATCAAGTACAGTGACATCATCCTCTTTGTCAGCACTTTTAAGAACTACAACAAAGAGCGACTCATCGACCCACCCTCGCAAGACGAATATGTGGGTGAGAACCCCAACATCAAGGAATACCACTATCTCGGTGATCCGGATAATTAAAAGCCTACCCCCGCCCCTCCCAAAGGAGAAGGGGGTAAGTTTTTATAACAATTCTACTAAAATAACAAACACATATTTATATTATTAATGATGAAAAAGATTTTTATGACATTCACAGTCATCCTTTGTTGCACAATGACAATGATGACATTTTCGGCATGTTCGGACGACAATTCCAACAACTCTGACGGTGGAAATGACAAGAGGAAATACAGTCTCAATCAGAAGATTGTCCAGCGTCGCCATTGCCACGGTCTCCAGAAACTGGCCAACGACATGCTTAACCTACAGTTTGAACAGATTGTGTTCGAATATACCAGCGTAGGTCCCGACTTGAAGACACCGGTACAGCTGACAGGTGTCATTTCGATGAACGCAGCCGTGTACAACAAGCAGCAAGCCCCGTTTGGTCTGATGCTTTACAACGAGTTTACCACAGCCAAACACCAGGAGCGCACATCGCAAAACGAATACGATGATGTAGCACTCTACATGAACAAGTTTCAGAACATCATCGCAGTCTCTGCCGACCTCTACGGGTGGACGCTTACCGAGAACAAGCCCCAAGCCTACTGCTGTCCCGAGATTACTGCCGTAGAGACCATTGATGCATGGGATGCCGCTATGGCCATCTTAAAGGAAGAAGGTTATGACATAAACGGACTGCCCACCTTCAACGTAGGCTACAGCAGCGGTGGCTTCTCGGCCATTGCCGTACAGCGCTATACCGACGAGAATCGCCCCGACCTGCACTGGGACATGACGGCAGCAGGAGCTGCGCCTTTCAACATCAATACCGTTTACAAAGACAACACTGAGTCTGAGATATCCGGCTATGCCTGCTCATTCCCATTGGTTGTGGTGGCATATAAGGAAACCTACGGACTTGACTTCGAATACAGCGAGGTATTCCAGAAGCCTCTGTGCGACAACATCCAGAAGTGGATTCTCTCCAAGGATTACAATACCTGGGAAATCAACGGTCTCATTGCTGGCAGCAAGGAACTGGCAGACAAATGTCCCGTTGACAAGATTCTCACCCCTGAAGCCCGCAATCTACAGTCGAAGGTAGGACAAGTGCTCACCAAGAAGTTCCGTGAGAACTCTCTCTGTGGCGAAGGACAAACCTGGCAACCCAGCAAGACCACTCAATTCATGATACTGCACTCTAAGGGCGACAAGTACATGGACTGGAAAGTAGGTAAGGAAATGGCTGATTATCTCAAGTCGAAGGGCTGTAAGGTTTCTGAGGACTTCAGTGACTATGGCAACCACGTGAACTACGGACTCTTTATACAAATCGGACAGACCATGATGGACATGCTGCCATTCATGAAGAATGCCGATGAAATAGCCGACGAAGTAGAGAATGAAATCGTCAACCAACTGCAGGGATTTGTAGAAGCAATGGATGATACCCCCATTGAAGGCATCTAAATTAGGTACGAAATTATATAACGAAAGAGCCTTGCAACTCAAGTTGCAAGGCTCTTTCATTGTAGCGGGAGGGGGACCCGAACCCTCGACCTCCGGATTATGAATCCGACGCTCTAACCAGCTGAGCTACCCCGCCATCAATTCCGATGTATTCTCGAAATCGCCTGCAAAGGTACAATAAAGTTTTCAATTACCCAAACTTTTTCCGAAAAAAACTTTGAGTTACGAATATTTTTTGTATTTTTGCAACAAAGTAACTAACCTTGATGGGATATGCACAAAAACATTTTAAAGAAAGACTATCCGCTTTCAGCGAAGTCGCCCAAGTTGGTATGGGATTTAATCAGTAATGCAGCAGGTCTGCAAAAGTGGATAGCCGACGTTGTCAAACAAGAAGGCGATGAGCTCACATTCACCTGGGGCCACCCCTGGACCGACCGCGACACCAAAGTATCGAAATTGCTCGAACTCGTAGAAAACAGTCATATCAAGATGAAATGGGACTATCAGGAAGATGACCCTGATGCCTATTGGGAAATGCGCATCGAGAAAAACGAGTTCACGGGCAATCTCACCTTCCTCGTCACCGACTATGCCGACCCCGAGGACATCAACGACCTCAGCGACATCTGGGACGCCAACATGGAGCGTTTCCATCGCATCACAGGTTTCTTGCTATAACTATTTTTGCAAGTTAAACAGGCTCTTCTTCAGTTTGGTTGAATATTTTGTCAATATTTCAGAAGAAGTTCATAAACATGTACCAAGACCCCTCATAATATTGACTCGAGCCAAACGATGAATTGATTCGGGCCAAATGGCAAATTGACTCGAGCCAAATGATGGTGTGAATCTTGTCACCGAATTGTAGTCAGCT
>CACZBC010000093.1 GCA_902779315.1 uncultured Bacteroidales bacterium | reverse complement strand
GATGACATAGAGCGCCTTGCTCTTCATCCACGGATTTGATTTTGACTTCTTCATCATAGTGATACGTTTTTTTGTTAAACTATGGTTAAAGCTGTTGGCAAAAGGGTACCCACCAGAGCCAACGGCTTTTCTTATGAGCAATAACTGATAGCCTTGTGCCGAAACGCCCTGCTCGAGGACGAAGTTGTCGGCCTCGTATTCGTGCACATCACGAAGGCTGATGCCCAGCACGTAACAGAGCGGATTCCACCACTGAAGCATCTGCACGAGGGTGAGCAGCACGACGTCCCACGAGTGGCGGCCTTGTATGTGCCCCATCTCGTGCAGGACAATCTCGCGACCTGCCTCGTCGTAGTCCTTCTCGTTGATCACGATGTTCCGCATCCAACTGAATGGCGCCACATCTCCCGAATGGCAATAGATGCGGACACCCTGCTCGTCGTTGTGCCAAAGCACGCCCCGCCTCAGGCCGAACTGCAGGCGGGCAATCTGCCAAAGCCTCATCAAGAGCAGCGCCACCATACCTATTATATATATGAGACTGACGAGGAAGAAGACGCTGAAACGCGAGATCCCCTGACTTGCCGCACCCTCTGCCAGGACTTGCACTTCGGGCAAGACATGAACGGGAATGCCCAACTCGAGCATCTGCAACTGCGCCGCTTGCACGACAGGCTGGTGATCGAGCGACATCCAGGGTATGTTGCAGAGTGGCAAGACGAGCGACAAGAGCAGGATTCCCAGCAAAATCAGGCGATTGAAGCGGAAGAAACTCTCGCGCCTAAGCATCAGCATGTAGGGCAAGTACAGCATTGACAGTACGATAGCCGACTTTATGGAATACAGTAACAAAGCAGACATCATGATATTTACTATTTACCATTTAACAATTTACCATTTATCACTTTTGCTAAATGAGTGAGAGCAGTTCTTTCACCTCTTCGGGCGAGAGGTTCTCTTCCTTGACGAAGTAGCTGAGCATCGTTTTCACGTTACCTCCAAAGAAATTCTGCTTCACCTCCTGCATCGTTCGACGCGTGTATTCGGCCCGCGTCACGAGTGGCACATAACGGTGCGTCTTCCCCTGTCCGTCCACTTTGTGGAAGTCGAGATACCCTTTCTCGTAGAGCACTTTCAGGTAGGTCGCGATGGTCGTATAAGCGGGCTTGGGCTCTTTGTAGTGCTCCAGGACGTCCCACGCGCAAGCCGCTCCATCGATGTTCCAAAGGATGTTCATCACCTCGAACTCAACCTTGGTGAGTGTGTTGTCATTGCGTTTCATATCTTACTTAGTTGACAAGTTAACAAGTTGACGAGTTATCGAGTTAACCTGATTATTTTGTTTTCCTGAGGCAAAGTAAGGGAGTTTTCCCGAATCTCGCAATGTTTAGATATCGGAAACTTTCGAAATTGGGCGTTTTTTAACGTTTATTTGTAGTAATTGAACAGTTATTCGTAGTAATCGGACGTTTTACGGGAGGCGATACTGCGTTTGGGCGCCTTTGCCCTCACGAACCAGACGCCCCTCTCGAACGAGCCGACCCAAGAGTTTTGTCACGCGGTTGCGGGTCAAAGTCTGTTCGAAAGCGACCGACACATCCTTATGCGTAATGTAGGTTTTGCTGGCAAAGAGTTCGGCCAGGCGAGTCTCGACCTCCGACTCCTCAGCATTGAACTTCCATCCATACGGCACCTGATCGACCTCGAAGGCACGCACTTCGGCCAGCAATTCGCTGTCAGGACGGAACTGCAGACCTTCCACACGGACATCTTTCCCGTGATAATTGCCGTCCTTCACCTCGATGCCGCCCTTCAAGGAAAGGCGGAAAGTGCCGATTCCGGGCAGCGTGACGGCGTTCCCCTTCTCCAGTTCATGCACCATCACCCGTTGCAAAGTGCTCAGAGCTGCCATCAGTTCGGCCTTGGGCAACACGGAAGGCAACCTGCCGCTGCTGCTCTGGAACTCAATGGCATCCGTCGTCTGCGGACATTCCAACTGGGGTCGAAGCCTTTCTACATCAACTTCTTCACTTAAAATCTGCGGCTCCTCCTCCTGAGGCAAAAGGCCGCGCTTGGCAATAGAAAACTGGATAGGCATAGTCATATTACTTTATATTCCCTACAAAGGTAGCGAAAATTCCCCATTCCACCAAGCGTTTTGCCTGAAAATTGCAGTCAACTTGATTGCTCCATCGCGACAAAGCAATTGCTCCATGGCGACGAAGCAATTGCTCCATCGCCATGGAGCAACGAACCAAGCCTGCCAAATGGCACAAAAAAGGCTGCCACATCGGGTGACGTGGCAGCCTTAGGGGACTGAGTTACTGCATCTGCCTGAGCAGTTTGACGAGGTCGTCGAGGTCGCGGGCATCGATGTCCAGGTCGAGCATGTTGCCGTTGCGGTCGAAGAGCTTGTAAGTCGGGAAGCCGTGGACATCGAGGTGACGCTCGATGGCGCTCTGCTGCTCGGACGGCAGGTTGTAGTGTGCCACGTTCTCTCCGCTGACGTTGTACTCCTTGATGACGTTCTCCCACGACTCCTGTGGGCTGTTGTTGGCAAGGTAGAGGTAAGCGATGTCGAACTCTTTCAGCCGGTCATATTCCTCTTGACTATGGGAGAGAGCCTCCTTGCAGGGTCCGCACCAAGTGCCCCAAACGTCGAGCAGCACGAACTTTCCTTTGTAGGGTTCCAAGAGTTTCCGCAGCAAAGCCTCGCCTTCGGTGAGGTCCTTCACGTCGTCCGACGACTTGAGCACGAGCTTGTCGAACTCGCGGTTCTCAAGGGCGGCGTA
>CACZBC010000092.1 GCA_902779315.1 uncultured Bacteroidales bacterium | reverse complement strand
CGGGTTCGGCATCAAGAGAGGCAAGCAACTCTGCTTCGTAGGCATTACTGCGATAGTGGTTCTTGCAGATGTTGTAGGCGATGGTGAAGAGCCAAGTGCCGACGTTGCTGCCTTCCCGATAGCGGCTTCTGGCTTCGTAGGCACGGAGGAAGACGTCGTGCGTGGCGTCGGCAGCCAGTTCCTCATCTCCGCCAAGCTGCATGAAGAAGAAGCCCTTCAACCTACGGGCATAGCGGCGATACAGCTCCTCGAAAGCTGTATCGCTTCCTGCCGCAGCCTGCGCCATCAACTGCTCATCGGTCTGGTGGCGCAGGGGTTTAAGATGGAAGAGTTTCATTCTATCGGCTCTGTTTTGATGAGTACTCGGGTGTTGTTCTTGAAGAACTCGTCGCGCTTCCGCTTGTATGTTTCCTCATCATCGTTCGGGTCTCTTTTGAAACCGATTTGTTCCTGGAACTCATAATGAGGACCACCTTCATTACTGTAATTGACAGAGTAGGACTTGTCGCTATTGGGAAAACTCCAGCCGTGCCCGTCCAGCTTGCTCATGATGCCTGTGAAGATGCGGTTAAGCCTCGCATATTGTTCTGCGTTATGTTTCTTGTAGTATGGCATCAAGTCGTAAAGCAGAATGAGATAGTTGATGGCCAGTGAAGAAGGGGATTTGGGGGTATGAAAGCTTTTCACTTCCGGGTGAAACTGCAAGACAAGATAATCCATCATGTAACGTTGCTCTACATTGCGACGCTTGACAGCCACATTGTTGTAAGGCTTTGCCGAATAGCGCATGGTCAGCCCTTCATTGTAGAGGCAGGCCTTTAGGTCGTCGGGTATCTTGGTCAGGAACCTGGAGCTGGCAGACAGATAGACGGGCCGCTTACTGTGCTCGAAGATGTAGCGCATGATGGCAATCAGTTCGTCATCTTGCTTAGAGGTTATGAACGAATTGTATATCTCATCGCTGAATGGAATGCCGATGCTCTCGAACATCTGTTTAACATGACTCTTCACGTTGCCTTCGCTGCAGAGGATCTTGTCTTTGTGTACGCCTAACACAAACTGAAGGATGAACTTGCCCATGATGTAGCCTTTAGTCTGCCCCAGATAGACACCGCCTTTCTCCATGCCCTGCAGTTCG
Source organism: uncultured Bacteroidales bacterium (assembly GCA_902779315.1). Lineage (GTDB taxonomy): Bacteria > Bacteroidota > Bacteroidia > Bacteroidales > Bacteroidaceae > Physcousia. The sequence continues at coordinate 1,731 of CACZBC010000092.1, read as the reverse complement.
TTGTAGTCATATTGCAAGGCAGAAGCCGGATATTGGCCGCTTTCGTAGTATTGGGTAAGCACTTTGGTGAGTCGCAATGTGTCTTTCTTGACTATCAGATGACCTGCCCATTGGTCATAATCATCGACAGGAACGTCCTTTGGCATCACGGCTATGGCAGAATCGGCATACGCACTTCGGTGCCCAAAAGCACTCGTGTATGCAGCATAATAATAGGTATAGGTCCCGGGGATTGCTTGCGACATGCGTCCCAGCAGGTTCAGTTTATTATGGAGTTGCTCTGCCTCTTTCTCTTTTCCATACAATATCAGCCGGTAAATCACCATCTCTTGTTCAATTTCGCTAAGCTTTCGCCAGGCTGCTTCGTCCTTTGGATGTTCCGTAACGACATTATCCCAATACTTATACACGCTGTCCAACTGCAGCGAATCCAAGTGGCGAAGCGGTTGTCCGTCTTCAAGGATTGCCTTTGCCTTTTTGGCTACTGTTACCTTCTGTGCGCTGGCTCCTGCAAGAAGCAAAGTGAAAGCCAGCAAGGTCATAACTGTTCGTTTCATGTTACTTTTTGTTTGTTTGGTTTTGCGTTTGTTTTGACAGCATACACACGAAACGCCAAATCGTTCAATTTTATGCACTTTATTTTCCTTTAACCCGAAAACCATTCCTTTCAACCGCAAAGGTAGCAGAAAACCATCAAACAGCCAAACATTTCATGCATTTATGGGGATGATTGTGAAGTACTGCAGTCAAGTTCTCAATCATCACGTGTGATGTTTGCATTTTACTAGTGTGACGATTGCATTTTACTAGTGTGACGTTTGCGATTTACTAGTGTGACGTTTCAGGGCGACCCACGCCTTGTTGGCGAACTCGACGTTTTTGCGACCTTTTTCGACACTTTCAAAACTGACACTTTGCTAACGAAAGCAATCAATTCGCTTTCACTCTGACTTCGCTGCATCATACAGTTTTTGTCTTTTTTAACAGGCAAAGAACACTAAATGCAAGCCGATGGACGTTATTAAAGAAAAAGAAACGATGAAACATCTCTTTGCTTTCCTTTCCGCTATTCTGCTCCTGTCTGCCTGCTCGAATAGCGCAGACGACAACGAAGTCATTATTGACCCGGACCTCCACCCTATCGTTACTAATACAGGGCAGTTCCTCTCGATGGACGGCGGCCACACACATCTCGCCTACACCTACGACGCAGAAGGCAGAGTGGTTCGGGCCGAGCGCTTCGACACCAGTTGGTACGTCGTGAAGTGGTTGGCTGAGTATAGTTATGCAAACGACCGCATCTACATCAAGTATCAGGAGTTCGCGGAAATGCCAAACGGCGAACACGACCCGAACTACAGCCGTGACTTCTGCCATTACGACACCCTCTTCCTCGTGGGTGGAAGAGTAGATAGTCTGGCAGGATTCAGACCACAATCAAGACAGGTGGGCGAGAACTGCCACTTCTTCAAGTTCCTATACAACGAGCGTGGTGAACTTGTCTCCATCAGGAATGACAACGTGAAGCGCTACCCCTACGCAAGGTATAAGGCGGGAGAGCCTTGGTACACGGAGCTTTACACGCTGGAATGGCAGGACGGCAACATCACGGGCCGAACCTGCACCATCCCTCAGGAAAAGAAGACGGAGACATGGAAATACAGCTATTCCGAGCTGACGGGTTCCCTTCCAGGCAGCGACCCGAGAAACGTCCTGTTCGAACTCGTGCCT
>CACZBC010000091.1 GCA_902779315.1 uncultured Bacteroidales bacterium | reverse complement strand
GATATCGATGGGATCTTCGTGGTCGAGACGATACTTGTTCACGCCGACAATGGTCTGTACGCCGCTGTCGATGCGAGCCTGAGTACGGGCCGAAGCCTCCTCGATACGCATCTTTGGCAGACCGGTCTCGATGGCCTTTGCCATACCGCCAAGCTTCTCGATCTCCTGGATGTGCTCCCAAGCTTTGTGATACAACTCGTAGGTGAGTTTCTCCACATAGTAAGAGCCAGCCCACGGGTCGATGTGCTTGCAGACTTGTGTCTCGTTCTGGATGTAAATCTGCGTGTTACGAGCGATACGAGCCGAGAAGTCTGTAGGCAGAGCGATGGCTTCGTCGAGGGCGTTGGTGTGCAGCGACTGGGTGTGACCCAGCACGGCAGCCATAGCCTCGATACAGGTACGGCCTACATTGTTGAAGGGATCCTGCTCTGTCAAAGACCAACCTGATGTCTGAGAGTGTGTACGCAGAGCCATCGACTTGGGGTTCTTCGCTCCGAAGCTCTTCACAATCTTTGCCCACAGCAGACGGCCTGCACGCATCTTTGCAATTTCCATGAAGTGGTTCACGCCGATGGCCCAGAAGAAACTGAGGCGAGGTGCGAATGCGTCCACATCGATGCCTGCATTGATACCTGCACGCAGATAATCCATACCGTCGGCCAGCGTGTAAGCCAGTTCGATGTCGGCTGTTGCACCTGCTTCCTGCATGTGGTAGCCCGAGATGGAGATTGAGTTGAACTTCGGCATCTTCTGTGATGTGTACTCGAAGATGTCGGCGATAATCTTCATGGAGAATGCTGGTGGGTAGATGTAGGTGTTACGCACCATGAATTCCTTGAGGATATCGTTCTGGATGGTACCTGCCATCTCCTCCAGCTTCGCACCCTGCTCCAGACCTGCATTGATGTAGAAGGCTAGGATGGGCAGCACGGCGCCGTTCATCGTCATAGAAACGGACATCTTGTTCAAGGGAATTCCGTCGAACAGGACTTTCATGTTCTCCAGCGAGCAAATGCTCACGCCTGCCTTACCCACGTCGCCTACAACGCGCTGGTTGTCGGGGTCATAGCCACGGTGTGTGGGAAGGTCGAAGGCTACGGACAGACCTTTCTGGCCTGATGCGAGGTTCCTGCGATAGAAAGCATTCGACTCTTCTGCCGTAGAGAAGCCAGCGTACTGACGAATGGTCCACGGACGGAAGGGATACATCATGCTGTACGGGCCACGAAGGAAAGGAGGAATACCTGCTGCGAAGTTCAGATGTTCCATACCCTCGAGGTCTTCCTTTGTATAAACGGGTTGAATGTCAATCTGCTCGGCTGTCTTCCAGTTGGCAGTGATACCATTCTCCTTTTGCCACTGCTGGCCGTTCTTTTCCTGAATGCCAGCGTAGATATCTATGTCTTTAAATGATTTGCGTGCCATAATTAGATGCCGAGTTTTGCATTGTACTCTTTGAGAGTCTCAAGCTGGTTAGACCTAACGTGGATAAAGTTCTCGATGCCTGCTGCCTTGAGGTCTTCCGTACAAGCCGGAGCACCTGCCACGACGTAGAGGGCGCGGCCGTTCAGATACTTGAAGGCAGGGATTGCGTACTCTGCATACTCGTCGTCGCTAGAGCAGATGACTACGATGTCGGCACCTGCTGCGAGGGCTGCGTCAACGCCTTCCTCAACGGTCTTGAAGCCGAGGTTGTCGATGACCTGATAGCCTGCGGCGGCCAGGAAGTTGCAGCTGAACTGAGCACGAGCCTGACGCATAGCCAGGTTGCCGATGGTCAGCATGAATGCAACGGGCACCTTCGCAGCCTTCTCTGTCTTGAGGCGGAGTGCTTCGAAGTCGCTTGCCAGACGAGATGTCTTGATGGCAGGAATCTCGCTCTCGCAACCGCAGCTGTTCTTGCAGCAGCACTCGACGGGTTCCTTGCCTTCGCTCTTTTCTGTGAAGTTGGGGAACTGGTTCGTGCCAAGCAGGAACTCTTTGCGCTTGTCGGCATTTGCGTGGCGCGTCTTGTTCGTCTCGTTGATGGTGTTCTGAACAGAGCCAGCTTTTGCAGCAGCCAGGAAACCGCCTTCTTCCTCAACAGCGAGGAAGAGCTTCCAAGCCTGACCTGCCAGAGCCGTTGTGAGCTCTTCGATGAAGTAGGAACCGCCTGCTACGTCGACCATACGGTCGAAGTGGCACTCGTCCTTCAGCAGCAACTGTTGGTTGCGGGCGATGCGTTCTGCGAAGTCAGTCGGCTCTTCGTATGGCTCGTCGAAAGGTGTGACAACGATGCTGTCAACGCCTCCCAGAGCTGCGGACATTGTCTCTGTCTGCGAGCGAAGCATGTTGACATAGCTGTCGAAGAGTGTCTGGTTGTAGGTTGTGGTGAAGGCGCAGACGTGCATCTTAGCGCTCTCCTTGCAAGCGGTGTATTGGCTTACAATCTGTGCCCACAGCATACGGGCGGCACGCAGTTTGGCAATCTCCATGAAGTAGACGCCGTTGATGCCGAGGTTGAACTTGATGCTCTGTGCTGCCAGTTCGGGAGCCACACCTGCTTCCGTCAGTTCTGCCAAGTACTCATTGCCCCAAGCGAGAGCATAACCGAGGTCTTGGTAGCTGTAAGCACCGGCGTTGGTGAGCTTGTAGGCATTCACAGCGATGGGACGGAACTTGGGATAGGCGGCGAAGGTCTCGACCAGAGCCTTTGCATTCTTCAGCACTTCGGTTGTGTCCTTGCCCTTCATGAGCATCTTCTCCAGCGGGTCGAAGCTGAGGCTGCCTTCCACCTTCTCTGCGTCGGCACCCTTTTTCTGGAAGTAAGCCACGAGGATTTGAGCCAGCTCGAGCGCCTTGCATTGGCAAGTGCAGAAGTTCAGCTCCACGCAATCCACATAGATGCCTTCCAGGAGTGTTTCGATGTATTCTGCACTCACTTTCTCCGAGGGGATGCAGAATCCGAGGCTGGTCACGCCCTTGTTCAGGATGTCGAGCGCCTTGGCGTTGGCCTCCTTCGGGCAATCACACTTGATGTCCTGACGGACATACCATTCGTTGTCTGTTGGTTCTCCACACCATTTTCTTCTGATAGTCCGCGCCCTTGAGGTCCACCTCAATCTTGTCGCGCCATTCCTGACGACTGGGGGCGGTAAAGTCAGAAAAGAGTTTTTCTTTACTATCTGCCATAAGTTGTTTAATAAAATATGTTGTTTGTTGGTTTTTCACCTAAAAGCGCACAAAGTTACGCATTATTATGCAAACAACAAAACATTTCTGCGTAAAACAACAAAATCTTTTGCTTAAAAGCAAGAATTGCTCTCTCGGCGTTGCAACCTACGGCATTATTTCGTACCTTTGCAGCCGAAAAAACGGATTAGGGATTAGAAAAGAAGGTTTATTTCTTAACTCTCAATTCTTAACTCTTAACTTAAATATTATGGATTGGTTGCAGTCTTTGTTCTTTTCGACCGACAGTGTGGCTCACATCGTTTTGCTCTACGCGTTGGTCATTTCTGTTGGTATTGGCTTGGGACGCATCAAGGTTGGGGGCATCTCGCTTGGCGTGACGTTTGTACTCTTCGCAGGCATCGTGGCCGGACACTTCGGCTTTACAGGAACCCTCAATGTGCTGACCTTCATTCAGGACTTCGGACTCATCCTCTTCGTCTATTGTATAGGTCTGCAGGTCGGTCCTGGCTTCTTCGAGAGTTTCAAGAAGGGAGGCGTTCGCCAGAACCTGATGGCCATGAGCATTATTTTGCTCAACGTGCTTTGTTGCATCGGCCTCTATTTCCTCGTTTTCTATGACGGAGGAGCCTCTGCCGCAACCAATTCCAGCAAGCTCGCCATGATGGTGGGCGTGCTTTGTGGAGCCGTCACGAACACACCCGGACTGGGTGCTGCTACGGAGGCTTGCAATCAGGTCTTCGGAGCCGATGCTCCTGCCATCGCCAACGGTTATGCCTGTGCCTATCCCCTTGGCGTTCTGGGCATTATAGGCGCAACCATCGCCCTTCGTTTCCTCTGTCGCATCAGTCTGAAGGACGAGCAGAAGCAGATCGAGGAGGAGCAGGCTGCCAATCCCCACGCCACACCCCATCGCATGACGCTCGTCGTGAAGAATGCCTACCTTGCAGGCCGAACCATCCTGCAGGTCCGCCAGTTCCTTGGCCGCGACTTCGTTTGCAGTCGTATCTTGCAGAACGGACACGTCAGCATCCCCAATCGCGACACCATCATTTCCGAGGGCGACAAAATGTTCATCACATGTGCCCAGGACGATGCTGAGGCAATCCGCGTATTCATCGGACCTGAAGAGACAGTCGAGTGGCAAGAGCAGGACGTTCCGATGGTCAGCAAGAATATCCTAGTCACACAGCCTTCCATGAACGGCAAGACCTTCGGACAGATGCACTTCAGCTCCGTCTATGGCGTCAACGTCACCCGTATCCGTCGAGGCGATATGGACCTCTTTGCCGAGCGCAACCTCAGGATGCAAATCGGCGACCGCATCGTTGTGGTCGGACCGGAAGATGCAGTCGACCGCGTGGCCCGCAAGATGGGAAACAGCGTCAAGAGCCTGAACCATCCCAACCTCTCGGCCATCTTCATAGGCATCTTCGTCGGCATCATCTTCGGAGCCATTCCCATCGCCCTTCCTGGCGTTCCCACACCCGTCAAACTCGGTCTGGCAGGCGGTCCGCTCATCGTCGCCATCCTCATCGGACGCTTCGGATACAAGGCAAAACTCGTGGCCTACACCACCACCAGCGCCAACCTCATGCTTCGCGAGATAGGCCTCGCCCTCTTCCTCGCCAGTGTGGGCATCAAGGCGGGAGCAAGCTTCGTCAACACTGTTGTCGAAGGCGACGGACTGACATATGTATGGTGCGGCTTCCTCATCACGGTTCTGCCCATCCTCATCGTCGGAATCATTGCCCGGTTCTGCTACAAGATGAACTATTTCACCCTGATGGGCCTGATAGCAGGTAGCAATACTGACCCGCCAGCACTCGCCTTTGCCAATCAGACGGCCAGCAACGACGCCCCCGCAGTCGGCTACACCACCGTCTATCCCCTCAGCATGTTCCTGCGCATCCTCACGGCCCAGCTCATCATCCTGCTGCTCTGCTTCGTGTAGAATTTGGCGTGTGACGTTGGCAAACGTATAGTGCCACGATGGCGATCATCTAGTGTGACATTTGCGATTAACTAGTGTGACGTTTGGGAACTTCACGTGTGAAATTGGCCACTTTCACGTGTGTCGTTTTGAATTACAGCACAAAGTTACGACATCTTTCCGAGGCGTTGAAAACTTGCGAAAAGTTTTGAAAAGATAAGCAAAGATTTTCCTGCGTAATTCGTTTATTTTTAGTAACTTTGTATACAAATACGAGTACCATGAAAAGCGCATACAAATACGAATTGGCAGATGCTGCCGGAGTGAGTTACACTACATTTTACCGCTGGATGAACGAGAACCGCAACATTTTGGCGAGTTTCGGAGTGAAGCCCACTGCAAAGATGCTCCCTCCAAGGGCAGTCGCATGGATTTGCCAGCAATACGGCATCGACTACCCTCAAGTGGCGTAAAGCGTATACGATACGAAAAATGTGTTACACCCACTCAGTCAGCAGTTCTCCAAAAGGGCTGCTGCTTTTTTATTTTCTTTTGCATAACTTCTGCATTTTCCACAAATAATCAATAAATTTTCACTCAGAAATGTTACAAATCGCAAGTTCGGG
>CACZBC010000090.1 GCA_902779315.1 uncultured Bacteroidales bacterium | reverse complement strand
CAACATGACGGCCAACGCGCCAACTGGCTCTACGGCTCCGCTCAACGACCCGATAACGAATGACTTCCACTTGGAATTGCCCGCGGTTCTCATTGGCATTGAGATGATGGCTCCCTCGGGGACGTTCTGGATGGCTATGCCAAGTGATACAGCTATTGCACTAGCTAAGGTGATATTCGAAGTACTGCTTCCTGCACCTGCAAATACCACACCGACTGCCATGCCTTCTGGCAGATTGTGAATCGTAACAGCTAAGGCAAGCATAGCGGTTCGGGAGAGTCGAGAACGAACGCCCTCTGGCTTGTCTGCTCCTATATGCAGGTGTGGCGTAAGCTCGTCAATCAGCAATAGGAAGCCCATTCCTAAAAGGAATCCGAGAGCTGCAGGCAATACGGACCATGAGCCTTGGGCTGCCTCCATCTCCATGGCCGGAATCAGGAGTGACCAGACCGATGCTGCGACCATAACGCCTGAAGCAAAGCCCAACAAGGTTTTTTGTAGTCGGATTGACATCTCGCCTCGCATGAAAAACACGAAGGCAGAACCGAGCATCGTGCCCAGCAGAGGAAGGAGTATGCCTATGGTTAGCGTTAGCGTCATCGTTTAGTGCCTAGAATCGTAGCGTATGAAGGTTTCTTGCGATGTATCTCTGTCTCGACAAAGCCTGCATCTTCGAGCATTTGTTGCAGTTGTTCAGGCGAATAAGCTTTCATGCCATCCACGAGGTTTGTCCATGTGGAGGAGGCGTCGACCACTTCTACCATTATGGCGAAGCGGCCTCCAGGTTTCAACACCCTGAGCACTTCACCAAAACAATTGAGTAGGTTGGGCCAGAAATAGACTGTTTCAACTGCCGTGACAAGGTCGAATTGTCCGTTTTCATAGGGAAGCTTCTCTGCCGTCCCTTGTTCCACAAAAACGCGCTCATCGAGCAGTTCGGCATTCACTTTGCGAGCCTTTTCGACACTTTCTTCGGAAATGTCTATGCCATAGACAAAGCTATCTTTGCTACTCTTCAAAAGTCGGCGAAGGGTAGCTCCACCACCACAGCCAATGTCGAGCATCGTCCATCCGTCCTCGAACTCGATGTGACTTAGTCCCCAGTTTGTAAGAGGTGCATGACAAAGGTTCATGAACTTCAGCATAGCCCGTCCCATCCGTCCTTGCGGGTTGGCACAATTGGTAAATAACGATTTCAGTAGTCCCATAATTCAATTGTTTTCTTCCGAGTGCAAAGATACGGCGATTATCCCATTCGTACAATACTCAAAAAAGGGGATTTTCTTCATCTTTTAATTATAGGGTTCTACTAGTAAGAGATTAACCAATCAATCTTATTACGAATTGCAGAAAGTTTTGTAACGCTTTTTTTACTTTTTGATGGGAATGGCACCGTTCATTTCAAAAAATGTCGTACCTTTGCATACAGATAAATCGGATTTTTGCAGTATGAAAAAGTTTTTAAAAGTTGTCTGGGGCATTTTCGCCATAATTGGAATACTGACCACAGCAAGCTTGCTCTATTTGCGCTTTGCCAAGTACTATATCTCCATTCATGCTTTATCCGAGAGACAATACGAGGATTTCGTTCAACTGCTCCGTACATCGGGGAAGCTTGAGAAGGATACGGTTGCCTTTGAGATGAAGATTGTCCAGGATTCGGTCCGGGCAAATGAGATCCGCGAGTATTTCCGCCTGGATACGCTATTCGATGCCCAAGCGGACACCTGGACGAAGGCGCTTGCCATCGGTCGGTTTGTAGCATCCAATATCCCGCACGACAATCAGAAGATAAAGCCTGAGCACCGTAACGCCATCGATTTGTGGGAATACACTAAGAATGTAGCCCCGGCATTCAATTGCCGAATGCATAGTATCCTCACCTTTGAACTCATGCTTGCCGCCGGCCTGGACGCAAGGTACGTTACATGTCTGCCCGAAGATGAAGATGATAATGATTGCCATGTTGTCAACGAAGTTTGGCTCCCCGAATTGGGTAAATGGGCGATGATAGATTCAGATATGAAACATTATATCTGCGGCCTTGATGGCACTCAGCTTTCGCTTCAAGAGATAAGGGAGCATTACATTTCCGGCGAGTATATGGTGGTCTATGATCTGCTGAAGGATGCCCCCGAGATGAATTTCGATTACTCTACCTATATGGCAAAGAATACCTATTGGTTTAGGTGTGCGGAATCGCTTTCTTACTACCAGGAAGATCCCGAAAACAGAAAACGTGATGCTGGCCGACATATCAATCTTGTCCCTGTAGGTTTTAAATCATTCGAAAAAGATGAAGGTAATGTGAGCACTTCAAATGCTGACATTTTCTGGGCTGCTCCAATGAAAACCAATGAAAAGGATTAGTACGTGAACTCCAAATCGTAATCCTTGCCTCCTGCTCCCACTCGGAAGGAATGTACCTGCTTGCTCTTCAGTTTCAAGGCTATCACATCGAAACATAGGGAAGCATTCAGGTCGTAGTCAGCATGTGTCTGGCCAGGAAGCATCTGCGCGCGATCCACAAAGCCCAGCCCCTGAGTGATGTAGTAATTTACACCATCATCTTTAATGTGCCGATTGCAATGGGTGTCGCCACACAGGAGGCCTACCAGCCGGCCCTTGCTGCGCTTGAAGTTCCATTTCAATCCAAGTTCCCCACCCTTTCGACGATTCACGTAGTCGGCCAGCAGATGGCAAAGCACTTCGCAGGTTGGACGCTTGGCATCCTTCACACTCATCCAGCGCCCTATGGGATGGGGCATGTAGTGGGAGAATGTCAAGATATCAGTACCTTTGCTTGTACGCCTCAATACGCCAATAAGCCACTCAAGCTGCTCGTTGTCGAAGGTGTAGTAGTTATCGCCAAGAGTCTCTGTTCCCTGACTGTTCAGGAAGATGATGCGGACGTGCTTTTCGGGCAGGTCGTAGTAGCCGTAAGCCTTGCCTTCTGCAATATGCAGGTTGCCTTCAGAATATTGCTCACTTGGCTTCTGGAAGGCATCCGAAAGGAACTGGCTGGTGTAGTGGCGTCCTGCTCCTCCGTCCCAATCATGGTTGCCTGGTGTATAAATCCATACGCCTGGGAAAAGTTCCATCTGCTGGCGAGTCTGCATGACGACCTTGTCTGCGGCTTCCGAAGAGTTGCGGGCTTCTCCTCCATTCAGACCGATGTCTCCAAGATTGGCCATGAAGTCGTACCCGAAGAGCCGGTCTGTAGCTGCCATGTAACCGAGGTGCCTGTAGGCTTCACTTCTATCGCTATACCATCCGGTGTGCACATCCGTGAGAATTGGGAAAACAAGCGTTTCCTCACCACCTTTCCAATTGAGGTAGCGCATGAAGGCTTCCTCAGCC
>CACZBC010000089.1 GCA_902779315.1 uncultured Bacteroidales bacterium | reverse complement strand
ATTTCCTTCTTTTTCTTAAAGGATAAAATACTCTTGTTCTTCATAAGTTAATACATTTATTGTTCCTAAATGTGTCAACCTATTTCAGTATAAGACAGAGAACTAGAAGTGCATTTTTTATACTTTATTATTAAGTCATTGTGATAATTTATTATATATATAGGACACAACGCCTGTCTCGTTTTCGCTTGTTGCTTTTGTTGCTTTAAAGTTACGAAACAAATCCGAACAAGCGAACAAAACGAACAAGCTATTTTGAGAGAGGGGCGAGGACTATATATTACTTTATTATTAATAATATATGTAATTATTGATATAGATAGCGTAAAAGCGCTTGCCTCTTTATTATCCGTGTTCGTTTTGTTCGCTTTGTTCGTTTCCGTTTTAACATGCTGAATAATAAGCATAATTGCTTAGTACAGTCTCCCACCGAAAGATATGATTTCTGCCGATTCTGTGCCTAAAATCACTCGAAAACCGCCCAAAAAGGACTTTTCAACCCTCCAAACTGCCATTTCCGACACTGTGGAAATGTTAAAATTCATGCTCTTGAACAGGGCAAATCAGGCACATCAATTTGTAAAATAGGGACCTCTTTCTGCCAAATTGAGGGTCTATCTTTGGATAATTTAGAATTTAGAAAATTGAAGATTGAAAATTGAAGAATTGATCTGGCGGATTTCAAATCCGACAGAACAAGTTTTCAAATCCGCCAAAACAAGGCGACAATCGCCCTCGTCGCACTAGTAAATCACAAACGTCACACTAGTAAACTGCAAACGTCACACTAGATGTTTGCCATCGTCGCACTAGATGATGGCTTATGAGCTTAGAAGCTTATGAGCTTACGGAAAGATACTATAAGCCGTAAGCGGTAAGCCGTAAACCGTAAGCTGATTTCAGCCTCATCAGGGCCTCCACATAGTAATAGTCGGCATAGGTGAGGGGCACGTCCACTTCGTGCTTTTCGGGCATGTGGCCCACGCTGTGCTTCAGGACAAAGCCGCCCTGTTCCCCCTCCTCGGCCAGATATTCGGGCGAACTGAGGGTGCGAAGCTGCTTCTGGGCGAGCGCCATCCACTTCGCGGCCATTTTGCTCTTGTCGAGCTGACTCAGTTCTATCAAGGCAGAAGCCATGATGGCTGCGGCCGAGGCATCGCGCTTCGCATTCGGAATGTCAGGCGCATCGTAGTCCCAATAGGGCACTCCATCTGCTGGCAGACGGGGGTGGTTCAGCAGGAAAGAAGCAATCCGACGGGCCTGCTTCAGATAGCGCCTGTTGTGCGTTTCGCGGTACATCATCGTGTAGCCGTAGAGTCCCCAAGCCTGTCCGCGAGCCCAAGCGCTGCCGTCAGCATAGCCCTGAGCCGTGTTCTTGGCATGAGGTCGGCCCGAAATGGTGTCGTAGGAGACGACGTGGTAGGTGCTGTAGTCCTCCCGGAAATGGTTCCTGATGGTGGTTTGGGCGTGTGTCTCCGCCACCTTCATATAGCGGCGGTCGGACGTCTGGTGCGTCATGAAGCAGAGCATCTCCAGGTTCATCATGTTGTCGATGATGACGGGATACTGCCATTGCTTGCCGAAGTCCCACGAACGGATGACGCCCAGCTTGGGGTTCCAGCGTGTGAGCAGACTTTGGGTGCCTTCGCTGATGACGTCCAGATAGTGCCGATTGGCTGTGAGTCGGTAGCCCTGCCCGAAACTGCAGTAGAGCATGAAGCCCAAGTCGTGCGTATTGGTGAGCTTCTTGGCGGGTTCCACTCGGTCTGTATAGAGCTCGGCAAAGCGACGGAACTGCTCGTCCCCATTGTTCTCGTAGAGCATCCAGAGCAGGCCAGGGAAGAAGCCCGACACCCAATGGTCGTAGCGGACGGTCTGCACTTTCCCATTCTCGAAGGTGCGAGGCAAAGCGTTCTGCTTGTCCTGCAGCGATTGGGCCAACAGAAGCGACTGGCTGGTCGCTCTCTGCAGTCCGCGTTCTATCACTTGCGCTATCGGTTCATCACTCTGCGCTACTGCTTCCGTCTGGAATAGTGTCGCCAGGAGCATCAGGAGCATCACTCTCATAGAATCTCTGATTTGTCGGGTTATCTGAACGGCTGGGAGCCAAAGCGTTATAGACAAACTCCGGGAAGGCCTTGAGGGGACGGCAAAGCTTGGAGTTCTGCATCGTCTCCGCCTTTATCAGGTTCATCGACGAGAAGAGCCAGATGAGGGCTCCCAAGACGAGTGCGTACTTCGCCAGGCAAATCAGGCCGCCCAGCAAACGATTCAGCGTCCCCAAGACGGGTATGAAGTTCAGCATTTTCGTGACGAGGGAGGCAATCAGACTCGCCAAGATGGGTACGACTACACACAGCAGCACGAAGGCCGCTATCTTGCAGAAAGTGGGGAAGTTCAGGAAGTTCGTCAGGATGTCTCCCAACGCCTGATAGTAGAGGCAGGCAAGTACAAAGCCAGCCACGAAAGCCGCAAGCGAGATGATTTGCTTGACAGCTCCCGAAAACAGACCGCTGACGAAACCGACCGCCAGCAAAACGAGCAGAAGAATATCCATGTGTTAGTTCATAGTTATGAGTCCATAGTCCATAGTTATAAGTCCGAGTTGTGTTGCATCTGTCCTGTCCAAGGCGTAGCCCAACTATGAACTATGGACTATGGACTATGAACTAAATTAGAGTGTTGCCTTGATTTCAATCTCCTGGAAGGTCTCGATGATATCGCCCTCCTTCAGGTCGTTGTAGCCTACCAGCGAGATGCCGCATTCGAAGTTCGTGCTGACCTCCTTCACATCGTCCTTGAAACGCTTCAGCGCATTGATGGCGCCCGTAAAGACCACGATGCCGTCGCGAATGACGCGGGCTTTGTTCGAACGACTGACCTTGCCATCCACAACATAAGCACCGGCAACAGTACCGACCTTCGTGATGTGATAGACCTGACGCACCTCGACTTGAGCCGTGACTTCCTCCTTGATTTCGGGCGAAAGCATGCCCTCCATCGCATCCTTCACCTCCTCGATAGCATCGTAGATGACGCTGTAGAGGCGGATATCGACGTCCATCTGCTCGGCCAACTTGCGGGCTGCAGCTGAAGGACGAACCTGGAAACCGACGATGAAGCAGTTCTCGGCAGCGGCTGCCATGTTGACATCGCTCTCGCTGATCTGGCCCACAGCCTTGTAGATGACGTTGACCTGAATCTTCTCCGTAGAGAGTTTGATGAGGGAGTCGCTGAGTGCCTCGATGGAGCCGTCCACGTCGCCCTTGACGATGAGGTTGAGTTCCTGCACGCCACCCAAAGCGATGTTGTGAGCCAGCTCTTCCAGGCCGCGACGCTTCATGGTGCGCAAACCTTGTTCGCGAGCCAGTTGTTCGCGCTTGTTGGCAATCTCGCGAGCCTCTTGGTCGGAATCCATGACGTGGAAAGCATCACCGGCCTGAGGAGCACCGTTCAAGCCAAGAACAGTAGCAGCCTGCGACGGACCGATAGCCTCGACACGCTGTCCGCGTTCGTTGAGCATTGCCTTTACACGACCATAGTTCGTGCCAGCCAAGATGATGTCGCCAACATGCAGTGTGCCGTTGCTGACGAGCACGGTAGCCACATAGCCACGACCCTTGTCCAAGCTGGACTCGATGATGGAGCCCGTAGCCTTTCGGTTGGGGTTGGCCTTGAGGTCGAGCATCTCT
>CACZBC010000088.1 GCA_902779315.1 uncultured Bacteroidales bacterium | reverse complement strand
CTGATGATGAACCAGTTGCGGCATAAGCAAAGTCATGACATTCGCCCTTGACGGTCACATTTACTGCACCCGAGAGTGTGAGGCGCGCCTGCTTGCTGTGGATGTCGAGATTGCCACTGCCTGCGCCGCTCATCTTGAGCTTCAGCTTGCGGCACTCTACCCTACCCTCCAGGTTTGCTGCACCAGTCGTGATGACTTCCAAGTTTTCTGTCAGACAAAGATTATCCATCTTGACATTACCTGCGCCACCGATGTTGATGTCCAGCTCTTTATCCTGAGAGATGCTATCCTTGAGGATGATGTCGGAGGCACCCGAAGCCTGTATCTCCTTGATGAAGGGGGCTGTGATGCGGAGCGTGATGGCGGGCGTGTTCTTGTTGATAGTACCTGTGCCTTCCTTAAGGGAAGCTACAAGCTCTTCGTCTTCAGAGGTGATGGTATAGGCTTCGATGGCTTTCTCGTTGCCATAGACTTGCACAGAGTAGGTGCTGTCCTGAGTGTATTCCAGACGAATGGCTCCGCTAGTTTCCACTTCATGGAAAGCGAGTGTGGGCAGGTCAACGGAAACGACTTTGCCCCACTTCTCGGAGTCCTGGTAGTCGTGGTTTGAGACTGACTCTATCATGGTCTGCATGGCTTTGTCCATCATCTTGTCGCACGATACGAAACAAGATGTTCCTGCTATCAACGTAGCAGCAAAGATGTTACGAAGTTTCATATACATTACTGTTTAATGGTTAAAGAATCTTTTCCTGTCTTTTTGTCTTCCTCGATAGCTTTCTCTATGACGAGTCTCAAAGAATCTACCTTGCGGTCAAGGACACTTCTCCCTCCTTTGCCATGATATTTCAAAATCTCCTGTGCAGCGTAGGGATTGCCAGCATCCAATGAGTCTTTGGCCTTATGATAATCTCCCCACGCCATTGATTCTTTAGTGTCCAAAACACAGGAACTGAGAAATGCTGTAGTTAGTGTCAAAGCTGCGATGGCAGCAATCTTGATGTTACGAAATTTCATATACATTACTGTTTAATGGTTAAAGAATCTTTTCCTGTCTTTTTGTCTTCCTCGATAGCTTTCTCTATGACGAGCCTCAAGGAATCTACCTTGCCTGCATCCATTGTGTCCTTGGCACACCAATAATAGCTCCAAGCAATTGTTTGCGGAGTGTCGATAACACAGGAAACGAGTGATGTCGTTAAAGATGTCAAAGCTGCGATGGCAGCAATCCTGATTGTTCGCTTGTTCATGTTCTTTTCGATATTACTTTAATATTCGTATTGTTAATTCGAGATTGGAGGCAGACTTCATTTGCCCACCTAAAGTAACCTTTTCATAGGTTTTTCCTTTTGATGTTTATCCAGCGACTTGTATTCTTCAGTATCTCGGCATCATCACCGACGAAGGCTTTGCCTGCTGTGCTGTCACCTTTCAGATAATGACAGAACCAAGCCGTCATATACGGGTCGCCTTCGCCGCCCATCTCCTCATGATCCTTGTATGCATGACGTACAGCCAGGACGGGAAAGTCGTCAGTAGTCTCTTTGAAATTGGCCTGAAAAGCCTCCTCAGGGCTGATTATCTTCGAATCCCAGTCGCCTGTTCCTGCTACCATCAGCAGCGGGGCACCAATCTTGCTGAAGTCAGAAGTACCCCACTTGAAGTTGATGCCAATCTGCTTCTGCGGACAACTGCACAGATACACAGCCTTATACATGCGGCTATTGGGATAAGCCGTAGCTGCCATAACTGCTCCGAATGCGCCTTGGGAATATCCGGCAATGGCAATCTTTGTCGTATCTATCCTGCCATAGAACTGATTGTCCTGCTGGGCTACAAGGGTGAGGAATGCATCCAACGTATGCGACATAGAAGCTCCTGTGCCCGTCTGCTTGTCCATATTGCCTATCACAACAAAGCCCCATGATGCCAAATGCTCCATCGCTTCAATCAAGTCGTAAGCCGTTGTATTGGATGCGTTTCCGATATTGACAAGAGGCAGAGCTCCGTCAGATTTCAGCAGGGAATGGGGATAGACAACAACAATCTTGCCGATAGTCGCGTCATCACTATCATACTCCGTCTTTGCGACTTCCTCGCTACCCTTCTCCTTGTATTTGCTTTCGATGGGCATTGAGGTGTCAACACTTCCCTTGTAGAACCCGGCTTTTTCTGTGTCCTGACAACTGGCTGTAGTGAAAGCTACCAGCATAAGAAGTAAGAGCATGTTTTTATATCTCATATTCTTCTTTCTATTACTTTAATATCCGAAATACTTCTTGCAATAGTCTGCCAAAGTGCTCTCGTAGCGCTCCGTACAATCCTTGTCGCCCATGAGAGGGTGACCCGAGTTCGGATAGACAATCAGGTCGTAGGGTTTGCCCAGACTGTCGTATAGGTCTTGCAGAGCATGATAGTGCGGAGGCTTGACGATACCGTCCTTCTCTCCATAGGCAAAGATGGCGGGCAGAGCTGTGGAGTCGTTGATGTAAGAGATTGGTGAAGCGATGAGCTTGATGCTGTCCATCTGCTCTGGCGTGAGCGAGGAGACGTCCATGTGCTCTCCTGTGCAAGCGAACACGAAGCCCTCCACTTCCTCCTGTTTGGGTTTGGCATTCTTGTCGTATGGGAACAGGATGCGGAAGTCTGCCGGTCCCACCTTGATGGCTGCGAACTTGATGGGGATGGGATGCTGACGGGCATAGGCAAACATCATGGCGAGATGACCGCCTGCAGATGTGCCGGCGATGGACATCTGGTTGATGTGGATGCCTTTCTCCTTGGTATAACTTTGGATGTGGCGGATGCAAGCCTCTATCTCATCGAGCATAGTGAAGAGCGAGGTTCCCTCCTCATTCAGCAGGCTGTAGTTCATCGAGGCTGTGGCATAGCCTTCCTGCACCCATTTGTAGCACTCTTTATTGTGGTCCCATTTGTTGCCAGCTATCCACGAACCGCCGTGCACATAGAGCATGAGTGCCAGGCTGTCCTTCGAGGCAGCATCATGGGGCAGGTACAGGTCGTAGGTGTTGTTCTTGAAGCTTCCGTAGGCAATATCCTTGTAGCGCTCTCCATATTCATCGTGCCACTTTGGGCGGAGCACATACAGCGTGATGGCTCCGGCAATGGCAATCAGCAATACTGCTCCCAAGAGGCAGCCGCAGCCTTTCTTCACTTTCTTGTTCATGACTGAGTATTCATGGCTTGTTCAACTTCCTCGACTGTGATGCCGAGCTTTTGCATTTGTCCTACGAACTCGGGGAGCGTTTCCTGGAAGAAAGCTTCGCGCAAGCTTTCGCGGACAGATTCCTTAGCGCCTTGGCTGGCAAAGTAGCCCATGCCGCGCTTGTTGAAGATGATGCCTTTCTGGCTGAGCCACTCGAAGGAGCGCACCACAGTATTGACATTCACCTCCACCTCGGCCGCGTATTCGCGCACACTGGGTAGTCGTTCTCCTTCCGGATACTTGCCCCCAAGTATCTCGTCGCAGATGTGTTCCGCTATCTGCAGGAAGATTGGTTTATGGTCTTTGAATTGCATAGTTCTATTCTTTATTGGTTATGGAGAAGCTTCTCCTTCAGCTTCTCAAACTGTTCGACGAAGTTCTCGTAGCCTCGCAGGCGGTAGTCCTCACAGACGCGATTGCCGTCGGGCGTGATGGTCTCGTAGTGTGGGATGCCGTTGAACTCAAACATCTCTTGCAGGCGGCTGAATTCGGCATTGGTGACGCAGACGGCTTCTTCGCCTGCCAGCCACTCCGCCACATACTTCTTGTAGGCTTCGCTGCCGTCGGGAGTGCTCTCTTCTGCGATGAAGATGAGCTTCACGTCGTCGCGCTTGGCTATCTCGGCACGCAGCTCCTTGCTCTGCTGAATGGCTGCACGGCAAGGGCCGCAGCTCATGCCCCAGAAGTCGATGAAGAGGAACTTGCCCGGGTACTTGTCGGCGAGCGTCCTTATCATTTCAGCAGCAGGCGAATAGGGCAGCTGTGTGACCAGGTCCTTCTGTGAGAGCTTGCGGTCGCGGAACTGCTCAGCCTTCTGACGGAAGTAGGGATGCTTGAAGGCATCGAGGTAGAGCGGCATCATCTTGGCGAGCGTAGGCCAACCGTCGATGTTTCTTTGCTTCTGTTCCTCGGTCAGTTTGTCGTTTGTGAGTATGCTCTGATATGCACTTCCATCCTCGCGGAATGTGTCGAAATGGAAAGCAAAGTCCTTGTAAGCGCAAAGCTGTACCATCAGATTATTGTGGTCGTCGCCCATCAGGTCGCGCAGGGCAGCAAGGTAGTTTGTAAGATGCTCTGAGTAGCTTTCAAAGGAGATTACTAAGCTGCTTGTGGCAAGAGGTCTGGCGAACTCGATGCGGTTTTGCAGGAGATAGAAATGATAGCTGGCGAAGAGCAACGGATTGTCGAAGTCGATGCGCCGCAAGGGAGCGTAGGTTTCCGCGTCGCAATACTTCTTCCATTCCGCGCTGTCGAGTATCTCGGCACGTCCGAGGCTGTCGCGCTTCTCGGAATTCACCAAGGCATCTGCTTGTTTCACGATGCAGCCCAGGTAGTCTTCACCGAAGCGTGCCTGAGCGTCGGCAAGAGCCAGCTGCACTTCCATCGGCGTGAAATGCTCGCTGCGGATCAGCTTCTGCAGCTTTGCCATTACTATCTTCCATGTCATGTCGGCCACCTCGTTTGCCTCTTCAAACGTACCCTCGAAGTGCCAAAGCGGACTGAAACTCCTCGCAAGTTCGTCCCAGTTGCGAAGCCATCGCTCCACATCCTTGCTGCTGCCGTCCGATCCTTGCTGCTGCCGTCCGAATAGACGCATTCGTACCGCCCGAATGAGCCTTTGCGCACCGTGACGTCGATGGTCTCGCCGGGACGGGCAAAGAAGGGGATTTCATGGAAGAAAACCTTAGAGTCTGTGGTATAGAACACCTGCTGCATCGGGTAGCTGGCAAGGAACTTCTTGCAGAACGTGCCGTCTTCGGCGATGTTGAGCACAAGGACTGTGCTTCGGTCGCTCTGGAAGACATCATTGAAGGAACATCTCATCGAGGTGAAGCCGAACTTCTCTGCATCATAGCCTTCGATGCGGCCTTTCAGCGTGATGGTGTCTGTCTGGAACCAGTCGTCGGGCACCTTCCACGGATATGCTTCTGCGAGTTCCTGCATAGTCGGGGCATTCGCTATCTGATTTTTGTAGTAGATGGCTAAGGCGCCAAATATTGCGACGATTATAGCTACGAGAGCAAGCAGGATGATGATAACTTTCTTTTTCATCTTTTCAATTTTTCACCTTTTCACCTTTTCAATTTTTCACCTTTTCTTAAGGATTCCTTTTCGTTGTCAATTGTGCTCTTTTGTAGAGTCGGTAAGTGAGCAACCAGATGCCGATATAGACGAGGATGCCGACAATGCCCACTCCGATTATGATGTTGTGGGGGTTCGCATCCTTGATCCACTCCATGAAGTCCAAGACATTCTCCTTCGAGAAGAACATCGTGCCGATGAAGAGCAGAATCAGGGGCAGGACAGTCCAGAGGATGAAGTAGAAGAGGAAGGTGATGGGAATGTTATACTTGTACTTCCAGGCATTGAAGAGGCTGAAGCTCCTGGTGTAGCATGCCCCCCAAATGAAGATGGTCGTTACCAACTCATAGCCATAGTCCTCCATGAAATCTTCGAATCCTGGGCTGTAATTGTGCCAACCTTCAAAGTCGCTCCAATAGTAGGCTGCCGTGAGGGACTGGATGTCGGCATTCGTTATCATCAGGCGGAAGAGGAAGTGCAGGAAGTCGGCCACCACTACGCCACAGAAGAAGACCAGAGGCACACCAATCATGATGACGACTGCATGCCAGACGAAGCGTTCCAGGTTCGTGGCAGGCAAAGTGAGTTCGCTGATGCGTCCCTGCTTGGTCAGGAGGTTATGGAACATGTAACCTGCCGAGATAACCGAGTAGGCGAGGCCTATTAAAGCAATAGTCGCAGCAAAGCCCTCCACGTTGTCCGAGGTGTTGCCCATGAGCAGGAAGCCCTTCGTGACGAGGTGTTGCCCATGAGCAGGAAGCCCTTCGTGAGCATGTTGTAGAGGTAGAAGAGCACGATGGGTGTGCTGATGAACGCCATCATCATGATGGCCGAACGCGTATAGAACTTGCTGTTGACGCTGAGGTCCCAGCGAGCGACATTTGCAAAACGCTTTATGCTAAACTGTTTCATCTTAAAGAAATTCAAAATTAATAAATTCAAAATTCAAAATTAACTCCGCTCTTCCACCGTCTTGATGAACAGTTCTTCCAGGTTGATGGGTTCGTCCTTCTCCACGAGGGGTTCGTTCAGCAGCACCTTGTTGCGCTCGATGATGCAAACGTGGTCGAGCAGCAGCTCTACGTCGTGCACCTGATGGGTGGAGATGATGATGGTCTTGTCCTCGCTCATGCCTTCAATCACCACCTTGCGGAACTGGCTCTTCGAGAGGATGTCCAGCCCGTTCGTGGGTTCGTCCATCAAGAGATAGCGCGTGTTTGCAGCAAGGGCGATGCTCATATAGACCTTCTTTTTCTGTCCCATCGAGAGCTCTCCCAGATTGATGTCCGTACTCATTTCGAAGTTGGCGAGACATTGCTTCAGCAGGTCCTCTGAGAAGCGAGGATAGAAGGGCTTGATTGCCTTCACGTAAGCAGAGAGCGAGATGGCTGGTAAGTCATATTCCTCGGGTACGAGAAACATTTCGCTCAGGACTTCGGGACGGCGCAGCGTGGTGTCGATGCCGTCAACCGTGACTATTCCTTTCTGCGGACGGAGCAAGCCCATCATTAAATATAATAATGTACTCTTGCCTGTGCCGTTCTTGCCCAGCAGGCCATAAATGCCGCCCTTGTCGAATTGGAGCGAGAAGCCGTCTAACACAACTTCCCTACTGTAGGCGAATTTGATGTTCTGAATGTTGATCATAACGTATATGTAAATTAAAAATTAAGAATTAAAAATTGCGTGTCTTTTGTGCGTGTTTTGGTGTAATAGTTAAATAGTACACTGCAAAAGTATGACGTTTTCACCATATCCTCCAAATGTTTTCTCGTTTTTAACATAATTTTAACACTTTGGGGAGGAGAAATCAAGCACAAAAAAAAAAGCAAGTCACTCAAAATGGCTTGCTTATCATGCAATATGCTTGTAGAGGGGAAGCTATTCCTTTATAATGGTTTTTGTAGTATAGTTTGAGTAAACTACGATTTGAATACCTTTTTCTTCTTTATCGACTGGCATACCCTGAGGAGACTGCTGACTTGAGGGGGTGTATCATATTTTTCGTATATGATACGCTTTACGCTTTACGCTTTACGCTTCTGTTTTCCTGAACACGCCCTGTTCGAGGCGCTTCAGTTTGCCTTTTTTCACCCAACGCGACAGGAGTGCGCGAACTTCGCTGCTTTGCCCGTGACGGAGGCGTACCGATTGTCCAAGATTTCAAGTGCGAAAGAAAAGACAATCAAATTTTTCAAGTAACCTGTAACCTGTAACATGTTACTTGAACACACACCCAATACAAGG
>CACZBC010000087.1 GCA_902779315.1 uncultured Bacteroidales bacterium | reverse complement strand
AGGACAATACCATATAGACAGACAACACCCAATACTATCGTCCAGCCAACTTGTTGGCTTCACTTCCTGCGCGAAGCGCATAACTCCCATTTTAACTTCGTATTATAACTTCCGAAATAAATAAAAATGATTAAAGAAATGATAATGCTGTTGTTTCTGCTGCTGCCGTTGCTGGCCCTCGCGTATGTCGGCTGGCATGTCTGGCTTTTGCTCCCCCTCTCGTGGGGTTGGAGAACTGTCATTCTTCTGTTGATGGTGGGCGCGTTCATGCTGCTATTCGCCAGCATTTTCCGTGCGACGGACCGCTTGCCGATGCCCTTGGCAACAGCGGTTTACAAGGTGGGGACGTCGAGCATCATCGTCTTGCTCTACCTCACGATGCTCTTCATCGTACTCGACATCGCGAGACTCCTGCATCTGCTGCCTGCCGCGTGGCTGCGCGACAACTGGTGGACCGCCGGCTGCATCGTGCTCTTCCTCTTCAGTCTCTTCGTTTACGGCAACCGCCACTATCGTCACAAGTACCGGCAGGAAATGACGATTCGCTCTGCGAAGGTAACGAAGCCCGTCAAGTTGGTGTTGATGAGCGACCTACACCTCGGCTATCACAACCGCCGGAAGGAGTTTGCGCGATGGGTTGACCTTATTAATAATGAGCATCCCGACATGATTCTCGTGGCCGGAGACATCATCGACGGCAGCATGCGACCACTTCGCGACGAGCGGATGCACGAGGAGTTCCGTCGGCTTCAAGCGCCCGTCTTTGCCTGCTTGGGCAATCACGAATACTTCAGCGGCGAGCCAGAGGCACAAAGATTCTACGGCGACGCGGGCATCCACTTGCTGCGAGACGCGTCGGCCATACAGGGCGACCTCTGCATCGTGGGGCGCGACGACCGCATGAATCGCCGCCGTCGTCCGCTCAAAGACCTCGTCGCCTCAGCCGACAAGACTAAATATCTCATCCTGCTCGACCACCAGCCTTACCACTTGGAACAAGCCGAGCGCGAGGGCGTGGACTTCCAATTCAGCGGCCACACGCATCATGGACAGGTCTGGCCTGTCTCCTGGATGACCGACATGATGTATGAATGCGCCTTCGGCACCTACCAGCGCGGCGCAACGAACTACTACGTCAGCAGCGGCATAGGCATCTGGGGCGGCAAGTTCCGCATCGGAACCCGCTCAGAATACCTCGTCCTGACGATTGAGCCAGCCAGTTGAGCGGCCCGTCGAAACCTTCCCTGTCTATTTGAACTTCGCTTTCAGCAGCTGCATTCCGCCGTCGAAGTTGTAGTAGCCGTCTATCTGCAAATCGTCGCGAACGCGGCGGCAATCGGGCGTGATGGTCTCGTAGTGAGGGATTCCAGTGAATCGGAACAGCTCCTCAAAGCGGCGGAAGTCCTCGTTGCTGACGCAGATGGCGTCCTCGTCGGCCAGCCATTCCTTCACATAATTATGGTAAGCCTCGCTGCCTTCTACTGTCGACTCGCCTGCGATGAAGATGAGCTTCACGTCGTCCCGCTTGGCAATCTCGGCACGTAGTTTCTTGCTTTGCTGAATCGCGGCACGGCAAGGACCGCAACCCATGCCCCAGAAGTCGATGAGAAGGAAGCGTCCGGGGTACTTCGCGGAGAGCGAACGGATGAAGTCTGCCATGGGATTGTCGGCCGGCAAGGGCGTCGAGAGTTCCTTCTCGGCCATCTTGCGGGCATAAAACTCCTCGGCTTTCTGGCGAACGTAGGGATGGGCGAAAGCCGAGAAGTAGTGCTGCATGATGTCGTCGAGCGCGTCAGGATTGGAATCACCTCTAAGTCGCAGATACTTGAAGTCACTGAGCATATCCTTATAGACGCAGATTTGTGCTAGCAGATTGTCGTGGTCGCAACACATCAAGTCGCGCAGCGCGGCAAGTTGATTCGTCGTCTGTTTCTTGTCGTCGCCTTGTGCGTCCTTGTACATGCGCTCCCTGACGGGCTTAGCAAACTGTATGCGATTGATGGTGAAGTAGGTGACGCCTTCCGAGAGGAGCAGCGGATTGTCGAAGTCTATGCGGCTAAGCTGCTTGTAGTTCCCTGCATCGAAGAGCGCCTTCCACTCCGCGCTGTCCACTATCTCCTGGTAATAGACGTCGTCGCGAAGTTCCTGCTTCATCACGTCGTACTCCCGCATCATGGCATACGACATGTAGGCTTCAGCGAAATAGGTCTCGGCGTTTGCCTTCGCGAGCTGCATCTCCAGCGGCGTAAAATGGTCACGGCGGCTCACGACTTGCAGCCTGTACATCAGGTTCTGCCAGACCTCGTCGGCCTTTTGGTTGGCTTCGGCGAACGTTCCCTTGAATGAATTGAGCGGATACAGCATGTCACTAATCAACAGTTTCGACTTCAGCAGACGCTCCACTTCCTTGCTGCTACCGTTATTGTACTGGCAGTCCCAGCGACCGTCGGCAGTCTCGCGAACCGTAATGTCGATGGTCTCGCCCGGACGGGCAAAGAAGGGCATCTCGTCGAAACCAACCTTCGAATTGTCGGTAATGAACGCTTCCTTCACGGGATAGCTGGAGAGGAACTTCTTCTGGAACGTTCCGTCGGGTGCGATGTCGAGTACCAGCGTGACGTCATCCTTTTCAAAGAGGTCCCTGTAGTAGCATTCCATCGACGTGAAGCCGAACCGCCCGGCATCGTAACCCTCGATGCGACCCTTGATGGTAATGGTGTCGGTCTGGAACCAATCATCGGGAAGGACGAAGGAATTTGCTTTGGAAAGTTTCTCGTAGGAAGGCGCTTTCATCTTCATCTTACTGTCATGTATGCCAAGCAGCACGAAGGCTCCGTTGACGTCGCCCTCGATGAAGTCGAACACCTTGGTGCGTTTGGGCATGGGTGCAAAGTGCATCGTGAAGTCAACGCTGCCGCTTTCAGGCACAGACACCCACGAGTCGAGCTTGATTCCCTCGACAGCATGGAGCGGATAGCGCGTGCCGTCCTCGTCCATGAGGTAGCAACTGTTGACGAAACGGAAGTTCTGTCCCTGCTGATACTCCATCGTGAAGTGAATCGTCGTTGCCGTATCGGCCAGAATCACTTCGCGGGCCTTCAGCTCGCCACGGTAGATGTTCGACGCCATTGCCTTCGGCGCCTTGATGGTCTTGTAAACCTTTGCCTGCCCTGCCATTGCTACGAGGGCAAGCAGAATGGTGATGATGGCTTGCTTCTTCATGTTCATTTGGTGCTCAAAGCCTTTTCTATTTCTTCTTTGATTGTTTCGACGCCTGGGAAACCTATCTCTGTGTAAGTCTGTTTGCCGCTGGCATCGTAGATCTTTCGTAAGATAGTAGTGATTGCCTGGGATGTCGCCTATCATGTTCTTCCAATCCTCATAAGGCGACGAAGGCGAAGTGATATAGACAAACTCGATGTCCTTGCCTTTGAGTTCTTCCTTCAAGGGAGCCATCAGCTTGTGCCCCATACGGCAAGGTCCGCACCAAGTGGCCCAGACATCGATGAGGACAGCCTTGCCCTTATATTTGCTGAGGATTGCTGAAAGGATGTCTTCGGGAGCGACGTCGGTCATGTCGAGGTAATGAACATCGGCAGGCAGCCCGTGCTTCCTTGTCCATTGCATAGTAACGGCTGGAATAGACAAAGTAGTCGTCGAGGAATCGCTTGGAGTTTTGCAATGGCTCTCTATGCTGACGAAGCAGATAGTCTCGGAAAGCTTCTGTTTTCGTCAGCGAATCCAATTCAGGTGTTGACATGAAGATGGGCATATTTATTTTTTGAAGGAGCACGTCTTTTGTCATTTCCATGAAGGGTGCTGTCTTCTTCCATTCCTCCATGTGAGCTTTCCTTCCTTCAAGATAGTTCACAAGCGAAGGCATATCCTTGATGTCGACTTGCTTCTGGAAAGTGTATTCATTCCCTTTCTGCGAATCCTTGAATACCTCGAGGTATTCCTTGTCAAGCTTGGCCATATAACCTTTAAAGCCTACAAACTTGTTGTCCTTCCGCTCGGTGTCGTCGCGCATCATATCGATAAGCACTGTCACCTCTTTGCCCGGAGCGAGGAACAGATGACCTGTTGAGAACCAATAGCCGCTGGAAAGTTTGGCATACACATCCTGCGGGAAACCCAAAGGCAGACTTACTTCTGCCTCCCCTGCTTCATTCAAACTAATAATCTTAGTCGTAACTCTTGTCGGGGTATTCAGGTTGGGATTCTTCAGGTCGAGATACTGCACTTCTATCTCTTGCTTCATGCCACCCCGGAGGTTAATTGTCTTGAAGCGAATGGTAGCACGCTCTTTGCTGTATCGAAGTTCTGGCAGTTGGTTTTCTTCGGCATGGTCGGCACGAAACTCTTCTGGAATAGGAGTGACAGACAAAGGAACATTCTTGTCGTGAACCCCCAAGACCTTGAAATCATTGTCGCCCATTCCCTCAATGAAGTCAAACTCCTTCGTCTTCATGGGCAGGGGCGTGAAGCTAAGCACGAATATTGGTTCGTCACTACCAGTCAAGGTTTGAAACTCGCCCAAAACGATGCTGTCAGCACTAACAACGGGATATATCTTCCCGTCTGATTGCAAGTAACAATCCTTGGAAATCCTGAACTTCTCTCCTTCCAAATATGTGCAGAACAGTTTCGTCTGTTGCTTCGAGAGTTCTACCTTCTTTATCTGAAAGTATCGGTAAGTGGTAAAAACCATTGACGTCTCTTCCCACACAACGACTGTCTTTCTCGCCTGTCCCGCCATTGCTACAAGGAAGAGCAGGAGGGTGATGATGGTGCTCTTGTACATACTTGCTTGTCTATCTTTAATCCTTAAACATTAATCCTTTTCATATATATAACGCGCGAGGGGCTGCAATGTTATGCGGGGAAGATCATCTTTTAGGATTTCTTAACTAAACCTTACTTCTTGCGATAGACCATTTCACCGTTGATGTAGCTCTTGAGCTTGGGCCAGTCCCTGGGAATCCACAACTCACCCTGAGTGGTGAGGCAAAGGATGTGATAGCCGTCGTCGTCGCGCATGCAACGGAGGCTATAGTCTGTGTCGCTCTTCCAACCACTTCCTTCAACGAGTTCCGTGATGTTGAGGTACGGGAAGCGAGACGAGAAGCGATATTCGTAAGGCTGCTCCGGATGCTGGTTGACGTAGTCGAGGACCAGCTTGGCGAGCTGCTTGTAGAGCGTGTCTGCCTCCTCCTTGTGTTCAGCCGGGATGAAGTAGTGCGTGCCGGTTGTCAGGCCTGTATGCTTGTTGTCGCTATATACACTCAGCCGCGAAATATGAAAGATAAAGTCGTCCATCTTCTTGAAGCCTTCGTCGTGACGCCAATAGACGGGATAGGTTTTCGCACCCTTCAGTTTCTTGAACGCCTTGAGCACAGGAGCGATATGCGCTTCGAAAGCCTCGACGTCGAAGGACTTCATGTTGTCCCAATGAATGCCGGTCGGCACGCTGTACATGTGGCAGTATTGTCCCTTCTCCTCCCTGCCTTTTCGCTTCTCGTTGTAACCGCCACTATAGTCGAAGTAGGCTGCTTCGCGAGCACTGGACGACTGCCAGCGCCCCCCGATGGGAAGAGAGAGAATGGTGTCCTCGCCTGTGCCTGAGGCCCAAGTGTACTTGATGGTGTCGATGCCGTTCATGTGGTACTCGTAGCTGTAACTTTGGGCTGCTTCCCCAGCGAGAAGGGCGAAGGTGAGGCGGATGGAGTCGAGCAGCATCGACATTTGCTGACGGCGGGCAGCCATGACGCTGTCGTGCGACGCGATGACTCTCTTCCTCGTTGCCTCGCCTATGCGTTCATCGAAATTATAGTTCGGTTTGTCGGTAAACAAGTCGAAGATGCCTGCGTTCAAATAGTGCGTGATGCCCCGGCCGCTGGTGTTGTTCTGTCTGTGGCTGACACCGATCGCGCCCTTCTCACTCAGGAGGCGTTCGAGGCGACGAAGGCGTTCGTTGGGCTGCTGGCTGCCTGCTGTCGTTACGAAGATTGCCAGCAAGATGAGTGTTAGTATCCTTTTCATGATGTGAAGTTTTTCATTCCATTAATTGTGCTATTTCTTGGCTGAAGCGCTCGCCTCGCGAACGGATGTCCTGAACTTGGGCTTCCAGGGCGAGATAAGGGTCTGCCGGCTCAACGAAAGCCTCCATAGTCTCCTCCGAAGAAGAGATGGAAGGCTCCGCAGTTGCCACATTCTCTTCTTGGGAGAGGGATTGAGAGAGGTTGGCATTTTCTTTGCGGACGGTTGACTTCGACCTCCTTGAAGGCTTCTGCTGCAAAGGCTCTTCTGCCTCGGCCACAACTGGCTGACTCGGCTCCACGACTGGCTGCCTTGCCGATTGCTCTTCGCGTTCCACTGCCTCTACAACCTTTGTCCCAGTCTGCTTGGGGATATTCAGGAACTTGAAGCCTATGCCAACGACGAGAACCAGACTGGCGGCAGCTGCTATCCACCTAATATAGTGGCGTTTCGGCTGCACGGTTGTGGCCTTAATGCGATGAAGCAGGCGCTCGTTCAGGTCGCTTGGCATGGGCGGCAACTGCTCTTCCCGTCTGCGGACGGCTTCTTGTAGGTTTATGTCTTTCATAGCTCAAAGCGTTTTGATGATTCTGTAAAGTTTCTTGCGTATACGGCTCAGCTGGGAACCGATGGTTGAGGGAATGGAGCCGGTTACGTAGGCGATGTCTGCCAGGCTCCGTTCTTCGTAGTAGAACATGCTGATGATGGCTTGCTCGTGAGGCGGCAAAAGCGACAGAGCTTTCTCCAGTTGTTTGATGATTTCCTCGTCGAAAGGCGCATCTTCCGGCACTTCGAACGAGTCGATGCCCAGCTTGCTGTCGTCCATATAGACGAGGTTCGGCTTGCGTCGTCGGACGAAGTTGAGCGACTCGTTGTAGGCGATGCGGCAGAGCCAAGTGCTGAGCGTCGCCTTCCTTGGGTCGAAGGTCATGATGCCTCGCAATGCCTTGACAAAAACATCCTGATAGACTTCCTCCGCATCCTCGCGGCCAGGCACGATGCGCTGCACCATGCGGAACACCATCGGACCGTACTCTGCGAAGAGTCGTCCCAAGGCTGCCGGTTTCTGCCTGCGCAGGTCATTGATGAGGTTGTCTGTCTGTGTCTTCATTCGCGTGCCTCTCTACTTCTATATACACACAAATAGAGAAAACATTGCATCAAGTCGCAACTATTTCTCCACAAAGGTACGAAAATAAAAATGTAAAATGTTGCATGTATCGGCAACATTTAAAAGGGACTATACCCTAGAATTATTCTTCAATATTATCTATAGATAATATTGACCATAGACTCCGGGGGGTACAGTCTGTGTTTTTTGTTGCACAACTATGCAACATTTAACATTCTGTCCATCACACCCCAGTCAAAAACACCCATCGTCACCCCCGGAAATCACACTTTTCTCTGCGCAAAACGAACTTTTTCTGTACGAAATTCACACTTTTCCCGCTTAAAAATCACAAAAACATCACACTAGATGATTGCCATCGTCACACTAGATAATCGCCATCGTCACACTAGTAAATTGCAAACGTCACACTATACGTTTGCAATCATCACTAGCCATGTTGCAACTCTTCGTGTTCGAGGCGACTAAAGAAAACAAAAAACCGCAGGGCTTTCGCCTTGCGGTTCTTATCATTTCGACAGGAGTCTTAGTAGATTCCGTCTGGGTAATCGAGCAGAGTCTTGCGGTTGGCAAGGGTGCGGTCGTAGTCCTCGCGGTTGGTGACCACAATCTTGTCGAACTCGCGAAGGCCAGTACCGGCGGGAATGAGGTGACCGCAGATAACGTTCTCCTTCATGCCCTCCAGATAGTCTGTCTTGCCGTTGATGGCAGCTTCGTTGAGCACCTTGGTGGTCTCCTGGAAGGAGGCAGCCGAGATGAAGCTGCTGGTCTGCAAAGCTGCGCGG
>CACZBC010000086.1 GCA_902779315.1 uncultured Bacteroidales bacterium | reverse complement strand
AATATCCTCAACGTCATACTCGGCGCCCATCGTCTCGTCGTGCCACAGGATAGCTTTCATCCTGAGCAGGTCAACGATACCCTTGAAGTTTTCCTCAGCACCGATAGGCACTGCCACTACAACAGGATTTGCACCCAGGACGTCCTTCATCTGGCGAACAACCTCGAAGAAGTCGGCACCAGAACGGTCCATCTTGTTTACGTAACCCATACGGGGCACGTTGTACTTGTCAGCCTGACGCCATACGGTTTCCGACTGGGGCTCGACGCCGCCTACTGCACAGTAGGTTGCAACGGCTCCGTCAAGTACGCGCAGTGAACGCTCCACTTCGGCCGTGAAGTCCACGTGTCCCGGAGTGTCAATCAGATTGAACTTGTACTTCTGGCCGCCATAGTTCCAGTATGCGGTGGTAGCAGCAGAAGTGATGGTGATACCACGCTCCTGCTCCTGTTCCATCCAGTCCATAGTTGCGCCACCTTCGTGCACCTCACCGATTTTATGTGTCTTACCGGTGTAGAAGAGGATACGTTCGGAGGTTGTTGTCTTACCGGCATCAATATGGGCCATGATACCGAAGTTACGCGTCAAATGTAAATCTTGCTTTGCCATCTCTAATAATCTAATCTAAATGAGAATTAAGCGTTTGAAAAGGTTTTAAGTAGTTATTAGAAACGGAAGTGAGCAAATGCACGGTTAGCTTCGGCCATACGGTGCATGTCTTCTTTACGCTTGAAAGCGCCGCCCTGCTCATTGTAGGCGTCCATAATCTCGGCTGCGAGTTTGTCAGCCATCGTCTTACCACCACGCTTGCGAGCGAAGGAAATCATATTCTTCATGCAGATACTCTCCTTGCGGTCAGGACGGATCTCAGTAGGAACCTGGAATGTTGCACCACCGATACGGCGGCTCTTAACCTCGACCTGAGGAGTGATCTTGTCGAGGGCTTCCTTCCAAATAGTGAGGGAATCCTTCTCCTCGCTAGCCATCTTAGTCTTTACAATCTCAAGAGCATTGTAGAAAATCTCGTAAGAAATGCTCTTCTTGCCGTCATACATCAGGTGGTTGACGAACTTAGATACCTTCACGTCGCCGAAGACGGGATCGGGAAGGATGATTCTTTTCTTTGGTTTAGCTTTACGCATTGTTTTGTTTGTTTTTGTTCGGGGTTGTTTTCTGTGGTCTTCAACGCCTCCACTGGGGCATTTACTCAACCTTACTTACAAGCCAAAACGGTTAATGATTACTTTTGTTTGGGACGCTTTGCTCCGTACTTTGAGCGACGCTGGGTGCGGTTTGCCACGCCAGCGGTATCAAGCGTACCGCGAACGATGTGATAACGTACACCTGGGAGGTCCTTCACACGACCGCCACGAACCAGTACGATGCTGTGTTCCTGCAGATTGTGACCTTCTCCGGGAATGTAGCTGTTCACTTCCTTTGAGTTTGTTAAACGCACGCGTGCGACCTTGCGCATCGCGGAATTAGGCTTTTTAGGTGTTGTGGTGTAGACACGAACACAGACGCCACGGCGCTGTGGGCAGTTGTCCAAAGCGGGGCTCTTGCTCTTGTCTTCCAACACCGTACGGCCTTTTCTGACCAATTGTTGAATTGTAGGCATTGTTTTGTTTGTTTTATTATTATATATTATGTATTATTATCTATAATGTATAGGAACGAGCCTATTAGGGCCATTCGGGGTGCAAAGGTACGACTTTTTATTTAAACGGCAATCACCCACTCCTCGAAAAAGGGCCAAAAAAGGATGAAAAATGTAACTTTTAAGATTATTTAACATAATTGGGGCTGATGTTAGGACAATTTAGGCCTAACAAACGAACGCCAATTGTGTGACAAAATGCTATCTTTGACCGTACTGACGAAGTCCTGTCTCGAGGAAGTTTCGATAGGCCGAAACGTCTTCGTTGTAGGAATACGAGCCTGCGAGAGGATGTCCGTCGTTGTCAATCAGGACATAGAACGGCTGAGCATTTGCGCCAAACTTGCTTCTTTGCAGATAGCTCCAACGGTCGCCAACAGTTCGAAGCGTGATGTCCTGACCGTTTTCCTGAACCGTAACCTTCTCTGGCAGAGGCGTTTTCTCGTCGACATAAAGGGTGATGAGGACATATTTCTCTTTCATCAGAGCTGCCACTTGCGGGTCTGTCCAAACCGCTGCCTCCATCTTTCGGCAGTTGACGCAGCCGTAACCTGTAAAGTCAATCATGACCGGCATTC
Source organism: uncultured Bacteroidales bacterium (assembly GCA_902779315.1). Lineage (GTDB taxonomy): Bacteria > Bacteroidota > Bacteroidia > Bacteroidales > Bacteroidaceae > Physcousia. The sequence continues at coordinate 2,699 of CACZBC010000086.1, read as the reverse complement.
CATGTGCCTTTGCATAAGCCATTCCCTCATCATAGTCGTTGAAGCGCGCCTCTACCGAAGCATCTCCAAGACGGAAGTCCTGAGTGCTCATAGGGGGTGCGAAAGCGCTTACCGCCTTACATGGAGCGCCCCAAAGACCTGGCACCATATAGAGAGCGAAGGCAAATGCGGCAAGTGCCATGAAGAAGCGTGTTACAGAGGTTCGCGGGTGTTGGATGACCTCACCCATTTCGTCATACTCGTCTTCGTCGTGGGGGAAGCGTATCCAACCTATGAGATAAGCACCCATCAAAGCAAAGATGACAATCCACAAGCAGAGGAACACTTCCCTATCCATCAAGTGCCAGCCGTAAGCGAGATCTGCTACGCTGAAGAACTTCAAGGCAAAAGCAATCTCGAGGAGGCCGAGACAGACCTTGATGCAGTTCATCCAGTTTCCGCTCTTAGGCATTTGCTTGAGCCAAGTTGGGAACATAGCAAAGAGCGTGAAGGGAAGTGCGAGAGCCAATGCAAAGCCCAGCATTCCGATGGTTGGCGCGAGGATTGAGCCAGTTGTGCTGACCTCGACAAGCAAGAAGCCGATAATGGGGCCTGTACATGAGAAGCTGACCAGACTCAAGGTAAACGCCATGAGGAAGATGCTAAGCAAGCCTGTTGTGCTGCTCGACTTCTTATCTACCGCATTTGTCCAGCTGCTGGGAAGTGTTATGTCGAAGCCTCCAAGGAAACTTGCGCCGAAGACGAGGAGCATCAGACAGAAGAAGATATTGAAGATGGCGTTCGTGCTGAGTGCATTCAGAGCGCTAGCTCCGAAGATGAGCGTCACGAGAAGTCCCAACAGAACGTAGATGACGACAATACTGATGCCGTAGGTAATGGCATCGCGAATGCCTTTCCGCTTGTCGTCAGTACGCTTCAGGAAGAAACTTACAGTCATAGGAATGATGGGCCAAACGCAAGGAGTGAGCAGAGCGATGAGTCCTCCAAGCACTCCCAACAGGAAGATGCCCCAAAGACTTCTGTCCTTTGTCTGCGTTCCAGCCTCGAAAGCCTTGAGTTCATCCACAACAGGAGCCCAAAGATCATTACCCTCTTCGAGCGAAACAACCTCTTCTGCCGGCTCTTCTGCCTTGATTGTATCCTCCGCTGCTACAGGTTCTTCAGCCTTCGCTTCCTCTGCTTTCTTCTCAGTTTCAGCGACTTGAGGCTTACCTTCCCCTTTGAAACTGAACTCCACATTTGTAGGTGGGATGCAGTTCTGGTCGTTACAAGCGCCATAAGTCAAGTATCCGGCAACCTCGTACTCGGGTTCCGTGATGGTGAAACGCTGCACAAAACTGGCCGCTCCCTCCATATAGCTAACCTCCATACCGAACATATCGTCCATCTTCTTCTGCACCTTTCCAGTCGCACGAAGTTTCCCGTCAGGTTTCACACCCTTTTGCGTCTCCAGAGTCAGCTCGGCTCGAGTGGGACCGCCATCAGCTATGTCCGTTCCATAAACGTGCCAGCCAGCATCGACAGAGCCTTGGAAGGTGACCTCCAAGATGTCTTCCGAGACCTTCTTTTGCGTGGCAGAGAAGGTGACGGGATTCTGGAACTGAGCCAAAGCGATGGCAGAGGCACATATAAATAATGTAAGGAGAGAAGAGATGCGCTTCATCTTGTTGTTCGTCATGTTTCAGGGTGCAAATGTACGAAAAAGGTTGCACTCTGGCAAGCGAAACGCCACAAAAATAAACTAGGCACTATACGATTCCAATCATCACACTATACGATTGCGATCGTAACACTATACAAATGCAATCGTAACACTATACGTTTGCGTTTTAACTACGTTACGTTTTCTCACATCAAAGCCCAACTCCTATTTTCCTTCATGCTCCGTCGCATCTCGACTATCTCCAAGACATTACTTGTAATGATACAAGCGGCAAACGTCATCAGCATAGGGAAGAAGGCAGCGGCAATAAGACGGAAGTTACTATCCTGTATCGACGGATGGTTCGCTCCTGATATTGTTTGATGAACTCAACTGCCTCGAGCCGCTTCGTCAACTTCTGCATGAACTCGGCACTATCTTCGAAATGTGGCTTTTGAGCGAGGAAGAGCTCCTCCAATTCTTTATCTTTTGTCATAGTTTCAACCTTTCTCTAAGTTTGTCGCGACCCCGCGAGAGTTGTTGCTTCACGGCTTCTTCCGAGGCATCAGTAATCGCAGCTATCTCCTTGATGCTGTAGCCGTTGAGATAAAAAAGCGTGATGGCGGAGCGTTCTTTTGGCGGAAGGGTTCGGAGGGCGAGATAGAGGCTTTGATGCTCGAAGCCGGAGTCGGCAGCAGAACTACTGACAAGCATTCTTGCCTCATCGATACTTTCCGTAGTTTGCAGGCTTCGTTTGTGACTGAGGAACGTGTTGTGGGCAATCTTGAAGAGCCACGAGCGGAACTTGCCTCCATCGCGAAAACCAGAACAGGCAAGGTAGGCCTTCACCAAAGCGTCTTGCGCCAGGTCGTCAGCCTCGTCCCTGTTGCCGCAGCAGAGAGCGAGCAAGAAGCCGCGAAGTGCCTCCTGCTCGCGCTCCACGCAGGCTATGAAAGTCTCTCGGTTCACGATTCAAGATAACTATGCACTATGGACTATGCACTATGGACTATACTGTTCTCCTCCGCCTCAATCTCCTTGGCCAGCATCTTCTTGC
>CACZBC010000085.1 GCA_902779315.1 uncultured Bacteroidales bacterium | reverse complement strand
ATCCTGGATGAGTTCCTTCTGTCCATGGCCGTTAACGATGGTCGTGTTGTCTTTCGAAACAGTCACCTTATCGCAAGTGCCGAGCATTTCGATAGTGGCTTGTTCGAGCTTGAGACCTGTGTCTTCGCTGATGACAACACCGCCTGTCAGGATGGCAATATCCTGAAGCATTGCCTTGCGACGGTCTCCGAAGCCTGGAGCCTTTACTGCACAAATCTTAAGTTGTGTGCGAAGACGGTTCACTACGAGTGTTGTAAGAGCCTCGCTATCAACATCTTCTGCAATGACGAGCAAAGGACGACCACTCTGAACGGCTGGCTCGAGGATGGGCAGGAAGTCCTTCAGGTTCGAAATCTTCTTGTCGTAGATGAGGACGTAGGGATTCTCCATCACGCACTCCATCTTTTCCGTATCGGTTACAAAGTAAGCGCTCAGATAGCCGCGGTCAAACTGCATGCCTTCCACAACACCGATGGTTGTGTCGCGACCCTTTGCTTCTTCGATGGTGATGACGCCGTCCTTGCTGACTTTCTGCATAGCGTCGGCCAGGAGCTTGCCGATTTCAGGGTCGTTGTTGGCGCTTACGGCAGCCACTTGTTCAATCTTCTGATAGTCGGAAGCAACAGGTTCAGACTGCTTCTTGATGCTCTCTACGACAGCTGCGACAGCCTTGTCGATACCGCGCTTCAGGTCCATTGGGTTGGCACCTGCAGCCACATTCTTCAAGCCTTCGCGAACGATGGCCTGAGCCAGCACGGTTGCTGTGGTTGTGCCATCGCCTGCATCGTCGCCAGTCTTGCTTGCCACGCTCTTGACGAGCTGTGCGCCAGCGTTCTGGAAAGCGTCTGCGAGCTCCACTTCCTTTGCAACTGTGACGCCATCCTTCGTGATTTGAGGAGCGCCAAACTTCTTCTCGATGATAACGTTGCGACCCTTCGGACCGAGAGTCACCTTGACTGCATTAGCCAGTTGATCAACGCCCTGCTTCATCACATCGCGGGCTTCGAGGTTGAATTTAATATCTTTTGCCATGATTTTCCTGATTTAATTTGTCGTTATTACGTTATTACGTTTTCTCGTTATTACGAGTCTATTCACGAAAGTATTGCCACCACGTCGCTCTGACGCATGATGAGATACTTCTTGCCCTCAATTTCGAGCTCGGTTCCGGCGTATTTGCCATAGAGGACTTCGTCGCCTGTCTTGAGGATCATTTCTTCGTCCTTCGTGCCATTACCTACGGCAACGATGGTGCCCTTCAAGGGCTTTTCCTTAGCGGTATCGGGGATGATGATGCCGCCTACTGTCTTTGTTTCTGCAGGAGCGGGCTCGATGAGCACGCGGTCTGCCAATGGTTTTACGTTCATTGTCTTATTTTGTTAATTGGTTAAACTTTCCACATTCTTATATACAAAGTGCGTGCCAAACCGAATTGACACGCACTATTTTCTGTCACGACTGACATAATTTCATAGATGGACACGCCTCTGTCAAGAACGATACTGGTGACGTTGCCAATCGTCACACTAGTAAATCGCAAACGTCACACTAGTAAATTGCAATCGTCGCACTATACGTTTGACATCTTAACTGCGTGCGTTTTTCTTCTTCCTGTAGATACTTATGCCGAGCAGGGCGATAAGCATCAAGGCGAGGAGCGCCAAAGCCGCATAGGCAACGGCTTCCGTGATGTGGACAGTCTGCGGATCGAAGGTCATGATGACCTCGTGCTCGCCAGCAGGAACCTTGATGGCACGCAAGACATAATTGGCTCTGGCAATCTCCGTTGCCTGCCCGTCTATCGTGCAAGTCCAGCCAGGATAGTAGATTTCGCTCAGGACAACCACTCCGCCCTTTGGGCTCGTTACCTTATATGTCAAGCGATTAGCCTCGTAGCTGGTCAGTTCGACTGTAGAGGTCGAAGTGGTGTCTTCATGCAAAACCTCGTTTCCGAGAACCGACTCGAACTGCTTGTCCACGACTGCCACCTTTCTGAGGTCGGTATTGTGGAGCGCCGCAATCTCTGCATCGGCATCTGGAACATACTCGATCTGCTCGACAAACCAGCCGTTCCCTTGTGCCCAAGGATTCTGGACAGGCAGTTTGCCGTTGTCCTTCAAAGGCAGGATGACGTACTTTGTATTGAGCATATTGAGGACCTGGAAGAGGCTGTCGCCATTGCAAGCCTCCAGATGTCCGCCAGTTTCCACAACTGCCTGATTGATTCTGCCCATCTCTCCCTGCAGGTGTTCCTCGATAAGTTCCTGATAACGACGCAGTTTGGCAGGATGATAACCACCTATGCTCTTGTGATAGAACGAGGTGGTATTGTCGTTGAAGGTGCTCACGCTCAGGTTCAGGACACGGTAATAGGTGTCAGTATCCTGGCAGATGAGCTTGTCGGCATCAGTCTGGGGAAAGGCTTGGGCGTTAGTCTGAGGACAGGAGAACATGCCGTCGTTGAGGTAGCGCTTGTTCACGCCCCACATATCGACGAGGCAGAGCAGGATGATACCTGCAATCATCGGAGTTGCCTTCAGTTTCTCGAAGCGATAAGCAAGCAGCAGGGCTGTGCCGATAGCAACTACAATGAAACTTCTGAGGGCATCCGAAGTGAACATCGCCCTACGCATTTCGCTCATATTTGCAAAGATCTGGGCTGCCATATCCTGCGGAATATAGCCTGCGCTGACGTATTGCTGCATGTACATCTGGTCGGATGTGGAGATGTAATTGCCAAAGAAAACGTCAGGCATGAGCCAGAAGAGCAGAGCCATACCTCCTGTAAGCGCGAAACTGATAGTAATATAATGTACGCGCGAGATGTGGTCCTCTTTGCCACGCAAGCAGTCGGGGGTGGTCACAATCTCCTTCAAGGCAAGCATCGCAAGCAAGGGAATCGTGAATTCAGCAATGACGAGGATGCTGGCAACGGTACGGAACTTGTCGTACATGGGCACGTAATCGAGGAAGAAGTCCGTGAAGCCCATGAAGTTCTTGCCCCACGAAAGCAGGATGCTCAAAGCGGTTGCCGCGAGGAGACACCACTTCATCGGACCCTTCACAACGAAGAATCCGAGCCAGAAAAGCATGAGGACGAAGGCTCCGACATACACAGGGCCGCTCGTTCCAGGCTGCTCTCCCCAGTATTGCGTAAAGGCACGATAGATGGGGGCAAACGTCGGATTGGCCTTCTTCATTGCCGTCTTGTTGTCGGCAAGGATTTGGCTGGCTCCGCCTTTGGTGTTGGGAACGAGCAACGTCCAAGTCTCTCCGATTCCATACGACCACATAGTGATGTAACTGCGCTCCAGTCCGCTTGTAGTCTGGTCTGCAGGGTCTTTCGTCTTTTGCGTGAGTTCGCTCTTTCCGCGCATGCTCTCCTTGCTGTACTCCCAAGTGTGATAGAGGTTGCTCAGGTTGATTAGGACACCGAGTATGCCGCCAATGGCAAAGCACAAGGTTGCCTTCAACCACTTCGCGAACGTCTTCTGTCGGATGGCGTCGATGAGGAAAGCGAGCGACATCAAACCAATGACGAAGAGGAAATAATAACTCATCTGGACATGATTGCTCAGGACTTGCATCGCCGTGAAGAAGCCCGTCACCACGATGCCAAGCAGGTATTTGCCTCTATAGCACAACACCATGCCTCCGATGGTTGGTGGTATGAAGCTGAGCGTCAGGAGTTTCCAGATATGTCCGGCCTGTATGATGATGAAGTAGTAACTGCTGAAAGCCCACAATACGGCACCAAGAGCCGCCATCCAAACGCGGAAGTCGAACGCCCTGAGCATGATGTAGAAGCCAAGCAGCATCATGAAGACGTAGGCGGCATAGGCCGAGAGGGCAGGCAAACCGAGCTGATAGACGCGCTCCATCATGCTCAGCGTCTCAGTACTGCGATAGCTGGGACTCATCTGATAAGTCGGCATTCCGCAGAAGAGTGTGTTGGTCCAACGTGTACGCTCGCCATCATGAGTGGCTCTGTACTGCTCCATCTCCACACCACTGCCGACGCCTCCAGTGTGGTCGTGTCCTGAGAGGACAAGTCCATCGCGGATGGGCACGAGGAAATACACTACGCTGACAGCCACGAAGAACACGACGGCCAGCACATCGGGGACCCACCCCCAACCCTCCCTGGCAGGGAGGGAGCGGTTACCACTATTCAATTTGTTTTCGCTCATCTTATATAATTACTTGTTTATCTCAGAAAAAAAATAAGTGAGGAGTGCTCGCACTTCTCACTTTGTCCAGTCTTAACTGAAAGGTTACCTCTCCCTCCCTGCAGGGAGGGCTGGGGTGGGTCTGCTTACTTACGCAGGCCGAGAGCTTTGACGATAGCACGATAGCGAGTAATGTCGCGTGCCTTCAGATAGTTGAGCAAGGCACGACGCTTACCAACCAGACCAGTCAGAGCACGCTCGGTGCTGTGGTCCTTGCGGGTTTGCCCTGACCGAACTTCTCAAAGATCTCTTCTTTCTTAGCTGAATCTAAGTACATAATGTTTTGTGTTATGTGTTGAACTTGTTTGTCGAACAGCACCTCTCGTCGGCACTGTTTCGCAAATGCGGGTGCAAAGGTACGACAAATAGTTCACAATTCATAGTGCATAGTGCATAATTTTTTGTTTTTCTGCCAACTTTTTGCCTTTTTGGCTGAATTTTATGGTTATAAGGGTCTCTCGCTTGACTATCTCAGGCAGGAAGCAAAGAAGAAGCAACACGCGTTTCATAATGGAAGGCTAATCATTTTTCTACAAGTTGTATGGAAGTCCTACGTATCATGTAGCCACCCCATGAAATGATGTTTATAGACTTCTTCAAGACTGGCGTTCCATTTTCTTCGCCAAAATCATTTCGATAAAGAATACGCCATCCTCTTTTTTCACTGTCTTCGTTGACTTGGATTAAACGTAATGATTGACAGTCCATATACCACTTCATCTTCCGATTTGCAAAATGCATCTGAGCTTCTTGCGTCTTCTGT
>CACZBC010000084.1 GCA_902779315.1 uncultured Bacteroidales bacterium | reverse complement strand
AGCATATCACGAAAAGCGCGACAAAGTTCCCTATCCTTGCGGAAGGGTAACCTTATCGCGTCTATCAGGTTTTCGGCTGACACGGCCTTATCCTGCGTATTTCTTAAAGATAACGCAGGCGTTATGACCTCCGAAGCCAAAGGTGTTGCTCAGGGCAGCCCTTACGGTGCGCTTCTGTGCCTGGCCGAAGGTAAAGTTCAACTTATAGTCAATCTCGGGGTCTTCGTCGCCGTCTTCATGGTTGATGGTGGGCGGGACGATGTCCTCCTTGACTGCCATCACGCTTGCCATTGCCTCGATTGCTCCGGCTGCACCAAGGAGATGACCTGTCATCGACTTAGTGCTGCTGATGTTAAGCTCGTAGGCATGCTGGCCGAAGACTGCAAGGATGGCCTTGCACTCGCTGATGTCGCCGACGGGGGTCGATGTGCCGTGCACATTGATGTAGTCGATGTCGGCAGGCTTCATGGCTGCATCCTCGAGGGCATTCTCCATGACGAGTTTTGCGCCGAGACCTTCGGGGTGCGATGCGGTGATGTGGTGAGCGTCGGCACTCATGCCTGCCCCCGCCATCTCTGCATATATCTTCGCACCGCGAGCCTTTGCATGCTCCAGTTCTTCAAGTACGAGGACTGCACTGCCTTCCGCCATCACGAAGCCGTCGCGACTTGCGCTGAAGGGACGACTTGCCTTTTGGGGTTCATCGTTGCGTGTGCTGAGGGCGTGCATAGCTGTGAAGCCACCCACACCTGCTGCCGTGATGGCTGCTTCGGCACCGCCACTTACGATGACGTCGGCCTTACCCAGACGGATGAGGTTGAATGCGTCGGCAAGCGCGTTGGTCGAAGATGCACAAGCACTCGAGGTGATGTAGTTTGGGCCGTGGAAGCCGTACTTGATGCTGATATGGCCGGCACAAATGTCGGCTATCATCTTAGGCACGAAGAAGGGATTGAACTTAGGACCGATGGTGTCGGCAGTCTTGGCATAAGCGGACACTTCCTCCTCGTAGGTTTTCATGCCGCCGATACCGACGCCGAAGATGACACCCACACGGTTCTTGTCGACCTGCTCTATGTCCATAGCGCTGTCTTCCACGGCCATGATGGCTGCAGAGAGCGCGTACTGGCAATAGGGGTCCATCTTGCGAGCCTCTTTCCTGTCGATGAACTGTTCAGGATTGAAGTCCTTCACCTCGCAAGCAAACTGTGCCTTGAACTTGGATGCGTCGAAATGTGTGATAGGAGCAGCACCGCTCACGCCCTTAAGCATGTTCTGCCACGTCTCGGCGGCAGTGTTGCCCAAAGGAGTGACGGCACCGATACCTGTCACTACAACTCTTTTCAGTTCCATTTAATCTAATTCATAATTGTTAATTCATAATCCATAATTAAAACTGCAAGCCAATAGCAGGTTGCGATGAAAGGCAATTATGAATTATGAATTGTGAATTGTGAATTGCTTTCTTACTTGTTTGCCTTGATGAATTCGATGGCATCAGCAACGGTAGAGATCTTCTCTGCCTTGTCGTCGGGAATAGTGATCTCGAAAGCCTTCTCGAACTCCATAATCAGTTCTACGGTGTCCAGAGAGTCTGCACCGAGGTCGTTTGTGAATGATGCTTCGGGAGTAACGTCTGCTTCATCAACGCCCAACTTGTCAACGATAATCTCTTTTACTTTTGCTTCAATTTCTGACATAACTTTATCTTTTGGTTATCAATAAAATTTATACTCTCTTTTTATTTCGCGGTGCAAAGTAAAGACATTTTGCGCAAATATGCAATACTTTGGCTTAAAAACATGCCGAAATGTGCACATTTTAACTTTTATTGTGCACAAATCGGGGGTTATGAGCAATAATGAAAGGCAGGTTTGCCCGTAATATACATTATTATATATAGGGACATTTCTTTCGGGCAAATGAAGAATTTTCAATATTCAATTTCCAATTCTCAATATTATTTCGTACCTTTGCCCTCATTATGCTACAGTTTGCCGACGTCATACTTCCGTTGCCTCTGCAGGGTGCTTTCACCTACGCTTTGCCGCCCGAACCGGCTGCTCAGCCGCAAGTGGGGAGTCGCGTAATTGTGCCGTTCGGGAGCAGGAAATTCTATACGGCAATAGTGGTCCGCCTGCACGACGAAACACCTCCCTACTCCACTAAACCCATCTCGGAGGTGCTCGACGAAAAGCCCATCGTACTTCCCGAACAACTGCGTTTATGGAAATGGCTTGCCGACTATTATCTCTGCACGCTGGGCGATGTATTCAAGGCCGCGCTGCCTTCGGGGTTGAAGCTGGAGAGCGAGAGCACCATTCTGCTGAACGAGGGATGGGAAGCAGAATCGCCCCTCTCGCCAAACGAAGAAAAAATATGGCGGGCCCTTGGCAATAAGCCTGAGCAAACCCTGCTGAGCTTGCAGAAAGAGACAGGCATCAAGAGCATCCTGCCTGCCGTGAAAAACCTCCTCGAGAAGGGGGCTGTGAGAATGAAGGAGGAAATACGTCGCACATATAAGCCGAAGACCGTAACTTGTGTGCGGCTTGCCGAAACCTACCACGACGAGACACACCTTCACGAGGCACTCGACGGCTTGCGCCGCTCCCCTCGGCAAGAGGCTTTGCTGACTTGTTTTCTTGGGCTCGAGCCCGGCATCGAAAAGTCTTTGCTGCTGAAAGAAGCGAACTGCTCGGACGCCATCCTGCGCGAACTATGCCAGAAAGGCATTCTCGAGACCTACGCCAAACCCGTGGAAAGGGCAAAATCTGTACATCAGGAAGCAGGTGCCTCGCCCCTGACTCCCGTCCAACAAAAGGCGATGGAGAGCATCGAGGAACAATGGCGGACGCACAACGTCTGCCTCCTTCACGGCGTCACTAGCAGCGGCAAGACGGAAATCTATATCCATCTTATGCAGAAGGCAATCGAAGAGGGGAAGCAGGTTCTGTTCATGCTGCCCGAGATAGTCCTGACCGCCCAACTGACGGAACGGCTTCGTCGCGTCTTCGGTTCCCGGATGGGCGTCTATCATTCCCGCTATCCCGACAACGAGAGGGTCGAACTTTACCAGAAGATGCTTAGCGACAAACCCTACGACATCGTGGTTGGTGTGCGGAGCAGCCTCTTCCTTCCCTTCCGGCATCTGGGCCTTCTCATCATCGACGAAGAGCATGAAACGTCTTTCAAACAACAGGACCCTGCGCCCCGCTACCACGCGCGTAACGCCGCCCTGGTGCTTGCAAAACAGGCTGGAGCGAAAGCCTTGCTGGGTTCTGCCACGCCGAGCTTGGAATCGTACCACAACGCCCTCATCGGCAAGTATGGACTCGTCACCCTGAAGACGCGCTTTGCAGGCATGCAATTGCCGAATATCGAGGTCATCGACGTGCAGGAAATGCGCAGGAAGAAGTTGATGAGCAGTTTCTTCTCGCCCCAATTGTTGGGCCACATCCGCAAGGCTCTGGAGCAAAAGCAGCAGGTCATCCTCTTCCAGAACCGCAGGGGCTATGCTCCCGTGCTGGAGTGCAAGGCTTGCGGATGGACGCCACGATGCCAGAGTTGCGATGTCAGCCTGACTGTCCATCGCGGTTTCAGGCAAATGGTTTGCCACTATTGCGGCAAGGCCTACAACATTCCGCAGATGTGTCCGAACTGCGAGAGCACCGAACTGTCCAGCCGAGGATACGGGACGGAGCGCATCGAAGAGCAGTTGCAGGCCCTCCTGCCCGAAGCGCGCATCGCGCGGATGGACCTCGACACGACGCGTTCGCGGCAGAACTACGAGCAGATCCTGCACGATTTCGAGGACGGGAAGACGGACATCTTGATCGGCACACAGATGGTGACGAAGGGTCTCGACTTCGACCGCGTCAGCCTGGTTGGCATCCTTTCCGCCGATACGATGCTCGCCCAACCCGATTTCCGCAGCTATGAAAGGGCTTTCCAACTTATGGAGCAAGTTGCAGGCAGGGCGGGCAGAAAAGGTGCTGTCGGTCATGTCGTCTTGCAGACGCGCGATGCGGGTAATGCGATTGTCCGCCAGGTGGTGAATCACGACTACGAGGGCATGTATGCCGAGCAGGCTGAGGAGCGCGAGCTGTTCCGTTACCCACCTTTCTGCCGCGTCATCTTCATCTATCTGAAGCATCGCGACGAGAAGGTTGTGGAGCGTCTTTCCGCCGACTTTGCGCAGCTGCTGAGGCAGGTCTTCGGCGAGCGCGTGCTTGGTCCCGACACCCCTCCAGTCGGTCGCGTCCAGCAGATGCACATCCGCAAGCTGATTCTGAAGATGGAGTTGTCGGCTCCGATGTCGGCCGTTCGCGAGCGGTTGCTTGCGCTACAGGAACAGGTTCTGCAGATGCCTGGCTATCATTCGGCGCAAGTCTATTACGATGTGGATTGAGGTCTCCGCCCGAGAATCGTCTCTTTCTTTTTCAGTAAGTCAATTTTTCTTTTTGGGATAGGGATGCGCCGCTGCGTGTCCCCATTCATATATGGTGTTCCGCGAAGGGAATCGTCACGTTTGACGTTTGCATTTAACTAGTGTGACGT
>CACZBC010000083.1 GCA_902779315.1 uncultured Bacteroidales bacterium | reverse complement strand
CTTCGCGCAGGAAGTGAAGCCAACAAGTTGGCTGGACGATAGTATTGGGTGTTGTCTGTCTATATGGTATTGTCCTTTTATAACTTCCACGAGCGGAGCAAGTTTACTTCCTCTTTTACTTCCATTTTAACTTCTGAGAGTAGAATCATTCTGTTCGTCCTTCTGCCGGCAAAGGTACGAATAAAATCCGACATTTCCGCTCGTCGGGTCTCCTCTTTTAACATCTTTTGGGAGTGGAGTTCTTTTGTCCTTTTGCCCGAGTTGACAGGTGAAATCCGTTGCTCCATGGCGATGGAGCAATTGCTTCGTCGCGATGGAGCAATTGAATTGTCGCGATGGAGCAATCAACTTGACTGCATGTCTCGGGCAATTTGTCTGGCGAGAGGGGGCATAGTTGCCAACTGAAATCATGGCCAAGGCACTCTCGCTCGGAAACAATAAAATAGGAAAAAGAGGTATACTTTTGCCTCACTTGTTTCGTAATTAAGAAAAAAATCGTATATTTGCAGTTGAAACAACTAAAACAACACACCATGAAAATGAAAAAGAATCTTGTCCTCTGTCTGCTTGCCTTTGCCTTCGTGAACTTGCAAGCACAGGTAAACATCAAGGTAGATGTGGCGCAAAAGGGCATCGAAATCAGCCCCACGCTCTATGGCATCTTTTATGAAGACATCAATTATGCTTCCGACGGCGGCCTCTATGCTGAGCTCATCAGGAACCGCTCCTTTGAGTATGATGCCGAGAAGCCTGAGCATTGGAAGGCAGAGAGGAGCGAGATAAGTCTCGTCAGCGATGACCTCCTCAACGAGAAGCAAGGTCATGCCCTGTTGGTCAAAAGCCCCATCCCTGGCGCCGGCATTAGCAATCCCGGTTATTGGGGCATCAACGTAGTGACAGGGACGCAGTACAAGCTGTCGTTCTGGATAAAGGTTCTTCACGGCAAGCCCGGCTCTGTACTCGCCCGCCTCGCCACCAAGAGTGACCACACACTCGGCGCCACAGCCATCGACGTCAAGTTCCGTAAGGGCTGGCAGAAGGTGGAGGCCAACATTGTAGCCACTGAGAGCGACCCTCAAGCTGTCTTCCACCTCACTTTCCAAAACCCCTGCAGCGTCCTTCTTGATGTGGTGAGCCTCTTCCCACCAACCTACAAAGGCCGCGAGAACGGCTGCCGCATCGATTTGGCCGAGAAGCTCGAGGCCCTGCATCCTGCTTTCATGCGCTTCCCTGGCGGTTGCTATGTGGAGGGCAACCATAAGCCCGAGAACGCCTATCATTGGGAACGGACTGTCGGCCCGATAGAAAGACGTCCGGGTCACATGAATGCCAACTGGGGTTACCCCACTACGGACGGCCTCGGCTTCCATGAGTTCCTGCAACTCGCCGAGGACCTCGGAGCGAAGCCGCTCTATGTGGTGAACATCGGCATTTGGCATGGTGGCTGTACTCCCTTGAACGAGTTGCAGCCGTGGATTGACGAGTGTCTCGGTGCCCTTGAGTACGCCAACGGCCCAGTCACGAGTCATTATGGCAAGATGCGTGCCGAGAACGGTCATCCAGAACCCTTCAACATCGCTTATATTGAGATTGGCAACGAGAACTACAACTATCACATGGAGGACAACTCCGACCAAAGTGACCACTATCCCGAGCGCTTCCGCATGTTCTACGACGCCATCAAGGCCCGCTTCCCCGAGGTTCAGTGCATCGGCAACGTGGAATCGTGGGGAACGGACTATCCCAAGTGGCGCAACAACAATCCCGTCGATATCCTCGACGAGCATTACTATCGCAATCCGGCATGGTTTGTCGGCCAGTACAACCGCTTTGACAATTACGACAGGAAAGGTCCCATCATCTATCCTGGCGAGTATGCCGTCACGCAAGGTTATGGCACGACTGGCAACTTGAATGCTGCTATGGGCGAGGCTGTCTTTATGTTGGGCATGGAGAATAACGCGGACATTGTCCGCATGAGCAGCTATGCGCCCATCTTCGTCAATGAGAACGGCATCCAATGGCGTCCTGACATGATCAGGTTCAACAGCAGCCAGTCGTTCGGTACGCCCAGTTATTGGGTGCAGCAGCTCTTCCCGACGCACATCGGCAACCGTGTGGTAAAGAGCGACCTGCAGTGGAGCATTCCGGAAAGAAAGGTGGAAAATATGATTCCATTTGGTGTCGGCGTGGCTACTTGGAAGACGCAAGCCACTTATCGCAATCCGCAACTCTTGATTGAGGGAGATGAGGTACAGCTCTCCGACATGAAGAACTGGACGTCGGGCAACACGAAGCCTGAGTATCAGGGCAATTGGAGCGCGGAAGGCGGCACTTTGCGTCAAACGAGTAATGCTGAAGAGAGTATGCACATCTCTCCAGATAGGATGAAAGCCAAACGCTATACCTTCAAGGTTCAGGCGCGTAAAGATGGTGGTGCAGAAGCCTTCATGATTGTCTTCAACTATGTGGACGAGAAGAACTTCGACTGGTTGAACCTTGGCGGATGGGGCAACACGAGAACCTCTGTCGAGACAACTATGACTGGTAGCCGCAATACGCTCGATGGCGCGCGAAACGACCATTATGATGTAGGCAAGTGGTACGACATCCAGCTTGATGTGGATGGCGAGGACATCACAGCTTTCGTCGATGGAAAGCAAGTCTATAAAGGCAAGAAGAAAAGCAGCCTGCTGCATGGCGTCTATGCCAACTCAACCCTCGACGAGAAGACTGGCACGCTCTACACCAAGCTTGTGAACCTCTGCGACACCGGCACATCGGGAACCATCGAACTTTCGGGCGGCACGGCTGCAAAAGCAGAGATGGTAAGGCTGGCAGGCATGACTGGCGAAGACGAGAACACCATGCAGTACCCCAACAACATCGTACCGCGCCCTGCCAAAGTCACAACCTTAGACGAAGGCCGCCGCCTCACCTTCGACGTCGCACCTTTCAGTATCAACATCATCACTTCGAAGTTGAAGTAAGACAGGGGCATACGAAGCGTTGGAAACCATCCGGCCTCTTTCTCATAAACCAATGCGGGGACTCTCCGCATTGGTTGTTTTTTGTGGAAATGCTTCAACTTTTTTGACTTTTATCGATTCCTGTCGTATAATGGTTAGATGAACAAGAGAACACAACAACTCGAGAGCGAGATTTTGAAACGATGCCAGCGTGGCGACAAAGCGGCGTTTCGTTGGGTGGTGCAAAGTTACCAGCGTTTGGTGTTCTCGTTGGCATTGAAGATGCTCTGCGATGAAGAGGAGGCAAAGGACATCGTGCAGGAAACGTTCATTCGCGTTTGGCAGAACCTCGACAGCTACGAACCGGGACGTCCATTCATTACGTGGCTCTACACCATTGCCACACGTCTATGCTTAGACAGGCTCAAGGGCATGAAGCAACTTGTCCCTTTGGCTGAAGACGAGTCGATGTTGCGACAATTTGCCTCCAGTAGTTCGGAAGGGCGGGCCATAGAAAACCGCGAATGGGTGGCCATCGTGAGGATGCTTGCCGCGGAACTCAGTACGAAGCAACGGCTTGTGTTCACGCTCTGCCATCTCGAAGAACTCTCTTCATCAGAAGTTGAACAGATAACAGGAATGGATGCCAAGCAGGTGAAGAGCAACCTGTATGTGGCTCGACAAACGATACGCAAACGTTTAATAGCATTAGGATATGAATAAGACCGACGAAATACTGGAACGGCTCAAAGGCCAGCAGCCCGTCATCGATGATTCGGAGGACCTGACGGAGCGCATCATGAGCAGTTTGCCGGACAGAGAAGTTCCTCGCCACGACAGGAGAAATCTTGTAGGCCGGACTTTACTATACATTTCTTCGATAGCCGCAGTCCTGCTTGTTGGTTTCTTCCTTTACCAGAACAGGCCAAAGGAACAGCCTGTCGTGACTCAGCAGACAGAAACACACGAAACGCCTCTGCCAGAGCCGCAAAATGTAGAGCAAGAAAACACGCCCCAGACAGTTGAAAAACATCACGTGGCTAAAACGCAAACGTCAAACGTGACGTTGGCAAACATCAAACGTGATGTTGGCCTGCATCACGTGCCAAGTTCTGAGGAACCTTTGCTCGCGTCTTCAGAAGCAGATCGGGACGACTCCCCATCTCCCTCGGAAAGGGCTGTGGAGCAACTTGAGGAAGAGCCCGTCATCTCGCCCGAAAAGCAGGCGCTCGTCGATATCTTCCTTGCCGAAGAAGTCTTGCAAGTAGCATACGAGATGCATGAGCAGACTGAACCTCTGCGGGCATACATCGCCACACTCGAGGGCAGAGAACTTGAGACATCACATCAAATCATTTCATTCTAAACATTCAAAACCTAATTTAATATGAAGAACTTAATCCTTGCGGGCTTGATGCTCGCCACTTTGAATGCTTCGGCACAAAAGGTCGTAGCGCAAGACATAGAGTCTTGGATGAGTAGTCTCATCTCCCAAGCCATTGATAATAAGGTGGAAGTCAGTAAGAGTCTTGGTCAGGAACGTGACATAACGAAGGAGGGAACGCCTTTGAAATGGCGTTGTGACATCATGACCTTCACGCTTCCAAAAAAACAACGTTCCATGCTCGACGAAATGATTAAAGCCTTCGAGGCAAACGGAACCTACAATCCGAACTGTTACGTCGTCAACACTTTATCGACGGGAAACCCGCAGAATGATGGCAAGCGGAACCTGATGATAGGTGAAGACCCGAGTCGCTACGTCACTATTGGCGAGCAATACGGCAACTACATCAACGTCGGCATACTTGATGCCAGCGACACCACCAAGACGCATCGCTACGCCTATGCCCTTGAATGGAAGGAAGACCACAAAGGAAATGTCTTCGCCCGATACATCGT
>CACZBC010000082.1 GCA_902779315.1 uncultured Bacteroidales bacterium | reverse complement strand
TTTTTCAGATTTGCAAATATTTGGCAGAAAAACACCTTCGGGCGGGCGAGTGTCAGGGGGCGAAGAAGAATGAGGAAAAGGACAAGAAAAACGGAAGCCCCGCTGACTTCCGTTTTCCAGGTTTTATCTTTAAAACAGATCAGAGTCCCGTGATCTATTTAATCCTCGCGCAAAAAAAGCCTCCCCGCTGCATTTCCGCAGGGGGAGGCTCTATTCGTCAAAGTGCACAATAGGGTCTCCGCTGTGCACTTCGCACGGGGGCTAGACCCCGTTTGTCAAAGAGTTAATATGCGAAAACTGCGCGAACATTAGTAATACCACTGGTGCCGTTCTTTACGTAGTACTGCAAACCGCCATTCGTGGAAAAGCGGTAGGCCCTGACGTTATTGTACTCAGTACTGGTCCAATAGTTGTCACCAATCCCGTAAGCAGATTCCATGGCTTTGCGATTGTTTAAGTTGGAACCGCCATAGACGTCACGCATATTCTCCCACTGCTTCTTGGTCGGCATGAACCAATGAGCTCCACTTGGTATCGCTGCGCTGTAGTTCCAGGCAGCGTAGGCAGCGGGGTGAGCTTCCGAGCCATAGCCCTGCAGGGTATTGGTATTGCTGTAGCCGTTCAGGTCGTCAGCAGTCAGACCGCGAGAAGTACCGTAGCTGCCCCAAAGAATGCTGGTACCAGCATCGGCATTGGCAAGGACCAGGATGCGGCTGCCGCTGACACCGGCATCAACATCGCTGGTGGACACCAAGGCCACGTAGCCAATCTTGGTACCGCTGATGCCGCTCTTGGCAATGGCGCCCGCACTGTTAACCTCCCAACCTATGTAGCTGGAGCAGTCAGTACCGCCATTGATGGCAGTCTTCAGTTCCGAAAGACTAGTAGCAGCTGGAGCAGCACTCCTGGTGATGTTATAAATCTTGCCGGCTGCGAGCACTTTACTGCTGCTGACAAGGGTGATGGCATTGCCGGCCACGGTCAGGGAGAATTCATTTAAATCAGAACTACCTTTTAAACCTATGGCAAATGTAGCATTGCCAGAGCCATCAGTGGTCACTTCTCCTTCAATATCGGGTGTCCAAACTTCATCATCTGATAATGTTGCCGTAACTTTCGTGCTGGCCGTCAGACCAGTGATGGTGAAGTTGAGAATGGCATTCCGAGGCTCCAGCACAAAGCCTGTGCCGATGGTATATTCTCCATGCTCATAGCTTAACTGCTCTACGCCTAATTTCTTGGATGTGGCAAATGAATTATAAGCATTTTCTCCGAGATGAGCCTCATATTCATTTTCATCTTCAATAATTTCAAGATAATCGTAGCTTTTATAGCCGGCAGGCAGCAGGGTGGCATAATTTCCATCTAGAAGGTCATCGACAGTGCCCTCATACGGACTCTCGGTATAAATCGTGCCGCTGAATGTTCCGCCAGACTGCCATGTCAGCGTGCCGGCAAAACGGTCAGCTTTTTCATGGGATCCCTCTACAAACAACTTGTCGCCCTCGCTGAATTCGAGCTTTCTGGTAGATTCGTTATACGTGGCGCGGGTGGCAGCATCGCCCTCACGGGTAACGTTCACGGTGACGGGAAGGGCATAGCCTTTATTTATCGTGTTCTCAGTGTTCGCGGTGTTGTTGAGGGCGTCGTCCTCGCTGCTGCAAGCAGTAGTCAGCAGCATGGCGGGCATCAGCATGGCCAGTGCCAGCGCCTTGAAGATATTCTTTGTTCTCATTGTTCTTCTTCTGTTTATGTTGTTAATACTCGGATCGTTGCGGGGGCATCAGATAGTCTCCTCTGTAAACGTCCCATCCATTGTGGCACTCACATCACTACCAGCCAGCAGGTGCTGCTGTTGTTGCAACTGGACGACCTGCATCGTCGGTTTCTCGTAAAAATACTTTTTCTTCATAATTGTTTCAGATATAATTGGTAATATTGTTTGTTATTGCACGCTATTGTGTGCAAAGATACAAAGAATTCTGTTAACGAGCGTTGCCCCTCCCTTAAATAGTGTTAAAGGAGGGAAATTAATTTCGGGTGAAAAAATTTCGTCGGCGGTTTTGGGATTATTAACATAAAAATATATCCAACGATAGAGAATATTTGCTAACTTTGCAGCCCTTTCGTCTTATAAAATATGGCGGAACATTTTTGGCTAATACTCAATCTTTTTTAAACAATATATATTCCTAATTTTATGACACAGACAATCGTTAATAAAGGGGGCGGGGACCCTTTAGAAGAAGCCAAAGCCTTTGTGGCAAAGTGGATGAACTGTATGGGCACTGTTCAGGAGGTGCTTGATGAAAATGAGCAACTGAAACAGCGTGTGGCATCGCTGGAGAGCGAGAATGCTGCATTGACTGAGACGGTTGAACAATGGAAGAACAATGACGAATGGTCGAACCGTGTGACCTACGACAGCGTTGTCGAGCAGATTGCTGCCTGTGAGGATGCCAAGGAGCGTGACGAGGCTCGAAAACTGATAGAACCGCTGCTGAAGAAGAGCCAGGTGACGCAGTTTCGCCGTGACATCAAACGTCGCGTCAAGGAGCTAAACGAGGAGGGCGATGCCTACAGCGACAAACTGGTTGCTCAGGTGCTGGAGGCCTCGGCGGGCAAAGGTCTGATTATCGATGCCAAATGGAAGTGGGCCGGTGCTTATTGGCTTCTGCGTTGGGCATGCAACTACCCGGTAGATGCCAAGGACTTCTGCAAGAAGATCGGGAGCCTCGAGATGGACATCGCTGCTGAATATGAGTGTAGCTATGAGAGCATCCGGAAGATCTGCACACTCTCGTTTATGGACTACGACCCGCGTAGGATGGACGCTGTCCGCGTGAGCAAAAACGACCAGGGCATGTTTTCCCAATGTCGGGAAATCGTGCTGAAACTGGTCGATGAATTCCAAAAATCCAGCCTCCCGCAGGAGTGAGTTTCCCAAATCCTTCCCAAATCCTTCCCAAAACGTTCCAGACCATCTGGAGCGTTTTTTTTATGCTTACCTTTGCCATCGGAATTCCAAGGGAAGAAAGCCGTAAGCGTGGCTCCCGCCAGTACCGGTAATCATCTGGCCGCAATACTGGAAACGCTATCAGATGTTCACTTCCTAAAAAATAAGTAAGTACAATGGAAGCTAAGAACAAAAATTCAAAGAAGGTTCGCCTCGTGGGAAGCATCGTGGAAGACGTGCTTCAGGGTTGGAACCGTAGTACAGAACTCTGCTGTGACGTGAAGACCATTCTTCACAGCGACCGCACGTTGAAGACGGGTAAGGACTATCAGGGCGTGCTGCGCCGCGATCATGGTGCCGACATCGACGAATTCCGCTGCCGCGATGCGCACTACACCTTTATTGAGATGCTGCCCTGGACGGCGAAGCGCAACCCGCGCGTCTACAAGGGCAAGTACATCACCATTACGCGTCAGGACGATGGCAACCTCCGCCTGAACTTCAAGCCGATGCCAAAGCTTGGTGCGAACCTTAGCTTCGAGCGCTACACCTTCGGTGTGTACCTTGAACTTCATCAAGCACTTAAGGGCCTGATAGGGAATAAATAAAAAGGTAAAAAAAGCCGTGTCTATTTCAATTTCAGTTATTTCAATTAATAATAAGGTGGTCAAATGTCCCTTATATATATTCATAACTAATTGATATATAGATAGTTATATATAATAAGAGGGGAATCTGATACCTCAAAAATAAAACTGAAATAATTGAAATTGAAATGACTGGTCAGTCATTAATCATCTAAAAAGCTGAAATACAATGAGATACGATATTAGTAATCAGAAGGCTCCCGAGATGCCTAACCTCGGAAAAGGTACAGAATGTATCAAATTCCTGCTCACGCAGGCCTCGAAAGACATGCACGAACCCCTCGTTCCAATGCTCTTTCCCTCTCTTGGCGCACACATCAGCGGCGCAGAATTTCAGTATCCCGACCGCAGTTGGAAGGAAACATGCGGCATGATGGCCCAGTTGGTGGGCAATTCGGGCGACAACAAGGGCCAATTGACCGATTTAGTGAAAGCAATTTGCCGCGACTTCACCCGTCATGACGAGGCGGAATACAAAAAACTGGAGGAGTGGTCGAATCTCTACCAGGCTAAGAAGAACGCTAAGGACACGCCCGTTTGCCCGACCATTGCCATCTGGTTCCCTCCTGTCGATACCACCAAACCGGCCTTCCTCAAGAATGCTATCGCCCTCGAGAAACTGGGCGGACGGACGCAGTATTTCGACCTGCCCGAGGTGGAGATGGCCGACCAGCTGTGTGGCAGCCACAAGCAGGTTTCCAAGACGTTCCGCAACATCTTCGACAAGGCGAAAGCCGGAGCCCTGCGTGCCACGGTCGACGGCGTCACCGGCAATCCCATTATGCGAGCCAACATCACCCTCTCGGGCGTGCCCGTTACCGTTCGGCCTTTCTATAAGCACGAACTCTTCAACGGCACCTTCGGCCGAATCGTCTTCAGCTACAAGCCGCGTGGAGGCCGCAAGGGAAAAATCCCCCGCGTGGGCGAGTATACCGACGAGTTCTACCAGAAGCTGGAGGAATACCTGGCACGTCTTGACCTCTGCAAGGGCCGCTTCATCATCCGTCCCTTGAACAAGCTGATTGACAAGATGGCCGAGGATATGGCGACAATGGCCGACCTGACCGACGATGATGACCTGTGGGACATCTCCAAGCGTGCACTTATCAATGCCTGGAAGGCTGGCTGTGTGCTCTGGGTGCTCAACAATCAGACGTGGACACGAGCCATGGGCGATCTGGTAGAATGGCTGGTATACCATGACTTGTGGTCGAAGATGCATCTCTTTGCCGATATGTTCAGCCAAGCCACCGACCAGGTGAGCGAAGCCCAGCGTCGTGGTCCGAAGAACATGCTCGACAACCTGCCCGATACGTTCAACGAGGCACAGCTGGAGGCGCTCCGTGTGGAAATCGGAAAGAGTAAGGATGGCACTAAAGGCCAGCTGAGTCTGTGGGTACATCGCAAGTTCATCACTTTCTCCAGCGAGACCGGACTGTACACCAAGACCGACGAGTACCTGAAGAAGTCTGATGTCTGATGGCTGATGTCTGATGTCTGATGGCTGATGTCTGATGTCTGATGGCTGATGGCTGATGTCTGATGGCTGATGTAAGAATTCTCTAATTTTTGATAAAACATCATGGATAGACTAGAACTTCAGAAGCTTCGCGACCTGCCCATTGAGGGGGTCGCGGAGCGACTTGGACTCCAGGTTGTGCGGCACAAGGCGCTCTGTCCGTTCCACGACGACCACCATGCCTCGCTGTCGTTCTCGGTGCGCCGCAACACCTACCGCTGCTTCGTCTGCGGAGCCTCCGGCGGCACCATCGACCTCGTGATGAAGTATCTCGGCAAGGGCTTCCGAGAGGCCACAAAATGGCTTGCCGACGAAAACAACATCATCCTTAATGAGTGGAAACCTCAGCCATCAGACATCAGCCATCAGACCTCTTTCGACGCCAGTCGATATGAGCGTTTCTTCGAGCGTCCTTTCCTGAACGATGAGGCCGGCTGACGTCGTGGCGCGATAAGCAGGGCGTGCCTTGGCTGCAGATTCCTTACTACGACCGCGAGGGCAAGCTGGTTGGCATCCAGAACAGGAATCTCAGCCTCACCCCCGACCCCTCTCCAAAGGGTGAGGCTCCCCGTTTCCGATTCCCACAGGGGTCGCAATGTAATCTCTATGGTTTGCCGGTATTAAATCTTTTGAAGCCCGGCGAGACGCTCTTTATCACCGAAGGCTGCAGCGACTGCTGGGCCATGCTCTCGGCCGGCCACAAGGCAATAGCCATCCCGTCGGCTACGTTGCTCACGAATGATGTAAGAGGTAAGATGGAAGAAGTAAGAGACAAGTTGGACATTCGTTTCCACATGTTCCCCGACAACGATGCGCCCGGCGAACGGCTCTTCCTGCAACTCAAGGAGGTGCTGCCCTCGCTCGTTCACCACCAGCTGCCCCCAGGCTGCAAGGACTATTCCGATTACTATCTGAAGTTAATTCAACTTTCTGAAGTAGTTAAGTAGTCAGTAGTTAAGTAGTTCTTTGGGCAATAAGAGGTTAGTATTCGGAAATAGCAGGCTCTTATCGGGAAATAACTGGTTAGTATTTTACACAAAAAGAACCGTCCCTTTTGTGTAAAAATAATTAAATAAAAACTTGAAAAAAGTGGTGGAAATATTTGGTAGTTTGGAAATTATTTTGTAT
>CACZBC010000081.1 GCA_902779315.1 uncultured Bacteroidales bacterium | reverse complement strand
CGGGTTTGGCATGACAGTCAGGCTCGCCGCTTTGTTTTCATAATATATCAGTGTGTCTTTTTAAGCAATGTTTAATTTGCTTAAATGCTTAAAACTTCCGATGGGATAATTTGGGGATTCTGGGGCACGATTTTGAGGAGGTAAAATTCAAAGAATTTTAACGGCTCGTTTTAAGGCGCCGTAGAGCGCAAGTTTTTGCCTCGGTGGTATAAATGTACGTCGAAGTGATTTGAGGCGATTCTGGGGCAAATTAGAGGGGTTTTTCGGGGGTTCTGGATTTCCTATCAAGACCGGCAATTCTCCCATCCAAGAAAAAGGGCGTTTTTCGGCAGCAAATAGGTGACCTCTGCAGATGCCCTCAAAATGGGTGTCTTTTATGCTGCCACGAAATGATTTAAGCATTTAAGCAAATTAAGCAACGAAAATTGAGAAAAATGCGTCGACTATAATAATATATAATAATTAAATCAATGTAATATCTATTTTTATTATATAGCAAACCGCCTTTGTCTTTTTAAGCAATGTTTAACTTGCTTAAAATGCTTAACCTTCCTTCTTGCTTGAAAATCAACTACATGCGCGCGTCCAATACGTGTTTAAGCAAATAAGCAAAATAAACATGCTTAAAAAAGAGGTCCTCACTGCAAGGGACGATGGCAAACGACTAACGTGACGATGCCCGATGACACACGTGACGATTGCAAATGACACGTGCCAAAATGGCGATTTACCCACGTCAAGTCACCCTTCCCCCTATGCCAAAGTTGAATTTCGTCCAAGAAAAAAATAGCGGAAATTCATCCGACATAACGGAAAATTCACTAACTTTGTCCACGTCGAGTAGAACAATTAGGTTGTAGTTATGCAAAGAAGAGAAGTGCTGAAAACTCTGGGTTGCGCTGCCGGAATGCTCTTTGTGCCTTCCCTGGCGAGCGATGTCCTGGCTCGTTCCGGCCGCAAATACCACTCCGAAAGGTGGCGTGGATTCAATTTGCTCAACTACTTTAATCCTGACCATACGGAACCGTTCAACGAAGAGGAGTTTAAGTGGATTTCCGATTGGGGCTTCAATTTCGTGCGTCTGCCACTGAGCTATTGGGCCTGGAGTCGTCCGGGAGAGTACTATCAGATGGACGCTCGCGTGCTGGACGACCTGGACCGTGCCGTCGAGTTCGGGCGCAAACACCACATTCACGTCTGCCTGAACCTGCATCGCGCCCCCGGTTACTGCATCAATCCGCCTCTGGAAAAGCACAACCTCTTCCATGACCGGGAGGCTCTGGACGGTTGCGCCTATCAATGGAGCGTGTTGGCAAAGCGCTACAAAGGTGTCAGTTCGCGCCACCTCAGTTTCAACCTGCTGAACGAAGTGTCGAAAGCCACGGCCGAGGAATACGAGCGCGTGGTCCGTCGCCTTGTGGGGGAAATCCGTCACTACTCTCCGCGGCGGCTCATCCTCATCGACGGACTGGATGTGGGCAGCCGTCCTCTGCTCTCTGTCCCCGACCTGAAGGGCATCATCCAATGTGGGCGCGGCTACCATCCCATGCTTGTTTCGCACTATGCCGCATCGTGGG
Organism: uncultured Bacteroidales bacterium; assembly: GCA_902779315.1. Classification (GTDB taxonomy): domain Bacteria; phylum Bacteroidota; class Bacteroidia; order Bacteroidales; family Bacteroidaceae; genus Physcousia. Next base: position 6,982 of record CACZBC010000081.1, on the reverse strand, counting down.
TTTATGGGAACGGGGAGATGTATTTCCCGAAGGAAAAGCTCAGCTGGCCTTTGGATGCCGACGGGCAGCACTACGACCGGCAGGCGCTATTGGAAATGCAACGGCGCAACTGGACTCCTTTGTTGGAACAGGGCGGACAGGTCTTCATCGGCGAGTTCGGATGTCACAACCAGACCCCTCACAAAGTGGCGTTGGATTGGTTGCGCGACAACCTGAGCGTCTTTCGCGAAATGCAGTGGGGATGGTCCATCTGGAACCTTCGCGGCTCCTTCGGCCCTATGGACAGCCATCGCAGCGACGTCGATTACAAAGACTTCCACGGACACAAACTCGACGAACAAATGCTGAGAATCCTACAGACAGGTTGATTCCTGCCTGCAAAAAACAAACAAAAACCCCCGTAAGTCGTTTGCTTACAGGGGTTTGCTTTGGGTGCCTAGTCGGACTCGAACCGACGACATTCAGAACCACAATCTGACGCTCTAACCAACTGAACTATAGGCACCGTGTTGGTTGCAAAATAGAGGGGTTCCCTCAAATGCGGTGCAAAGGTACAACAAAAAAATGAAGAATGAAGAATGAAGAATGAAGAATTTTATCGCGAAGCCTGCATTTTAACATTTGTTTACAGTGCGGGCTCTCTCATTTTTTCATTTATTCATTCTTTCATTCTCTCGTATCGTATGACGCGATAGGCTTTGATGTTGACGTCTTCGCGAGGGTTCAGCAGTCGGAACTCCACTTTGTGCCTGCCGTTCCTGAGGTCGTAGTTCCAATAGAGGCAATCGGCTGTGCGGTTGTGGAAGTCGGAAGTGAACTTCATCACTTTGTCCTTCTTGCCGTCGACACTGACCTCGAGCTGTGCTTCAAAGTCCTTGTCCGGGCAGGAGATGTTGCCGTAGAGGGTGATGCCGATGCCTTCGAATTCGAAGGAGTTCTGTTCGGAATCGGGATTGCCGAGATGCTCGATGTTTTCCGCAAGCAATTTGGGCGTCATCCCCGTGAAGCCTTGTTCCAATCGGACTGCTTTGGGCTTTTGCACCTTGATGAGGACTTTGTCGTCGAGGACCTTGCCGCCGTTCCGCTCGATGTTCTTCAGGGCGAGGTCGAAGCCTTGCTGGTAGACGTCGAGGAGCGACATCGTCGTGTAGGAGAACTTGCGGTCCTCCACTTCGCGAAGGTTGGGCATCCACTTCTCGGGTATGTTGCTGTACCCCAGCATGGTAGCGAGAATGCCCGCTGCGGAAGAGGGGTTGCAGTCGGAATCCTGCCCGCATCGAGTCGAGATTTCCATCGTCCGGCCGAAGTCGCCGTTCCCAAAGAGCAGTCCCATCACGACATAAGCCGAGTTCATGGTGGCGTCGATGTTTCCCGGAGCGATGATGAGTTCCGGACAACCTGTGTCTTCGCTGTACTTCTCGTTGTAGAGCGTCCATGTTCTCTTCCAGTCTGTCGGCTCCTGCTTGTACCAACGAATGACGTCGGAGATGCATTTGTGGAACTTGCTATTTTGCGGAATCGTTTGGAGCGCTTTTTCGACAATGGTCTGGATGTCATTCTCGACAAATGCCAAGGCGTACATCGCACCCATATAGACGCCGCCATACCAGCCGTCGCCGTAGTTCATGAGGTGTCCCACCTTGTCCGAAATCTTCGAGGCTGTGTTGGGCATTCCGGGCGACATCAAGCCTGCAAAGTCGCTCTCAATCTGGTAGTCGATGCAATCTGCGTGTGGATTGTTCTTCCAGAAGCCGGATTGGGGAGGCATGATGCCTTGCAGGATGTTGTAACGGGCCTGCTGATTAGCGTGCCAGAGAGGGTAGGGAGCGTACGCAAATGCCTTTGCCATCGATTCTGCCGACGCGTCGAGGCCTTCCTCGCTGAACACTTTGACAAAGGTCAGGTCCATATAAACGTCGTCGAAGAGGCCTGGGAAACGGTCGTAGTGGAGTTTCAGGTGATGCTCGGGATAAGCAATCTCCGTCTCGTCTGGAATCATGACGCCTCGATAGCAGAACTCTGTCGGGCCTCCATAAGCACAACCGATGGTCTGTCCTGCCCAGCCGCCTTTGATTTTGTCGAGCAGCACATCGCGGCTTATCGTGAGTCGTGTCCCTGCTTTGAGCGGTAAAATGCATACCACAAGCAGAGCCATACCCATCATGGCCGCCCTTCGAAGGAAGAGAGGAAACATATTCATCTGTTCATTAAAGTTCAGCCCCTTCGTTGTTGCGGAAGGGGCCGAGTCGTAGGTTCTTTTATTTCATCTTGGATACAACCCAGAGTATGATGACAGCGCCGACTACTGCGCAGATCAACTCTCCAAGCCAACCGGCTGTCGTGATGCCGAGAAGGCCGAAAAGCCAGCCTCCAAACATACCGCCGATGATGCCCAAGAAGAGGTCGATAAGCAGGCCTTTGCCTGTGCCGCTCTGCAGCTTACTTGCGATGAAACCGGCCAAAATACCGGTAATGATACCAATGATCAGTCCTTCCATAGTTTTTGAGGGTTTAGGTTAATAATGTATGGGACTAGAGGTTCCCTTTTTCGATGTCCTTGAAGTACTTGTATGTGCCATGCTTCAGTTCGTCTGTTGCGGCTTCGTCGCAAACGATGATGGCATGGGGATGCAGTTGGAGGGCGCTTATTGTCCATTCCTGGCTGACTGCACACTCGATGGCGTGCTGAAGGGCGCGAGCCTTGTTGTGGCCGTTTGCCACGATGAGCACTTCCTTAGCATCCATCACGGTTCCGACTCCGACTGTCAAAGCCGTCTTGGGCACCTTATTGACGTCGTTATCGAAGAAGCGACTGTTGGCGATGATGGTGTCTGTGGTGAGGCTCTTTACGCGAGTGCGGCTCTGCAGAGAGCTGAAGGGCTCGTTGAATGCGATGTGTCCGTCAGGACCGATGCCGCCCATAAAGAGGTCGATGCCGCCTGCAGCCTGGATGGCAGCCTCGTACTGAGCGCATTCTTTCTCAAGGTCGGGAGCGTTTCCGTTCAGGATGTGAACGTTCTCCTTCTTGATGTCGATGTGCGAGAAGAAGTTGGTCCACATGAAGCTGTGATAGCTTTCGGGATGCTCTTCGGGCAGGCCCACGTACTCGTCCATATTGAAGGTGATGACGTTTTGGAACGAAACCTTGCCGGCCTTGTACATTTCGATGAGGTGCTTATAGAGGCCAAGAGGCGAGGAGCCGGTGGGGCAACCCAGCTTGAAAGGCTTTTCTGGGGTTGGATTTGCGGCATTGATTTTTGCGGCAACATACTCGGCAGCCCAACGGCTAAGGTTCTGATAGTCAGGTTCGATGATTACTCTCATAACTTTAATGCGTTTTTGGTTTCTACTTTCACAATGCAAAGTTACATCTTTTTTGCGACTTAATTGCAGATTGGAGGCAAAAACTTTGGCAAAAGCCGTGCATTTTTTCCCCGATTGCGACAAAGTCCTTTTGCAAAGGCTTCGGGGAGCATCCCCAAACGACCCCAGCCTCGATGGCAATCGTAACGTTTTACGTTTGCAATCGTATAGTGTTACAATCCCAATCATCTAGTGTGACGTTTGCGATTTACTAGTGTGACGTTTGCATTTTACTAATGTGAAGTTTACGATTTACTAGTGTGAAGTTTTACAACTTCACTGCCGTATTTTTTGCTTCCTCAAAGTCAAGTATGTCGTAATGGCGTTTTTTTATGCAAAAAGCTTTGAGGCTTGTGAAAAAAAGTGTAACTTTGCAGTCAGAATTAATGTATAACATCTAAAATAACACACAATCATGAAATTCCTGACAGACGAGAAACTCGTTATCGTTGGTGCCGGCGGTATGATCGGCTCTAACATGGTGCAGAGCGTTCTGATGCTCGGCCTTACCCCAAACATTTGCCTGTATGACATCTACGAACCCGGTGTTCATGGCGTTTACGACGAGATGTGCCATTGTGCTTTCCCCGGTGCAAACATCTCCTATACCGTCGATCCGGCTGAGGCTTTCACAGGCGCCAAGTACATCATTTCCAGCGGTGGTGCTCCCCGCAAGGAAGGCATGACTCGCGAAGACCTGCTGAAAGGCAACTGCCAGATTGCAGCCGAGTTCGGCGAGAACATCAAGAAGTACTGCCCCGAAGTGAAGCATGTAGTCGTCATCTTCAATCCTGCTGATGTGACTGCCCTCACAGCTCTCATCCACTCAGGTTTGAAGCCCAACCAGCTCACCTCTCTCGCAGCCCTCGACTCAACCCGTCTGCAGCAACAACTGGCTCAGGAGTTCGGCGTTCAGCAGGACAAAGTCACCGAGGCCTACACTTATGGCGGTCACGGCGAACAGATGGCAGTCTTCGCTTCGAAGGCAAAGATCGACGGCAAGCCACTCAGCGAACTTCCCCTCTCCGAGGAGCGTTGGGCTGAGATCAAGCACATGACCATTCAGGGTGGCAGCAACATCATCAAACTGCGTGGCCGTTCTTCATTCCAGAGCCCTGCTTATCAGGCAGTCAAGATGATTGAAGGCGCCATGGGTGGCGAACCCTTCAAGTGGCCTGCAGGTTGCTATGTGAACTGCGACAAGTGCGGCTTCAAGAACGTCATGATGGCAATGCCGACCGTTATCGACAAGGACGGCGTTCACTTCACAATGCCCGAAGGCACAGCAGAAGAGATGGCAGCCCTCCAGGCTTCCTACGAACACCTGCAGAAAATGCGCGACGAAATCATCGGCCTCGGCATCATTCCTCCCGTAGCAGACTGGAAGGAAGACAATGCCAACCTCTAATACGCGCGTACATTATATATTATATATAGGGCTGCAGCATGGCTGCGGCCCTATATGTCGTTTTTGGGGGAACAAAGCTATTGCGCCGCATTTTCGCTACATAAACAAATTAACTAATTAAAAACAACAAAAAAAGAAACAATGATTGTAGTATCCGTAAAAGAAGGTGAGAACATCGAGAAGGCTCTCAAGAAGTTCAAGCGTAAGTTTGAAAAGACTGGTATTGTGAAGGAACTCCGTGCCCGTCAGCAGTACGACAAGCCCTCTGTTCTGAAGCGCCTCGCTATGGAACGCGCTATCTATGTACAGAAGCTCCACCGCGTAGAAGATTAAAAGTTCCTTAATTTTTTGACTTTTCTCTTTGGATTGTCAAAAAAAAACGTTACCTTCGCAGAGGAAACATAAGCGAAGTGCGTGAATTGGATTGAAGACTTCATAGATTATCTCAAGTACGAACGGAATTACTCCAGCCGTACGACAGAATATTACAAAGCCGACTTGGAAGCGTTCAAGCGGTTCTATGAAGCAACAGACAGCAGTCTCAGCTGGGAAGAAATGCCCGCCGACATCGTGCGGCAATGGGTGGTGGAGATGATGGACAAAGGCAATGTCGCAACAAGCGTCCGCCGGCGTCTCAGTTCGCTCCGCTCTTTCTACAAGTTCCTGCTGCGTCGTGGTCTCGTCACCAAAGACCCCGTGCACAACATGCCAGGGCCGAAGGTGGAGAAGAAACTGCCGGCCTATGTCCGCGAAACTGAGATGGACAAACTCTTCGACGGAGATTTCTTCGGCGACGACTACCAAGGATTCCGCGACCGGATGATTCTGCTCACATTCTACTCTACAGGCATACGACTCTCTGAACTCGTAGGTCTCACAGAGAAAGATGTCGATCTGGATCAGATGCAGCTCAAAGTCACAGGAAAACGCAACAAACAACGCATCATTCCCTATGGCGACGAGTTCGGCGACAGCCTGCGACAATACCTGGAAGAACGCAATGCCTTCGCGCAGCAGTTTGCATCGGACGACAAAAGTCTCTTCCTCGACGAACGGAGCGGACAAAGGATAACTCCTGCAAAAGTCCGCAAAATCGTCAAGAAGTATCTGTCGATGGTCACAACTCAGCAGCGCAACAGCCCACATGTGCTTCGGCACACGTTCGCCACAGCAATGCTCAATCACAAGGCCGACCTGCAATCCGTCAAGGAACTGCTTGGGCACGAAAGTCTGTCAACAACCGAAATCTACACGCACACCACTTTCGAGCAATTGAAAGAAATGTATAACCAGGCTCATCCTCGAGCCAAAACAAAAGGAGGTAACTATGGAAATTAAAATTCAGGCAATCCACTTTGAGGCAACAGAGAAACTGGAGAAGTTCATCGAAAAGAAACTCTCCAAACTCGCAAAGTTCAACGACGAAATAGGAAGGATAGAGGTGTCACTTAAGGTTGTAAAACCTGAGACCGCAATGAACAAGGAAGCTGCACTAAGGGCAATCCTGCCAGGCACGGAACTGTTCGCTCAGGAAACATGCAACACTTTCGAAGAAGCAATCGATCAAACAGTGGAATCTTTGCTGCGGCAAGCTTCCAAATATAAAGAAAAGCAAAAAAATCGTTAAAAAAACGACGAAACTTTTTGCTGGTTCGAAAAATATATGTAATTTTGCAGCCGATTAGGCGTCTTTTGCACGCCTTTTGGCTGTAAATTGCCTCTTTAGCTCAGTTGGCCAGAGCACGTGATTTGTAATCTCGGGGTCGTTGGTTCGAATCCGACAAGAGGCTCAGCAAACCAAGCGTGGTTGCTGATTTGAAGCAGAATGGGTGGTTACCAGAGTGGCCAAATGGGGCAGACTGTAAATCTGCTGGCTTTCGCCTTCGGTGGTTCGAATCCATCACCACCCACATCTTACTGAAGAAAATGCGGAAGTAGCTCAGTCGATAGAGCACTAGCCTTCCAAGCTGGGGGTCGCGGGTTTGAGCCCCGTCTTCCGCTCTTTCAAGGGGTAAGATGAAAAAGAAAACGCGTTGCTGCTTTAGCTCAGTGGTAGAGCGCATCCTTGGTAAGGATGAGGTCCCGAGTTCAACTCTCGGAAGCAGCTCAAAGGAAAAAGAGACAATTAACTACATTATTTAATATAATAAATAACAAACGTTATGGCAAAAGAAAAATTCGAACGTACCAAACCGCATGTAAACATTGGTA
>CACZBC010000080.1 GCA_902779315.1 uncultured Bacteroidales bacterium | reverse complement strand
AAATTACTTATTATATATACTTAATTATACCTGCTTTTACTGCTTCAAAATGTATTAATGTCTACTTTCCTCCTTTCCGCTTTTCCTACTTTCTCACTTTCTGGTGGGAGATGCTTGCAATTGAAAAATGAGATCTGCCATTACATCCGAAAGACAGTATCGGGTGGCGACGGAAGTGCTCCATTTTGCCCGTAAATGGCTCTAGAATCGCTTCTAATTCCTTTGGTGCACAATCTGTCGTCGAAGCGAAATCAGGCGCTCTACGGGCTTTGGGATTTGTCCTTCAGGTTTATTGTATAAATACAAAGCCCCCGCCAAATGAATGGTAGGGGCTGTGTGATAAGTCGTCGAGCTTTGAGCCATCATAGCTCAAAGACCTTGACTTCGCTTTGCTTCGTCGAGCTCTCAGACTATACCTTGAGCCATCATAGCCTTTGCGACCTTCATGAAGCCGGCGATGTTGGCGCCTTTGACGTAGTTGACGTAGTCGCCTTCGCGGCCGTACTTGACACATTGCTCGTGGATGCCCGACATGATCTGATGCAAGCGCTTGTCCACTTCCTCGGCAGTCCAACTGATTCGCATCGAGTTCTGCGTCATCTCGAGGCCCGAAGTGGCCACACCGCCTGCGTTCACGGCTTTTCCTGGGGCAAAGAGCTGCTTTGCTGCGATGAACTTCTCGGCTGCTTCTGCCGTGCATCCCATATTGCTGACTTCGGCCACACACAGCGGCTTGTTGGCCAGAATCTTGTCTGCATCCTCGCCATTCAACTCGTTCTGGGTGGCGCAAGGCAGGTAGATGTCGGCCTTCTGCTCCCAAGGCTTCTTGCCCTCGAAGAAGGTGGAGCCGGGGAACTGCTCGGCATAAGGCTGGCAGATGTCGTTACCGCTGGCGCGAAGCTCGAGCAAGTATTCAATCTTTTCGGCATCAAGCCCTGCTGGGTCGTAGATGTAGCCGTCGGGACCGCTGATTGTGATGACTTTCGCGCCCAGTTCCGTAGCCTTCTTTGCAGCGCCCCAAGCCACATTTCCGAAGCCCGAGAGTGCCACCGTCTTGCCCTTGATGTCAAGTCCGTGCGTTTGCATCATCTGGTTGACGAAATAGAGTGCACCGAAGCCCGTAGCCTCTGGGCGAAGGATGCTTCCTCCCCACTCAAGGCCTTTGCCAGTAAGGGTTGCAGCATGGAACTGTGTAGTCAGTTTCTTATACATGCCAAAGAGGTAGCCAATCTCTCTGCCGCCCACGCCGATATCGCCGGCAGGCACGTCCACATCGGGACCGATGTACTTGAAGAGCTCCGACATGAAAGCCTGGCAGAAACGCATGATTTCAGCGTCGCTCTTGCCTCTTGGAGAAAAGTCGCTGCCGCCCTTGCCGCCGCCCATGGGAAGCGTTGTGAGGGCATTCTTGAAGGTCTGCTCGAAGCCGAGGAACTTCAGGATGCTGAGGTTGACTGAACTGTGGAAACGAAGGCCGCCCTTGTACGGGCCAATCGCGCTGTTGAACTGCACACGATAGCCCAGATTGACTTGCACTTCGCCCTTGTCGTCCACCCAAGGCACGCGGAAAGTGATGATGCGTTCGGGCTCGACAATGCGCTCCACAATCTTTGCTTTCTCGAACTCGGGGTGCTGATTATATACGTCCTTGATGCTGTCCAACACCTCGCGGACAGCCTGCAGATACTCTCTTTCGCCTGGATGCTTCTGCTCCAAGCCTTGCATGATTTTCTCTACATTCATGATACTAGAAAGTTTATAGTTTAAAGTTTATTTTTTTATGAACTATGGACTATGGACTTTATCCCAGTTCGTCGCACTCTTTGAGCCATAGTTCGGAACTTGCATCGCTCGGCATGCGCCAGTCGCCACGAGGGCTCAGGGAGCAAGAGCCCACCTTCGGTCCGTCTGGCAGGCAACTCCGCTTGAACTGCTGGGCAAAGAAGCGGCGGCAGAAAGTCCGGAGCCACTTGCGGATGGTGGCATCGTCGTATTTCTGGCTGAATGCCTGACGAGCCAAGAGGTATATCTTGGCAGGACGGAAACCCCACCGGAGCAGGTAGTAGAGGAAGAAGTCGTGCAACTCGTAGGGTCCCACCAGGTCCTCCGTCTTCTGCGTGATGTTGCCCTGTTCGTCGGCGGGAATCAGTTCGGGCGAGATGGGCGTGTCCACAATGTCGAGGAGCGTTTGTCTCGTACTTTCGTCCTTTGTGCGCTCTGCCACCCAATTGACGAGGTGCCTTACCAAAGTCTTTGGTACAGAAGCGTTTACGCCATACATGCTCATGTGGTCACCATTGTATGTAGCCCATCCGAGTGCCAGTTCGCTCAGGTCGCCCGTACCCACCACGAAGCCGTTCATCTGGTTGGCTGCATCCATCAGGATTTGTGTGCGCTCGCGAGCCTGTCCGTTTTCGTAGGTCACATCGTGCCTTTCCATGTCGTGCCCGATGTCGTTGAAGTGCTGGATGCAAGCCTCCTTGATGCTTATCTCGCGAATGGTGATACCGAGCAGCTTCATGAGGTTCACGGCATTGGTGTACGTTCGGTCCGTTGTGCCGAAACCAGGCATCGTGATGCCCACAATGCCGCGACGATTCTTGCCAAGCCTGTCGAAAGCACTCACGCAAACAAGCAGGGCAAGTGTTGAATCGAGTCCACCACTTATGCCAACTACAACTGTCTCTGCACCAGTGTGTTGTATTCTCTTTGCTAAACCTTCAGTTTGAATATCGAATATCTCTTGGCAACGCTCGTCCAGACGTGCTCCTGTAGGTACAAAAGGATGCGCGTCGATGGTTCGCGTCAAGGAGAACGGACGGGCGGGAACACGCTCTGTGTCGACAACGTTAGGCTGTCTCTTGCGTGATGCGCAAGCAGAGAAAGTGGTGTTCATCCTTCGCTCGCTACGAAGCCTTTCCACGTCAATTTCCGCCTCGAGCATCTGCGAATCAAACTGGTGACGTTTTGCCTCAGCCAGCAGTATGCCATTCTCGTAGATGAGGCCCTTTCCGCTGAAGACCACGTCCTGCGTGCTCTCACCGAAACCGCAAGCGCTGTAAACATAGCCGCAAATGCATCGGGCACTCTGTTGGGCCAGAAGGTTCTGCAAATAAGTGTACTTGCCCACAGCATCACTATCGGCACTGAGATTGAAGATGATGTCGGCACCTTGCAAAGTGAGCGTCGAACTTGGCGGAACAGGAGCCCAAAGGTCTTCGCAAATCTCTACGCCAAACGTGCATGAAGGCGTCGAGAAAAGCAGATTTGTGCTGACTGTCACTTGCTGTCCGCAGATGAGGACTGTTCCCTCAGGCACATCGGCACCGCTCTGGAACCAGCGCTTCTCGTAGAACTCCTTGTAGTTCGGCAGGAAAGTCTTCGGCACAAGACCGAGTATTTTGCCTCGCTGCACGACTGCAGCACAATTGAGCAAGGCTCCACGATAGGGCACAGGCAAACCAACAATGCTGATGATGTTGAGGCTTCGCGTAGTGTTCATCAAGTGGATAAGCGCCATCTCTGCCTCGTCGAGCAAGAGTTGCTGGGCGAAGAGGTCGCCACAGGAGTATGCGGTAAGCGAGAGTTCGGGCAGGCAAATGATTTCTATACCTTTGCCTTCTGCTTGAATGACGAGCGACTCTATTTGCTCGACGTTGTACTGGCAGTCTGCAACCTTCACTGAAGGAATGGCCGACGCAACTTTGACAAATCCGTGATTCATATGTGCGATTTACTAAGTACGTTTTTCAGTGCAAAGATACAAATTATTTAATAATAAAGAAAAAAGAATGAAGAGAAAAGCTGATTTTGTTTGTATTTCCCATCATCTTTCGCATCTTTGCCTGACAAGATTAGGCCAATAAAAGCATAACGGCAGTCACTCTCTTACAAGCGGCTGCCGTTTCTTTACATTATGAATTATATTATTTGATGAGTTCTACACTTCTCTTGACGAAACGGGTGAGGGCTTCGCCTTTGAGCAGGCCATTCTGCAAGAGAGCCAAGTCGATGAGCTGGTGTACGCGGTCGTTCTTCTCGGCATACTCCTTCAGCACGTCGTCGCGCTTCTGTTGCTCTGCACGGATGTCTTCGCCGCACTTCTTCAGGTCGTCCTTCTCTTCCTGCGTAATCTCTTCGGGCTTCTTCTTGTCCTGTTCCTGACGAAGCACAGCCTGACGGGCATTCAGTCCGCGCAGCTCTGCCTCGATGGGCTTCAGTGCTTCTTCGGTCTGCTTCTCGCAGTCCTCGAGGACTTCGCGGATGAGCGGTGAGTCGGTGTTGAGCACAATGTTGTACATGTCGGGCATCTCGCAGTAGAAAGCCATTCCTGGCTGCAAGCGAGCCATTTCTTTCATCCTTCGCATGTACTCGCTCTGTGTCATCATCACGGGCAACTGGTCTTCGCCAAGTGCTTGAGCCTCAACGTTGAAGTCCATCTTCTCTGTCTTTGGCGCTTGTGAGCGGAAGACGATGGAGAGCTTGTCCGAGCGTTCTGCTTCTAGCTTCTCGCGCTTGGTCTCTTCCTTCTGGATGAGGCGCTCAACGACGTCAGCATCAACGCGGGTGAATGATGTCTTCTCCAACTTCCTCTCGAGCATACCTACCAACGGAGCATCGAGCTGACCATCCATGAGGAGGACATTGTAGCCCTTCTGCTTGGCTGCATCGATGTAGGTGTACTGCGCATCGGGATCGTTGGCATAGAGATAGACGAGCTGTCCGTCCTTGTTCGTCTGCTGGTCCTTGATGAGAGCTTGGTACTCGTCGAGCGTGTAGTGCTTACCTTCGGTGTCCTTCAGCAGGAAGTAGGTCTTTGCCTTCTCGAAGTAGTCTTCTTCGGTGAGCAAGCCGTAGTGGATGAATATCTTGATGTCGTCCCACTTCTTCTCGAAGTCCTCGCGCTCGTTCTTGAAGATGCCTGCGAGTCGGTCGTTCACTTTCTTCGTGATGTAGGAGCTAATCTTCTTGACGTTGGCATCGCTTTGCAGGTAGCTTCTCGAGACGTTCAGAGGAATGTCTGGCGAGTCGATGACGCCATGCAGCAAGGTCAGGAACTCGGGCACGATACCTTCCACAGCGTCGGTCACGAAGACCTGATTGCAGTAGAGCTGTATTTTGTTGCGCTGGATGTCGAGATTGTTCTTTATCTTCGGGAAATAGAGGATGCCAGTCAGGTTGAAGGGATAGTCAACATTGAGGTGAATCCAGAAGAGCGGTTCGTCAGCCATCGGGAAGAGGTGACGGTAGAACTCCTTGTAGTCCTCATCCTTCAGGTCGGCAGGCTTCTTTGCCCACAAAGGCTCTACATTATTAATAATGTTGTCCTCGTCGGTATCCACCTGCTTGCCGTCCTTCCATTCTGTCTTCTTGCCAAAAGCGATGGGAACTGGCAGGAAGTGGCAGTACTTGCGAAGCAGACCTTCCATCTTGTCCTTTTCAAGGAACTCGAGGCAGTCGTCGTCGAGGTGCATCACGATGTCTGTGCCGCGCTCTGCCTTCTCTGTCTCTTCTAGGGTGAAGCTTGGACTTCCGTCGCAACTCCACTTCACGGCAGGCGCGTCTTGATAGCTCTTCGTGATGATGTCGACTTGCTTGCTCACCATGAACGATGAGTAGAAGCCCAGTCCGAAGTGGCCGATGATGGCGTTCGCGTCGTCCTTGTACTTGTCGAGGAAGTCGTTGGCTCCCGAGAATGCAATCTGGTTGATGTACTTCTCGATTTCGTCGGCAGTCATACCGATGCCGTTGTCACTTACAGTGATACGATTTCGCGAATGAAGATTTCGTGGTCGCTATAGAGGAACTTTTTGATGACGGGGAAGATATTCTCGGTTGTAACCCCGATGTTACCTTGTTTCATAATACGCCCCCTCTCTAACTCTCCCCAAAGGGAGAGAACTGCATACAGGGGTTGGCAGTTAGGTTTTATTGTTTAGTTATGGTAATTCTTTCTTTGTTATTAGCATCCACTTCTGCTTTGAGCTGGAGGTTGTCCTCCCCTTTGGGGGAGTTGGAGAGGGGCTCCATCAGGATTTCGCAAAGCGGGTCTTCAATGAGGTCCTGAATAGCTCTTTTTAGTGGACGGGCACCGAATTGCACGTCGTAACCCTTCTTGCCAAGCAGTTCGCGGGCTTCCGTGCTGACTTCGAGGCTGTGTCCCATCTCCTTGATGCGGTCGAGAAGAGGACGGAGTTCGATGTCCACGATTTGCTGCAAGTCTTCTTGCGAGAGGTGATCGAAGTAAACGATGTTGTCCACGCGATTCATGAACTCGGGTGCAAACTGCTTGTCGAGGGCTTTCTTCACGATGTCGCGATTCTGCTTTTTGCCTGTCATAACGTCTGTCTCGCTTTGGAAACCTACGCCTCGTCCAAAGTCGCGAATCTGCTTCGAGCCGCAGTTGCTGGTCATGATGATGACTGTGTTGCGGAAGTCTATCGTGTTGCCATTGCCGTCTGTCAAGCGTCCTTCGTCCATGACTTGCAACAGGAGGTTGAAGACATCACTGTGTGCCTTCTCTATCTCATCGAGAAGTACGATGGAGTAGGGCTTGCGACGAACTTGTTCGGTGAGTTGTCCGCCTTCATCATAGCCGACGTATCCAGGAGGTGCGCCAACCATTCTGCTGACTGTATGCTTCTCCATGTACTCACTCATATCGATGCGAATGATGGCGTCTGCTTTTCCGAAAAGTTCTTCTGCGAGGCACTTTGCCAGATATGTCTTGCCTACGCCGGTCGGACCTACAAAGAGGAAGGTTCCGATGGGCCTTTGTGGATCTTTCAGTCCGACGCGACTACGCTGGATGGCTCTCGAGACGGTGGCAACTGCTTCGTCCTGTCCGATGACTTTCTGCTGGAGTGTTTCCTTGAGATTGCGCAGTCTTTCGTTCTCTTCCTGACCGATTCTTTGGACGGGAATGCCAGTCATCGTGCTGATGACTTCAGCCACAATTTGCTCATCCACAAGACTTTTCTCGCTTTCGATGATGCTCTTGTCCCAATCTTTCTGTGCTTGGTCTATTTGTTCCATCACCCTCTTGCATTGGTCACGCAGGTCGGCAGCCACCTCGAAGTCTTGCCTTTCAGCAGCCTCGAGCTTCTTCTCTTCGAGTTCTCCCATGAGTTGTTCCAACCTGATGACTTCTTCAGGAACCGGATAGTTCTGGATTCGCATGCGACTTCCTGCTTCGTCGAGGGCGTCGATTGCTTTGTCGGGGAAGCTCCTGTCAGTAATGTAGCGACCTGTCAACTTGACACAAGCCAGCAGGGCGTCGTCCGTGTAGCGGACATTATGGTGTCTTTCGTAGCGTTCACGCAGGTTTTGGAGGATTTGCAGGGTCTCTTCGGCAGTTGTCGGAGCGACCTGAACCTTTTGGAATCGGCGTTCCAGAGCCCCGTCTTTCTCAATCGTCTTGCGGAACTCGTCGAGTGTAGTGGAGCCTATACATTGGAATTCGCCTCTGCTCAGTGCTGGCTTCAGCATGTTTGCGGCATCCATCGAACCTGCGGCATTGCCGGCTCCGACGATGGTGTGAATCTCGTCGATGAAGACGATGACATCTGGATTCTGCTGGAGCTCCTTGATGATGCAGCGCAGACGCTCTTCGAACTGACCGCGATACTTTGTTCCCGCAACAACACTTGCCAGGTCGAGCACCACGATTCGCTTGTCCCAAAGTGTTCGGCTAACACGATGAGCCACAATACGTTGTGCCAGTCCTTCCACGATGGCACTCTTTCCTACGCCAGGTTCGCCTATGAGAATGGGGTTGTTCTTCTTGCGTCGGTTCAGGATTTGAGCCACGCGCTCGATCTCTTTCTCACGCCCCACAACCGGGTCGAGAAGGTCGTTCAGCGCCATATATGTAAGGTCTGTGCCGAAGTTGTCGAGTGCCGGCGTCTTGCTCTCATGTTTCTTTTGCTGGCGGGCAGAAATCACGTTGCCCTCCAAACCAGCCGAAACGGGCTCCATATCCTCGTCGTCACCACTGTCGCTCCATCCGTCACCCTGAGAGAAAGGACTGTTTTCCTCTTCCTGAGATGAGTTGGGGGAGGATTGCACCTTCTCGTAGGTGATGTCCAATCGCTGCAGGATGTCGCTTGCTTCGTTGTCGTTCGCCTTCAGAATGGCAAGCAGGACGTGAATCGGCTCGATTGTTTCCGACTTCATCAGGCTTGCTTCGAGCTTGCAGAGGCGCATGATGCGGTTTGCCTGCGTGTCGAAATTCATGTCGGCAGGGGTGGGAGAGATGAGCACTTGATGCTGACGGGCTGTCATCTCGAGCTGACTCTTGAGTTGAGACACCCCGTCTGGCAGGTAATATGCCAAGAGCTGACTGGCTTTGTTGTCAGTATGTCGGATGATTCCGAGCAGCAAATGCAGCGGAGAAACGCTGCCACAATGCAGT
>CACZBC010000079.1 GCA_902779315.1 uncultured Bacteroidales bacterium | reverse complement strand
TGAACTTTTCTACCGTTTCCTTCATCTGTTCATCAGACAAAACGGGAGTCAAAATGAAAACGGTTTCGTATTGGTTCATAATACGTTAAATAAGTTAATTAATAATGTTTTGTGCTAAAAAGCGCGGCAAAGGTACGGCTTTTTTCTGGATTGACCAAACTTTTGCCCAATTATTTTCATTTCTCTGTTGAATTAGAGCATCATGGAGGATTCCCAAACGAGGCGTGCCTGGTTGCCAAACGTCACACTAGTAAAACGCAAACGTCACACTAGTAAATCGCCAACGTCACACTAGATGATTGCCAACGTCACACTAGATGTTTGCGAACTACCTTAGCCTTGTTTTATTTCACGAGCAGTTTCTTCGTGCTGACCTTACCGTCAGGACCGATTGTGCGAACTATGTTGATGCCCTTTTGGGGATGGTCAATCTTCATGCCGTCGATGGTGAAGTATTCCGTTCGAGCCGTTCCGCCATCTGCCATAGTGGGTGCCGAGATGGCATCGAGGAAGCTTTCTTCGTCGAAGTTCTCGTCGACGCCGTAAAGCCATTCACTATAGGACGTCAGAGTATTTGTGGCATGAATGGTGGGGCGAGTCATTCTGTATGTCCGTTTGCCGCCATCCGGATAGCGGCCCACGCTTTCGTCTCCATTCATCGGGCTGTATGTGAGGCAGTCGCTCCAAGTCAGGTCGGCAGAAGTAAGCGTGACGCTTTGGTTCTCTTCGTTGGCGAGCTTGAATCCTGTATGCAATTGGCGAAGCGGGTCAACCTTGTCTGCCCATACGATATAATAGCCGTGAGCAGGAATGACGGTTGAAGTGCCCAACAAAGTAGGCGTGATCTGGTACTTCTCCGGATTAGTTGGATCGTCTGTCAGGAACATGCCTTCCAGGTCGATATCATGGTCGGTAGTGTTGTAGAGCTCAATCCAGTCGTTGCGTTTGCCGTATTCGTTCGAGGCAACAGTATTGTTGGCACTCACCTCGTTAATCACGACGGGAGTCGAGCCGGCTTCCACCAGGCAGTCCTTATGAAGGGGCTTGAAGATGGCATGAATCTCCGTATCGGCATCTGTGTCGAGCTGAAGGATGTGCTCACGGCTGACAATTGCGGTTCCGGAAGTGATGCTGTAACTTATCTCGGCATCCCAATAGATGTCGGTTGAACCGGGAACATTGTTGTGCACCTCAACCGCGATGATGTTCTCGCCTTTATGAAGGAGATTGACGGGCAGGTCGAGTGTGCCGGAATCTGGATTGTCGGGAGCATAGGTGGTGGCATAGGTGTCGAAGAGAATCTCGCCTTCGGGTAGGAGATAGCGAGTCGCTTCAGTTCCGTTGATGTAAACCACGAAACCGTCATCGGCCGTGAAATTGAGCGTCAGTGAGGCGATGTTCTCCGGCTCGACGTCGATGGCGAGGTTCTTGCGGAAATAATAAGTCGGGTACTTGTTCCCGCTGTCACTTCCATAACTGATGGTTGTGACGATGGAACTCTTGCCGTAACCGAGAGGAGTGGGGCCTTGAGCCCAGTTCGAGACAGAGCCAGTCTTCCAGTCTGTGCCGTCGAGCGAGCCTTGATCCCAGTATTTCCAATTGTCTCCTTTGTGGATGTCAGTTATGGTTGAGCTGCCACTTTTGCTCCAACCCACAAAGTTGTAGCCTGCAGGAGCGGATGCTTCGAGTGTGACAGGAGCGAAAAGTGTGCCGTCGAAAGCGGCTGTGGGCACGGGTTGGCCGTTAATGAGGAAGGCTGCTCCAGGCACGTTGGCATCGAACTTCACAGCCATTCCGGTGCCAAGTCCATAAGCGGATTTCAAGGCATTCATGCGAGCGTTTCTCGAGGTCTTGCCTGACATGGCCGATTTCTGCTCGTTGTAGGAGGTGTAAGGCTCTTTTCCTTCCCATTCGAGGGCAGGTGCCACGAGTCGGCAAATGCTGTCGCAAATGCTGAGACAACGGTCTTTCGTGAAGACGCTGCCATTCAGCATGCAATAGGCATCGATAAAGCGTCGGCGGAAATCGGCACTGTTCCGCTTCATGTTTCTGTAAATCGTGAGCAATTCATTGTTGCCGTTGCTTTCCAGAAGCTGTACGCCGTTCGAGTTGCTCCAACCCCAGTCCTGGTCGTGAAGCGTCATTCGGAACTTTCCGTCGGGAAGTGTGCGATAGCCTTTGATGTTGTTATTGTTGCAAATCCAGTCGCTGCAGCCTATATAACTGATGGCTGCGAAGAAGTTCGGAATCTCGTCGATGTCGATGAGTTGCTTGAGTTCTTCGTAAGTGCTTGGATTGGAACAGTTCTGAGCGAGGCTTTTCCATCGGTTGAAAGAGTCTTTTGTGCCAGCCATTTGGAAGTAGCCGTTCGAGTATTCGAAAGCGTCCATGTAGTCATCGTCGTAGCCGTAGTTGGCATAGCCGTGATAGCGATTGTTGGGTTCTCGCAGGTTGAGCTGGGCGAGATAGCGTCCATTGAAAAAGACATGAACGGGCTGGTAGTCCTGGCAATCGCAATAGAAACCGCTTGACATGAGTACTTGCTGAGTCAAGGCGTCGCGAACTCGGCCATGAGATTGCGAGTTGTTGTCGTTGCCGCCATTGCGAATCATGATTTGGCGGTACTTGTTGTGAGGCCTGTAACGGAAGAAGGGATGGTAGTCGATGGTCTTCTTGCCTTCGTATCTGTTGGTTCCCTTTATCTTGAACGACGAGGGTGCATAGTGGCGGCTCCAACCTCCGGAAATGACGAACTCCGCCTCTTGGTTGACGGCCATCTCGTTGTCGGGCGTGATGAACTCGAAGTTGACGGGCCGTTCCCAGTCCATATTGATGTTGGATGCGCCATGATTTCGTCCGCTCACACCGTTCACGCCGTCCGTATAGACGCCAATCTTGCCGTCGTAGAGGTTGTCGGGATTGGTGGCGATGGAGATGACGGGCAGGTAGTAGTCGTGGTTGCGATAGATGTAACTACGGGTAATGACGGGGCTGGGAAGCATGTCGTCCTGGAAGAGGCCAAAGCGATAGACGGTTGTCGCACTGACATTGAAAATGCCGTCTTGGCTTGTCATGCCGTTCGTGAGGGAGGGTGTCGTCCCGTTTATCGTGTAGCGCAAAGTGGCTCCTTCGGGAATGTTGACTTGTATGGTAAAGGGGTCTGTGAAGAGTCGGGAGTCGGTGTCGACGGTTGGCGCATCGAGGCGGAACTCGGCGAAATGGCTTTTGTCGTTCGATGCTGCCAGGCTGGGCTCTCCCGTCCAGTTCCATTCCTCGTTGCCGTCCGTAATGCGTGCCCAAGAGCAGCGGGTAAGACATTCGGGATATTCGGCCGAGGCGAGAAGTTTGGCATTTTCGTCAAAGAGGTAGAGGTGTCCGCCGTCGTTGTCGAGTTTGAAGCGAACCTGCTTGTAGGCTGTGTCGCCAAAAGTTCCGTCGGCCGAGTTGTGGTCGAAGTAGATGACCTTGTAGCCGAGTGGCTTTATGACGCCTGTTCCGGCTGGCAGTTTGAACTTTTTCGGCTCGGCCTCGTCGTCGGTAATGTAAAGTCCGTCGAGTTGGATGCTTTGGTAGGTCGGGTTGTATATCTCGGCCCAAGCGCCATAGTTCCAGGAATAGTCGATGAACTGGTCGATGTTGCCAGTCATGATTTCGTTGATGATGAGTTTCGAGGGGTCGGCATCGGGGTCGTAGCCTTCGTAAAAGCCCGCTTCTTCGGTGAGGGCGCAGTCATAGAGCTTTCCGCCCCAGTTCTGCTGGACGTAGGCTGCGATGACGTTGTTCCCTTCTTGCAGCAGGGTGGACATGACCTCCAGCTTCACGGCATTGGTGCCTGTTGTCCAGTTGTTCGCTTCGTCCAGTTGGATGCCGTTCACCCAGATGCGATAGTTGTCGTCGTGGAGAACGTGAAGCATGTAGCGCGAAGTTTTGTTGACTTCGTCGAGCGTGAAGGTACGGCGGAACCAGAAGTTCGTGTTGTCACCTCCTGGCCAGACGGTCTGGATGAAGCTGACATCGGGGCTGCCGATGGGCATCAGGGCTTCCGACCATTGTGAGTCGTTGTAGCCGGGCTCGGTCCAGCTGAGTGTCTCTGTCCGTCCGTTTATCTGCATGTCTTTGATGCGGTTGCCCCATTCGTCGGCATAGTAGCACCAGTTGTAGAACGAAGTGCCTTTCCAGATGTCTTTCCTGTCGGTCTGGTCATAGATGCTGATGTTGGACAGGGTGATGGTGGTGTTGTCTTCTGTAGTGGGGAATTCCAGGGCAATCTTGGCGTCGGCGATGTCCAGACCGGTGAGGTTGCTGCGATTGAACGCGATTCTCCTGCCAGCCTGCAGGTCGACTGTGCCGGAGACGAGGCAAACATCGTCATCCTCGTTTTCGCACAGAGCAATATTGACGCCGCTCAGGTCTTTGTCCGACAGGATTTGCAGATAGATGCGATAGCTGTGGTCGGCAAGCAGGGTGATGGGTGTCTTGAATTGCACGCGGCCATAGCTTGCTTCCTTGCAGGCTGTGGGCATGATGATGGTATAGGTGTCGCCGTCCTGGACTTCGTAGAGCTGTTCCCAAGCGTGAAGCGGGTTGTTGCTGGGTGAGGCATAGTCGAAGTTGTAGCCGCCTTCACTGTTGAAGAGCAGTTTGCCCACCCATGGCTCTTCGTAGCCGAAAGGCACGATGAACTCTTGTGCCGTGGCGGCCAGCGAGAGTGCGAATATGGAACAGAGTAGTGTCTTCTTCATTTTCCTATTTGGTGATTATCTTTTTTCCGTTCACGATGTTGATGCCTTTCTGCATCTTGCTGAGGCGTTGGCCTGCCAGATTGTAGATGGCCTCCTGCTCCTCATCTTCGTCGATGGAGGAGATTCCGGTTGGATTGGGCTCTACGACGATGGAGCAGATTTTGTCGCTGTAGTTGTCGGAGAACATTTTTGCCGACGCCTTCTTCCTGAGGTTTGTGCCGGTGCAGTCGGTCCGGGTGTAGAGTTTGACTTGATAGAAGTCGTCGACAATCTCCAGCGAGGCCATGTCGTTGGCCCTCAAGCCATATACGGCCAGGTCGCCCACGGTAAACTTGCCTTCGGGCAGCGACACGCAATAGCCGCCATAGTTCTTCTCGCTATAGCAACGGATGGCCACCTCTTCCTCGGGGACTGTGATGGCTCCGAAGATGCGGTTCAGGCCCGATGCCCAGCCGTTCATGTCCCACGTCTCGTCGTAGCCGTCATTGAAGAGCCAGACAAATCCACCCGTAGCCACGCCCTGGTCCTTCCAAGCCTGGAACTGCGCCAAGTTGCGTTCCACGCTCCAGTCGTTCGAGTAGTCGAGCAAGCCTGGATGACGCTCGCTCACGCCCGTGAAATTCCATGTTCCCACTTGGTTCAGGTTGCCTGCGCCGCCGTCATAGCACTGAATCATGGCGCGGTCTACAGCATTGGGGCGTTGGGCGCGGATCTTGTCGTTGAGCGAAGTCCAGTAGCTCTTGTAGGTGTAGGGTGCGAAGGTCGTTTTGTAGCCCAAATCGTACATCATGATGTGGAACTTGGCGGCCGATTCGGCGTCGTAGTCCTGTTCGGTGTCGTTGTTCACGGCATCAATTTCGGGCACGGCTTCCTTGAGGGCCTTGAAGTTCTTGTAGAGGATGGAATTTCTCCCCGTTCCCTGCGAGTTGACGAGGTTCCGGATGTTTCCGTACGAATTGTTGCCCCAACCGCCGATGCAGATTTCGATGCGAGTGATGCTGGTCGGCTCGGTCTTGAGGTTCCTGATGTCCTCCTGATAGT
The DNA here is from genome assembly GCA_902779315.1 of uncultured Bacteroidales bacterium. GTDB lineage: Bacteria > Bacteroidota > Bacteroidia > Bacteroidales > Bacteroidaceae > Physcousia. Next base: position 590 of record CACZBC010000079.1, on the reverse strand, counting down.
AAGGTTGTGTCTGTGCGAAGACATATTCCCCGTTTTTGCAAATCGTTTCGCCGTCGGTCTTGAGCGTGCCGTCGGGATCTACATGCACATTGAAGAGGATGAGGTACGTGAATCCGGAATTGCGGAGTTTTGTGATGGTTCCGGGTCGTCCGCGACGGATATGGCCGCCAGCATAGATGCCGGACACCTCTCTGTATTGATTTTGTGCAAACGAATCGGCAAAAACCACGACGAGAGCAAAAGCAAGGAGTACAATCTTTTTCATATTTAATAAAATTTTGCGTGCAAATATAGTATTATTTTCGCATGTAGCAAAGGAAAACTGATAAAATTTTCATGAACGTTGCAGAACATTTGATGCAATTTCCTTGGCAGGCACTCTGGGAGGAAGTCCAAATTTTGCGATGAAATGGGCGATTTTTGCAGTTTTGAGGATTAGTGTGCGACCAAAAGTCAACAAAAGCAACAAAAGCAACAAGCGAAAACGAGACTGTCTTTTCCTGAATTTGGTTGACAGTTTTTGTTCTTTTTTCTGAAAAGGTTGTCAAACATCAGACTGGAAGAGTTGACACTTTCCTGATATGGTTGAC
>CACZBC010000078.1 GCA_902779315.1 uncultured Bacteroidales bacterium | reverse complement strand
TCTCGACGAGAAGGACCTGCCCATCAAGAATTGCGCATACACCCAGTGCTTCCGTCGTGAAGCAGGAAGTTATGGCAAGGACGTGCGTGGATTGAACCGCTTGCATGAGTTCAGTAAGATAGAGATTGTACGTATCGATACACCTGAGCATAGTGCAGAGAGTCATAAAGAGATGCTTGCTCATGTGGAAGGCCTGTTGCAGAAGCTCGAACTCCCCTATCGCATCCTTCGTCTTTGTGGTGGTGACCAGAGCTTTACCAGCGCTATTTGCTACGACTTTGAGGTTTATAGTGAAGCCCAGAAACGTTGGCTCGAGGTCAGCTCCGTTTCAAACTTCGACACATATCAGGCTAATCGACTGAAGTGCCGTGTTCGTCGAACAGCTACAGGCAAGACAGAACTCTGCCACACCCTCAATGGCTCAGCCCTCGCTCTGCCCCGCATCGTAGCTTCCATCTTGGAGAACAACCAAACGGAACAGGGCATCCGAGTTCCCAAAGTGCTTGTCCCCTATATGGGTTGCGAATTGATTGACTAATTTAAGGATAACACAATACATAAAAACTATGTTCAAGATTGTAAAGAAAGTTCAGTTCAGCGAGAAAGTTTTCCGCCTGGACGTTGAAGCACCTTTGATTGCAAAGGCACGCAAGGCTGGTCATTTCGTCATCGTTCGTGTTGATGAAAAAGGCGAACGTGTGCCTCTTACTATAGCAGGAAGTGACCTCGAGAAGGGAACCATCACGTTGGTTATCCAGACGGTTGGTGCCAGCACAAGTCAGCTCTGCGCCTTGAATGAGGGAGATTACATAGCAGATGTGGTCGGACCTCTTGGTCGTGCCACTCACATCGAGAACTACGGAACTGTTCTTTGTGCTGGTGGTGGCGTGGGAACTGCTCCTATGTTGCCCATCATCCAAGCCCTCAAGGCTGCAGGAAACCGCGTTATTAGCGTGATTGCAGGTCGTAGCAAAGACCTCATCATACTTGAAGACGAGGTTCGTGCCGCAAGTGACGAGGTCATCATCATGACCGACGACGGTTCTTACGGCAAGCAAGGCGTGGTGACTGTCGGCATGGAAGAAGTCATCCAGCGCGAGAAGGTCGACAAGTGCTTTGCCATCGGCCCAGCCATCATGATGAAGTTCTGCTGCTTGCTGACTAAGAAATATGAAATCCCGACTGATGTCAGCCTCAATACCATCATGGTTGACGGCACAGGCATGTGTGGCGCTTGTCGTGTAAGTGTTGGCGGAAAGACCAAGTTTGTCTGCGTGGACGGACCGGAGTTCGACGGTCATCAGGTTGACTTCAACGAGATGATGCAAAGAGGTGGCGCTTTCAAGGCTGAAGAAATGGAGGCTATGGAAGCTTACTTGAAAGCTTTGGAGGGCCAAGGTCCGAAGGCTAAAGTGCAAGATAAATGTGCCAAAACATGTGCTCAAAACGCTCAGGTAAGTGCCGACAATATGGACACAACCACGCCTCTTTCTGAACTTACTGACAGAAGTGCTGCTTGCCGAGACGAGATTCGCAAGTCGATGAAGGCTAAGGAACGTACTGGCATAGAGCGCCAGAAGATGCCTGAGCTCGATCCTGTCTATCGTGCTACGACCAGAACTGAGGAGGTGAACCAAGGTTTGACTGTTGAACAGGCTTTGACAGAAGCTAAACGTTGCCTCGATTGCGCTAATCCGACTTGTATGCAAGGCTGTCCCGTCGGCATCAACATCCCATCGTTCATCAAGAATATCGAGCGTGGAGAGTTCCTCAATGCTGCCCGAGTCTTGAAGATGACTTCGGCTCTGCCTGCAGTTTGCGGTCGTGTTTGTCCTCAGGAGAAACAATGTGAGGCACAATGTATCCACCTGAAAATGAACGAGCCAGCAGTTGCCATCGGTAACTTGGAACGTTTTGCAGCCGATTTCGAACGCGAGTCTGGCAAGATGGCTCTGCCCGAAGTTGCTGAGAAGAACGGCAAGAAGATTGCAGTTATCGGCTCTGGCCCTTCAGGATTGAGTTTCGCAGGCGATATGGCGAAAGCCGGCTACGACGTGACTGTCTTCGAGGCTTTGCACGAGATAGGTGGCGTGTTGAAGTACGGCATTCCCGAATTCCGTCTTCCAAACGCGATTGTGGATGTCGAGATACAGAACTTGGAGAAGATTGGCGTTAAGTTCGTGAAGGATTGTGTCGTAGGTAAGACCATCACAATTGCTGAACTTGAGGCTCAAGACTACAAGGGAATCTTCGTAGGCTCTGGCGCTGGTCTGCCAAACTTCATGAATATTCCAGGCGAGAACTCGAATGGCATCATGTCCAGCAACGAGTACCTGACGCGCATCAACCTGATGGATGCAAGCAATCCGGAATATGCTACGCCCATCAAGAAAGCTAAGAATGTGATGGTTGTGGGTGGCGGAAATACGGCCATGGACAGCTGCAGAACCGCAAAACGCCTTGGTGCTGAGCGAGTTATCCTCGTTTATCGCAGAAGCGAGGAAGAGATGCCGGCCCGATTGGAAGAGGTGAAGCATGCAAAAGAGGAAGGCATAGAGTTCCTCACGCTGCACAATCCCCTCGAATATCATGCTGATGAGAAGGGAAATGTCTGTGAGGTGGTACTTCAGAAGATGGAGCTTGGCGAGCCCGATGCAAGTGGTCGTCGTTCTCCTGTGCCCATTCCTGGAGCAACCGAAACGATTGCTATCGACCAAGCTATTGTGGCAGTCGGCGTAAGTCCTAACCCCCTCGTTCCCAACTCGATACAGGGCTTGGAACTTGGCCGCAAGAATACCATTGTCGTGAACGAAGGTATGCAGACGAACATTCCTACCATCTTCGCAGGTGGTGATATTGTTCGAGGTGGCGCAACAGTCATCCTGGCTATGGGTGACGGACGTCGTGCTGCTGCGGCTATGCAGGAGTATCTGTCGAAAGAATAAAGGTAGTTTGAAAACGTCGCACTAGTAAATCACAAACGTCACACTAGTAAATCGCAAACGTCACACTAGTAAAACGCAATCGTCACACTATACGTTTGAGATTTAACAGTGCCACGTTTTTCAACCAACCACGTTAACTCTAATAAAACACACAATATCGTGAACGGACTTTATACAGTTTTATTGCTAATTTGCAGCAACGTCTTCATGACGCTTGCTTGGTACGGACATCTGAAACTGAACCAAGCCGGAATCTCCACCAACTGGCCGATTATTCTCGTGATTCTCTTTTCATGGTCAATTGCCGGCATAGAGTACTGTTTTCTGGTGCCTGCGAACCGAATCGGCTTCGTCGACAACGGCGGACCTTTCACGCTGATGCAGCTCAAAGTCATTCAGGAAGTCATCTCCCTGGTTGTTTTCTGCGTCATAGCCAACCTGCTCTTCCAAGGGCAACATCTGCATTGGAACCATCTGGCTGCACTGGTTTGTCTCGTTCTAGCTGTGTATTTCATTTTCAAGTAGTTACATATAAGTACATGAAGAAAACGTTTATCATACTGGCGGCACTTTTCCTTTCGCTCAACCTCTCTGCCCAAAAGAGGGGAAAGAAGGCGAAAGAGCCTGTCTATACCGTCACTCCTCAGGAAGCGATGGCAGCATACGACTTCTCTCTTGCCGAGGAGATTCTGGAACATCAGATTGCTGACCTGACCAAGAAGAAGCAACCTACCATCCAAGAAGAGGCTATGCTCGAGGCTGCCAGAAAGTCTCAAATCAAGCTTCATGCTACGGAGCAAGTGACGTTTATCGACAGTATGGTTCTGCCCAAGAAGCAGGTCTTACAGCAGATTAAACTGTCGGAAGAATGCGGCTCAATCTTGAACTATGCCGACTTCTTCAGGTCCGGGAAGAACGATTGCACCCTGTTCCGAAACGAACTTGGCAACAGAATCGTCTATTCGGAACCCAATCAGAAAGGGCATCTTCGTCTGAAAGAGAAATCGCTAATCGGTGGAGAATGGTCGATGGAGAATCAGCTGAAAGGCCTTAATGAGGAAGAGGAGGACAACCTCAATTTCCCATTCGTGCAGACGGATGGCATCACCATGTATTATGCTGCTGAATGCGAGGAAAGCATAGGTGGCTACGATATCTTCATGACACGCTATGATGCTGACAGCCAGCAGTTTCTGGCACCGGAGAATGTAGGTATGCCCTTCAACTCTCCAGCAAACGATTACCTGTTGGTTATTGACGAATATCAGCAGTTGGGATGGTTCGTGACAGATCGCAACCAGCCTGTCGATACGGTTTGTCTCTATACATTCATCCCTACGGAAACCCGTCGGATCTACAACGAACAAGAACTCGGAGCGAAGAAACTGGCTGCGATGGCCCGCATCTCGTCCATCAAGGACACTTGGAAAGACATGAATGCCGTCAATTCCGCCAAGAAACGCCTTGCTGATGCACGAAAAGGCACGAAAAACGAAGCGAAAAACCGCGATTTCACGTTCGTCATAAACGATTTCCGCACCTATTATACGCTTTCCGACTTCAAAGATCCTTTGGCTCAACAGAAAGCCAAGATTTGGGTCGAGACACAGAAAGAGTATGATGCAAAAGCGAAGGAACTGGCCTCTCTTCGAGCCAAATATGCAGCCATGAACGAGGTCCAACGCGTTCAGATTGCTGCACAAATACGCCTGACAGAAACCGCTTTCGAGCGTTTAGCAGCCGACAAATTGGCTCTCGAAAAGGAAATCCGACGCACAGAACTCAATAAATAACACCACCCGCCATGAAGAAGTACGAACCCTCTGAGCTCATCATCAACGAAGATGGCAGCATTTTCCATCTTCACATCAGGCCGGAACAGCTTGCAGACCGTGTCGTTCTTGTTGGAGACCCAGGCCGAGTTGACACAGTTGCTTCGCATTTCGAAACGAAAGAATGTGACATCCAAAGTCGTGAGTTTCATACCATTACAGGCACATACCGGGGGAAACGCATCACTTGTTTGAGTCACGGCATCGGTTGCGACAACCTCGACATCGTAATGAACGAGCTGGATGCCCTCGCTAACATCGACTTCAAGGAGCGTCAGGACAAGCCCGAACATCGGACACTTACGCTTGTGCGTATCGGTACCTGTGGCGGACTTCAACCCGAAGCACCCTTGGGAACCTTCATAGCCAGCGTGAAGAGCATCGGCTTCGACGGTTTGCTCAACTATTATGCCGGGCGAAACGAGGTTTGCGACCTTGATATGGAAAAGGCTTTCACCAGTCACATGAACTGGTCTCCCCTAAAAGGAGCACCCTATGTGGCAACTGCAAATCCTTCTCTCATAGAGCAAGTTGCAGGCAAGGAAATGCTTCGTGGCATCACGGTGGCTTGCGGCGGCTTCTACGGACCTCAAGGACGCCAGATTCGCCTCAAGATTCAAGATTCAAAGCAGAACGAGAAGATAGAGTCTTTCCGCTATGTTTCCGACGGAAAAGAACTGAAGATTTGCAACTTCGAAATGGAGTCATCGGCTCTTGCTGGCCTTGCAGCTTTGCTCGGACATCGTGCCATGACCTGCTGCATGGTGATTGCCAACCGCTATGCTAAAGAGATGAATACCGACTACAAAGGCAGCATCGATAACCTCATAAAGCTTGTCCTCGACCGAATCTAATCAAGGTAATGGCAGAAATAACAATATCAATAATCTTTGCCCTTATTCCTCTAGTAATGAGCATAATCATTGCCTTTGGTAAGGGCGATGACCTCATTGCAGGGTACAATACTGCAAGCAGGGAAGAGAAAGAGAAGGTAAACATCAAGCGTTTGAGACTTGTGACCGTCATTATGCTTCTTCTTTCCAGCATTTTTGTCGCTTTTCTGCCTTTCGCCTCGCAGATGCAGCAATATGCAATGATTGCAGTATTGATATTCCTCGCCGTGATATTCATCATAATAGCCAACACCTGGTGCAAAAAGAAATAGCGATGAAGATTTCTTTCGAGAGCGATTATAACAACGGAGCGCATCCTGAAGTGATTTGTCATTTGCTCGAGACGAATGGCAAGCAAAGCCAGTCGTACGGTTTTGACGAGTGGAGCGAACAGGCTCGAAACAAGATACGCACAGCTTGCAAGTGCCCTGAGGCTGACGTTTTCTTCCTCGTGGGCGGCACGCAGGCTAATGCGACGGTCATCGACGGCATGCTTCAGACCTACGAAGGCGTGATAGCCGTGCAGACGGCCCACATCAACGTCCACGAGTCGGGAGCCGTAGAAGCCAGCGGACACAAGGTCATCACCCTACCCTCTCATGGTGGCAAGATGTCTGCGACAGACCTCGAAGCCTGGCTCAAAGCCTTCCATGCCGACCCCACGCTCGAGCATATGGTCATCCCAGGGATGGTCTATATCACCTTCCCCACGGAACTCGGCAGCGTCTATACGGCCAAGGAGATAGAAAATATTCTTTCCGTTTGCCGTCAATACGACCTCAAACTCTTCATCGACGGAGCGCGTTTGGGCTACGGACTTGCCTCTGCAGAATGCGATTTCGACCTCGCTTGGCTGGCTTGGCATTGTGATGTCTTCTATATTGGCGGCACAAAAGTGGGCGCTCTCTGTGGCGAAGCAGTCGTCTTCCCTCGCGGAAACGCACCTCGTCACTTTATGAACATTGTGAAGCGGCACGGAGCACTTCTTGCAAAGAGCAGACTTGCTGGTATTCAATTC
>CACZBC010000077.1 GCA_902779315.1 uncultured Bacteroidales bacterium | reverse complement strand
GAACGAGAGCTTCTCGTTCATCTGAGCCGATCCGTAGGCCATCGTGCCCACGGTGTTGTAATCAGCCTTCTTGGTACCGGGCTTCTTACATGCGATGTAGATACTGTAGTTAATCATAAAGCAAAAGTGTTTTTTTTTTTGAGAGTTGACGAGTTGACGAGTTGTTTGTGAGTTGACGAGTTGTTACTTGTTTTACTTGTTAACTTGTCTACTTGTTAACTTGTCTACTTGTTAACTTGTCTACTTGTTTACTCTCAGTTAATTAATTTTGTTTGTTAGAGAGGTGGTCTTTGGCGTGCTTCGTGACCGAACTAAGCGTGTCTAATTGCGCACTTAGGCGTGCTTCGTCGGCATTTTAGCAGTGCCTCGTTTGCCCTTGTCTGCAGCTAAGGGCTCACCTCTCAAATCCACCACAAAGATACGACATTTTCTTGAATTACGCAAATAAATTGGCAATTATTTTCACACGAAAAATGAAAGTTTTTTCTGGAAACCTTTTATGGTGGCTCGAGGAGGAGCCAATCACTTATAATAAAATGAGAAAGTGACGGGTGACGAGACTGTACATATGTTTCTGTTAGAAAATAAATAAATGTATTAGATTTCCTTGTATGTATTTTCCTATTTATTTCTGGAAAGTCATAGTACAGCTCGTCACCTTGTCACTACTTAGAACGGTAATTCTGGGTTAACCACCTCAACTGCAAGCAGTTCACCCTCGCGCTTCAGGTCATCGTAATCAGTCCGCTTGACCAGATACACATTCCCTTTGTTTGTTTTCTTGGGTTCAAAGCCCAGTTTGCGCATTGCTGCGTTCACTTTTTGGGCAGTGTACTCACGATTAGGTCCTGTTCTGGTCGTCAGCCATGAAATGATTTCGCCAACAAGGACAGCCTGAGCCTTCTCATCCTGTTTAGGATGACGGAGAATGGTCGGAATTATCGTCATGCAGATGTCTTCGTTCACGTATTTTTTGTTGATTTCCTTCAGTTTTGAAATCATTTCGGTGTTGATACGTGTAGAAAACTTGCGTGGATGCGTAGCCAGATAGTAGGCCTGTGCATATGTTTTGTCGATGGGCAGGTCATCGTAGTTCTCGCTTCCGACCACGGGAAGCACGAGCATACGACGACTACCCAAGTCCTCGGGCATGAAATCGATGTGATTTGTTGTCGCAGCGACAGAAGCATGCACCTTGCGCACCTTGGCATTGTGAGCAAAGGGCGCACGGTCGGTCACCGTCTTCGCTCCGGCACCGCCTACCATGTTCTTCAGCTTGTTGAAAGCAGTGCGGTTCAACATAATCTCATCGAGGAAGAACAGGACGTTATGCGCCATTGCCAGCGACTCATCCTTGTCCTTGAACGACGAGAGTTGCACGCAGCTGTAAAGATACTGCTGCAATACGGGTGGAAGCAGACGCAGGATGAACTCCGTTTTGCCCGAGCCCTCGCGTTCACCGGCCAACACGAGCATCAGCTGATTCACTACGTCAAGCCCCAAGGCACAAGCCAAGAAACAAACCAACCACAGCCTGAACCCTTCGAGCAGGAAGTCCGCATCTGCGCCCTCCTCCAGGTGCAAATGATGAAAGACCTTAGCAATGTAGTCCGTACGACGATTCCAGGGCTTCAGCCCGTCCACATACGCTTGCACGGGGTTATAAGGCGTTGAGAATAGTCCCGAGTTGATGTACGTCTCGAGATTGTCCTTCGACACCTTCACATTGTTGCTGTGCAGCATCGTGAGGATGCCGTTGAGTTCTCGGTCGTCGAAGTCGCGCCACTCGCCATCCTTCGGCTTCACCTCGATGCGCTCGCTCAGGATGTTATAGCGGAAAACGAACTCACTGTTGAGAAAATCTCGAACCTGCTCAAACTTAATTCTGTTCTCCTCCTGTTTCTGCTCCTCAGATTTCGGCGGACGCCCTTTTGGCTTCCCTACATCGATACCTTTGGCACGCGCCATCTCTACAAGTGTACCCAAGGTGATTTCGTGTCGCGAAGTCCTCTGGCAATTGTCGAATTGCTCGTCACAATGCTTGGCATCGTACTTGGCATCGAAACCACAAATGCGATGGAACCACTGTCGCCCCTCTTCACCGAAGAGCGAGCACACGAATGCGAATCGCAGATACTCATCATAGGTATGAGCAATGTTCACACCCGCATCATTGATGCGTTGACACAGGATTTTGAAGTACTCCTGATCTGTCATTGAATAATTAGACTTTTTCATACTACATTATAAATTTAGGATTAATAAAACAATCTTTGTCGTGTCCGAGGAAACAGGCTCTACATACGTCAGAACAGCCCCAGTCAGGCTCTACACCATATTGCAGCACAACATGGCGGCACGCAAAGAGGTATTGCTCCTTGTAGCTCATCTCTTGCAACCAGTTCGGTATCTCCACCACCCATTTCACACCCATACCGCCTGGCGAGACGAAAGCAAGAGCCGTCTCGAAGTGCGTGTCGTCTGAAAGCAGACGAATCAGCCTTCGCGCCTCTTCCGTAGATGACAGTTCATCGATGTCAACCACCATATACTTGGAAAGAAGCGACAGCGACGACGCATTGCGCGCAGAGAACAAGCCACGGAACGTGACAAACTTGAAGTTCAACTTCTTGTAGTCACTGCACTCCGTCTTGTCTGCCCTGCCACGCATGGCTCTGAGAGTGTCCTGAGCAGCCTTAGCTGCAGGAGATGTTATGTACTGGTAAACCGACAAAATGTCAGTCACCCCCGCGGGCTTTGTCTGTAGCACCGCCTGTCCCTGTTTGTTCCGGTATCCGTATCCGAATATCGAGAACTGAATGTTGTCATTATTTCCCATAGTCTTTTTTATTATTAGGAAATAATGTGGTCTCAGGTTTACCTTGCTGACGGTTCCTAATTTGCCACCCTTCGTGATGAGCACGCAGCTTCGTGCTTAAGAAGTACTGCAAAGGTACGACAATTATGAAGAGCTAACCAGAACATTATGAGGCATTTCCCCATCTTTTTTTATCACACAAACACAACACAAACACTTTATGTATTGAGAAAACAAATCACACAAATCACACAAACAAAAAAAGCAGCAACTTATTCGTTACTGCCCTTCCTTTTCTTTCTTCTTGATAATGCCGTATTGAGGTTTTGGTATGAGTCACTATCATATATCCTTGCTGCATGAAGCACTCTCCACAAATCGATATTGCTAGTTTTGGTCGAGATTTGTTTTTTTATGTCCCTTCGCTCAAGGATAATGTCCGCTATCTCTGGATCTGACTTGTCGCGCATCTCCTCGATGATGTCTCGGGCTACTTGTGTATCCTCATAGCAGTAATGCGAGAAGAGTTCCACCACCCATTCGTCCGTGCCCGCCTGCTGCTGCACGATGACTTGAGGTTGAATCTGACATTCCTTCAGCTTCTGCAGTAGCTTAGCTTTCTCTTGGATCAGCTTACCGTTCTCTTTGTTTAGAATGGAGTTCTCTTTGTTCAGATTGGCGTTCTCTAAGTTTAGAATAGAGTTCTCTTTATTCAGATTCGAGTTCTCTTTATTCAGATTCGAATTCTCTTTGTTCAGATTGGCATTCTCTAAGTTTAGAATGTAGTTCTCTTTATTTAGCCTGAAGTATTCTTCACGGAGTTTTGAATCAGGAATTTCCCCCTTTTGCTCTATTGGCTTTGAAGGAGTCGATGCCGGCGTGAGTGGCAGTTCAAACTCAACGCGCATCTTCATTTCATCGAGTATCGGGGGCAAAGGTCTCCGATTACCGTATGTTTTTATATGTTTCTGCGCTAGATAATCAATCACTTTTAACGCTTCTATGTCTGTTCTTGCCTTTTTCACAATATCTATGAGGAGGTCGTCCTTAAAGTCGCTTGTAAGCTCTTTTATTCTATTGGAAGGAAAAGTTTTTATTTTTTCAAGGGATAATTTGTTTACGGCAGTTTTCGATTCTTCGTATGTCATAGTGCTTTTCTTTATTTCGTCAGGTTCTTACTACTATTTCGCGTTCTTCTGGGGTGAGGCCGTAGAGGTCGAAGACGCGGGTGTCTATCTCTTTGTCTGTGTCGCTGATTTGCTGGGCGAGGGCTTGGCAGGCTTCTCTGTTGTCGTTGAAGTATTTCTCCCATTCGTCTTGCTGGGAGAGGGAGAGCTTTATCTTCTGCTTCTTCAGTTCTGCGAGGAAGCCTGCAAAATCCAACTCGTCGAAGTTTTGCAGGGCACTTGTTATCTTTACGCCTTCCAAGTTTTCACCCAAACGACGCAGGAAACGAGAACGCTTCTCCTGCAAATCTTTGTTGAGGGAGAGCATCTTATCGGCAAAGGAAATGAGTTCTAATGCGTATTCTTCAGTTATAGATGGGATTGGGAAACTTTCGAAATATGCTTTCCCCATATGCCGTCGGTCATCTCCTACCTCGGGACAATTATACCATATCCAAAAGTCTGCAAGAGAAGAATTCAGTATAGATGCCAAAACTTTCAAGGAGATGCTTTCATCTTCAGCAACAAGAATGAAGCATGTTTTATTTACCATTATTCCGCTCTCATCATACATAAATGGGCGAAGTTTTGTGACTTCCGGGTAGATTAATTTTGGAGCAGAGAAGCATTCAAGATAGGAACAATTTCTGAGGTTGTAGGGTGTTACCCCTTGGTCTGTCCTTCTTTCAAGCTTATCATAATAGTGGTCAAGATGTTCCTTTATGGCCGGGTATTCGTTTATATCTACAGGTGGGATGCCTTTCTCTTTAATTCCATTATGAGGATTGATAAGATACATCTGTGGTACAACTGTCCATGCCTTGATGCTATGACCAAATAGAACTGGCTTTATCAGTTCGCAACTTTTTTCGTCTTTGGCAATAAGTTGGCCTCTTTTTTCTTCATCAATATAGAAAGCATCGTCGAAACCAGTCAATATGCCGCGGTTGATAGAGATAGGTAGTTTCTTTAGTGGCGTTCCACTATTCATTCTATCAATGATTATCTTATGCTCTGTAGGCATTACACGCCAAGGCTCTGATGTGAAGCGACTTGTTGTTAAATGAGAAGAAACAAAATCTGAAACGTCTATAGTATCAGAGTTGTACAAACAACATTGTGTTTGCATCTGATAGGATTCTTTTCTTAACACAAGTATCTGTGGGTCAACATTTGCATCGGGGAAGATTCTAACACCGGGAAAATCTACCAACAAGAATGGATTAGTTTTACTTATAATATATTTACGTAAGCCTTCTCCGTAATTTGCTTTCAACCATTTATTTGAGGCAATAAATCCTAACAAACCTCTCTCTCTCAGCAACCTGCATCCTTGTTCATAGAACAAGCAATACAAGTCTGCGCTCTTATTGTATGTTTCGTAGCCACATTGAGCATAAACATCGCTCATTGCCCCCATGCTTTGCAATTGAACATATGGCGGATTCCCTATTACGACATCAAACCCTCCTTTTTCGAAGACCTGAGGGAACTCTTTCTGCCAGTCGAATGCTTTGTCGCCTGCTATGGCAGGGTCGCTGATGAGCGAGTTGCCGCACTTGATGTTCTGGTTCAATGTGTTGAGTTTGCGGCGGGGCTGGGCTGTGCGAAGCCAGAGGGCCAGTTGCGCTATCTCGACGCTTTCTTCGTTGATGTCCACACCAAAGAGGTTGTGCTCCAGAATCTCCTTGTCTATATCGGGATAGACGAAAGTGGATTCCGTCACTTTGGCTTCCATTACGTCGATTTTGTGGTGCTCGTCTATCAGGAAACGGAGGGCAGCATTCAGGAAGGCACCCGAACCGCAAGCAGGGTCGAGAATCGTGATTTGCTTGAGCCATTCGCGATATTGCGTCAACTTGTCGAGCAGGCGAATCTTGGTTTGCTTCTGTCGGTGAGCGTCGGCAAAATACTCTGCCTCGTCGATACCCAGCTCTTGCTTCTTTTCCGTGCAGAGACGTCCCACAGTATTCTCGACTATATATTTAGTAATGTATTGGGGCGTATAGAAGACGCCGTCTTGCTTGCGCTTGGAAACAAGCCCCCTTCCACCTTCCCCCAAGGGGGAAGAGCCGAGACCTGCCTCAATTTGTTGAGTCATTTCTTCGATTTCGCTGAGGGAGTTCTCGAAGATGTGGCCAAGGATGTTGACATCCACTTCGCTCTCGAAGTCGTATTCCGAGAGTCGCTTGGTGTGCTCCACAAGCACAGCGTCGGAGATTGTGATATTGTCGAGCACCTCATCGGGCTTGAACAGACCTCCGTTGTAGGCGAAGATTTCGTACTTCTTGCCTTGGAAGCCTGTGTTCATATAGCCGAAATACTTCTTGATGCGCTCGTAGAAGGGGACGTAGGCATCCAGTTCCGAGAGTTTCTCCCATTGGTCGATGATTTGCATCATGGAGTTTGGGGGCAAAAGTGCGCAGTCTTCGGCAAAGAAGATGAAGAGCAGGCGGTCGAGAAGCTTTTGTGTCTTCTTGAAGAGCAGGAGCTGGTCGTAGTCGGGGTTGTTTTTGACGATGTCGGCAAAGAGGGCTCGCTTGAACTGGGAGTAGTCCTTGTAGAGCGCCTTTGTTATCTGGTCTTCGCTGGAGACGGATTCCTGCTTCATCTTCAGGGCTGTTTCCTGCTTTACTTGCTCGAAAGCGAGGCAGAGGTACATTTCGCGGAACTCCTGCTCCTTGAGCGTGAAGAGGTTCCATTCGATATGCTCCACCGTATTGTCGATGTAGAGGCGCAATTTCTCGAAGTTGGAAATGACGACAAGACGGGCATCGGGATGCTGGTTCTTGTAGCCAAAGGCTTGTGTCTCCACTTTCGAGAGGTCGGGCGTCTTGTGGTCTTTCAGCTCGATGACACCCACAACCTTTTCTTCAATCAGGATGGCGCCATCGGCTTTCTTGGAGTTCGTCTCGTTCTTCTGCTCGGTGATGAGGTTGAAGTTGGGCGATGGATTGAGCGTGTAGCCAAGCACCTTGACGAAGAGTTCGCGCAGGAAACCTTCCTGAAACTGCTCCTCCTTCGACTGGAGGATGTTCTGCTGTATGTCGGCATTGAGGAAATAGCTCTGGAACGTGCTCCACGCCGCGTCTATCCGTTCGGCAGGCAGCAGGGCGAGGTATTTCCTGAGGATGTTCTTCTGGAATAGCATAAAGCGGAAAATGTTGTTTTTGCGAGCAAAGTTAGCAAATTTCCTCGAACCCACCAAGAGCGTGACGCAAAAAAGTTATATTGCAATATCTCTCCAACAAAACCAACTCCCGCTGCGTACTCCGCGACGGGGCTTGTTACTGTTTGCAAATATACACAAAATTCTCGAATTATAAGCCAGTCGAGACAAAGAATTTCACTTTTCATTAGAGGAATTTCTAAAAAAAACTGAAAGTTTTGAGCGTTTCCTTT
>CACZBC010000076.1 GCA_902779315.1 uncultured Bacteroidales bacterium | reverse complement strand
AACATTAAGCGTTGATACCCTTGATGGTCAGTTCTGTGAACTGCTGGCGATGGCCGTTGAGCTTGCGATAGCCCTTGCGACGCTTCTTGTGGAAGACGAGCACCTTATCGCCCTTTACCAGGGGTGAAACGACTTCGGCCGTTACCTTTGCGCCTTCAACGGTGGGAGCTCCCACTGTGATGGTGCCATTGTCGACCAATAACACATTCTCAAATTCAACAGTCTTGCCTGCTTCTGCATCGGGCATGTGATGAACGAAGAGCTTCTGACCCTCCTCAACACGGAACTGCTGACCGTTAATCTCTACGATTGCGTACATTTTTAATTAATTATTATAACGGGTTTGACCGCGGGGCGGAGCCATCTCGTGACCCTCTTTTTCTGGCCTCTACGGCATAAATCGGGTGCAAAGGTACACTTTTTCTTCCGTTCTGCCAAATTTTTCGGCAAGAAATTTAATGTAATTGAAAATTGTAGATTGAATATTGAAAGGTAAATCATAAATGTTCATCCCATAAGATTCAATCTCCTATCCAAATTTTCAATTCTCAATCTTCAATCTTCAATGATTTATCATTCCACGTAGCTTTCCAACAGCTTGGCGTTTTCGTCAGGAAGGATGCTGACTTCCTTGATGGAAGCAGGTACGACGAGGGACTCGCCTTGATGCAGGAAGATGCCTTGTCCGGCTGGGCTGAGGAAGCAACATTGGCCGTCGAGGCACATATAAACCCTGAAGCTGTCGATGCCTGAATAGTCGCGACGGAAGGGCTTGGTGAGTTTCAACTCGTTGGTCGTGAAGAATGGACATTCCACGAGACTCACTACTGCATCACGACTTTCGGTATAGACAACCTTCGGATCGGTTGTGATATCCTGGAAATTGATTGCTTCGAGTGCGAGTTCAGTATGCAGTTCGCGGAGGTTTCCATCACGATCCCTGCGCAGATAATCATAGATGCGATAGGTGACGTCGCTGGTTTGCTGAATCTCCGCGATGACCATTCCTGCGCCTATTCCATGCACTCGTCCTGCTGGAATGTAGAAGCAATCGCCTTCGCCGACATTGACCTTGTTGAGGTCATCCTCGATGCTTCCGTCTGCGACCTTTTGTGCATAATCGCTCACCTCGATTTTCTGGCGGAAACCTGCGATGAGCTGGCTGCCTCGGTCTGCGTCCACAACGTACCACATTTCGTTCTTGCCCATCTTGCCATGCCTTTTTGCGCTGAGTGCGTCATCAGGATGAACCTGAATGGAGAGGTCCTGACGGGCATCGATGAACTTGATGAGGAGGGGGAAGTCGTTTCCGAACTTCTCGAAGTTCTTCTTGCCAAGGAAGTCGGCACCATAGCGAGAGACGATTTCAGGAAGTGTCAGACCTTTGTCTATGCCGTTTGTGGCAATCGATTCAGAACCTTTTACTGCAGAGACGACCCACGTCTCGGAGCCCCAAAGAGTGGGCTTGAAGATAGGACTAAACTTGAGTATATCCATAATATATTAACTGATTTTGTTCATTCTAAACACGATTCTTGCCAGTCGCAACTCTTCTTCTTTGTAGATGTCGCCGTATTCCTTCATGGCCTTATCCATATCGTCGGACTTCGCATTCTCGAAGTAGTCGAGCAGTTCGCTCATGCATTCGTCCCCCAGCACTTCGTCCGTGAAGTAGGTGATGTCGAGATGGCGCTTCTGTTCAGCAAGCAACTCCAGTTCGTCCAGAACTTCATCGAGGCCCAGACCTTCGCTTTCGGCATAGGAGTCGAGTGCAAGGTGGCGGTCTATTGCCGTGATGAGCTTGATTTGCTGCTTGGCAAGGGGCGAGACGGTATGACCTGCCATTTGACGGTCCTTCTGTGCCTGTTCCAAGATTGAGTCTATTTCCGGCACATCGGTCTCAGTCTCCGCGATGGCTTCATCGTCTGGAATCGTGAACGATTTCGGCCTTTTGGCGAACTTTTTGCCTGCTGCAGTAGGTACCAAAGCGTTCTTCTTCGTGACCATTTGCTTGAGCAGACCGTTCTCGTAGGCAATGTCGATGATAGTTGCCCAGAAGTCTTCGTCGTTGGTTTCGCCTACGCCAAAGTATTCTTTATCAAAGAGTTCGTATTCTTCTATTTGGCGGCTCCTTCTGCCCATCATGAAGTCGATGAGCAGTTGGCGCTGAGCAGGCATATTTATTTCCAGCAGCGCCTTGATGAGCTTCACTATTGGTTCTTTTGCTTCCATCAGTCAGATGTTGTTTGTCATTTGCGCTGCAAATATAGAACATTTATCTAATGCTGCAAAGGAAAATCAGTTTTTTTTCAAAGATAACTGAAAAACTCTTCAGAGCGAAAGTTTATGCCTACCTGCAAAAATCTTTACAAAAGCACATTCTGCAGGTTGAACAAAATCTTGTAAAGATTTTTCCTAAACGATGTAAAAAGCCGAAATGACAGCCTCGAAACAGGGATTTTTCAAACATCAAAGGTGATGATTGCAAACGTCAAACGTGAAGTTTGCCAACTTAACACTATACAAATGCCATTTTCACAGCCTAAGTTTCCCCTCAAAACAAGCTTTTTCGGCCATTTTCGCAGCAAAAATTACACACTTTGGCGAGTTAACTCACTGAATTAGACCAACATATCTACATCACTGAGAATCGATTCTTTTCAGCCTCGGCGCTGTTTGGCCTCAAACATTGCAAGGAAAATGGGGTAGAACAGCGAATTTTCTTGACAATTCACACTTTCCTAATAAGAATGTACCACCAACCTCTCTTTGTGGGTTAAAAAAATCCAACAACAGACAGCAAATGTGTATTTCTTGCGCGCATTTAATAAGATAATGTATCATTTCTGCAGAAATTAACAAATATTAACGGGTATAATGCTGACTTTAACTGCAAATATGTATAAATTTGCGTGCAATTTCGAAAAGTTTATACTCTTTTGACCAAAAAGCAAAACCAAACATATTAACTAACTTTTAATTTTTAAACATGAGAAGAACAAAACTCTTCAGCGTAGCCATGCTTGTCGCATGGTTCGTAGGCGGCTCTGCTCAGGCTTGGGACGAGCCCTCACAAGTGGACGGTGTCTATCAGATAGGCACTGCTTCCGAACTGGAATGGTTTGCAGAGTATGTAAACTCTGTAACAGGTGTTGATGATCC
This sequence comes from uncultured Bacteroidales bacterium, assembly GCA_902779315.1. Lineage (GTDB taxonomy): Bacteria > Bacteroidota > Bacteroidia > Bacteroidales > Bacteroidaceae > Physcousia. Next base: position 4,492 of record CACZBC010000076.1, on the reverse strand, counting down.
GGAAAAAGATGCTAAGCTTAATGCTCAAGCTGTTTTGACGGCAGACATCGACTTGACTGGCATTGACCACAGTCCTATAGGTCGTTACACAAACGAAAGCGGCGCTGTCATCGACACCTATAAGTACTCCGGCAAGTTCGACGGACAGTTCCACACCATCAGCAATTTGGTAATTAACCGCCCTGACGACGAGGCTCTGGGCCTCTTTGGCTTTGTCCGCGGTAATGCTAAAATCAAGAACATCATCTTGGACTCTACTTGCTCCATTACGGGCAAGAACCGTGTAGGCTCTATTATTGGCCTAATCCAGACCAATACTGGTGCAAGCGATGGCCTCGAGATTCTCAACTGTGTCAGCTATGCAACACTTACTACGACCTCGGGTGCTGCCGGCATGATTGGTGCTGGTTGCGAACAGTATCCCTACTTCGACATGGAGAACTGCGTGAATGCAGGCACGGTTTCTGCAGTCAACAGAGGTTCTGCTTTCTGCGGTTGGAACAAGTCCGCAGGTGGTAATGCCAGAATGTGGAACTGTCTGAACATAGCTGAGATTAGTGTCCTCGACGGCAACAACCAGCTCTTCCGCGGTGCAAACCGTTCTATTGCAAACTGCTACGACACTTTCCACAGCGCAAGCAATTTCCAGGGCGAGCATCCCACTTACGCAACAGCCGATCCTCTGCACAGTGGTGAAATTTGCTACTTGCTGAATACTGCTCTTCGCAGCGACCTCGCAGAGCAGGCTAATCCCAATGCTCAACCCTTCACTCAGGACCTTTCCGACCCCAACTCCATTCCTCTTCCCATTCCTGGCAAGGCTGTCTATCAGGTTGCAGCCCTCGACTGCGCAGGCAATCCAAAGGGTGGTGTTGCTTATAGCAACGAAGAAGGCGGCAGCACAAAGGACGACCACAACTTCGACACGGCAACAGGTCTTTGCACAGTCTGCTCTGCTCCTCAGACGGATTGGTTGACAGAAGATGCCGACGGCTACTACGTACTCCACAATGTTGCAGAGGTTGAGTGGTTCTCTCGCATGGTCAAGAACGGCTACGGCGCAATGAATGCCAAGCTTGCCAACGACATTGACTACGAAAGTGTGCCCGATGCTCACCTGCCTATCGGTACAAGCGGCAAGAAGTTCTTCGGTCATTTCGACGGTCAGGGGCACCGCATCAAGGGCATGGTGCTGACAACAGCCAGTGCGCTCGAGAACCGTGGGTTCGACGGCCAGGGCTTCTTCGGTTCTGTTCGCGGTGGTGGTACCGCAACAGATGGCAAGCACACCAACGAAGTCATCATCGAAAATCTCATCATCGACGCTTCTTGCTCTATTGAGCACGACAATAACTTCGTTGCAGGCGTAGTTGGTCACATCAACAGCCGTAACGACAACGACAGCCACATCATTATCCGCTACTGCGGCAACGAGGCTGATGTAACCACTACCGGCAAGAATGCAGCTGGTATCGTTGGTTGTGTCGAGGCAACAGAAGTCGGTCTCACGATCAAGCAGTGCTACAACACTGGTAACATCACAGGTCAGGCAGGCGAAAGTGCTGCAATCTGCGGCTGGACTGGTACTGCGAAGGACTATCTGACCAAGGAAGCCAGCGGTTGCTGGAACATTGGTGAAGTCAAAGGAATCGACGGCAACGGCTACAACCTCTTCCGTGTAGGCAAGCTCAACGACAAATTCTATCCCGCTCCTGTAAATTGCGTTGACCTTTGCACGACAAACGGCGGCAACCAGGGCAAGGTGACCATCAACACCGATAATCCCATCCAGAGCGGCGAGCTTTGCTACCTGCTCAACGGCGACCAAAGCGAAATCACTTGGACACAAGACCTTGGCGTAGAGGACATGCCCAATATGTGGGGCACAACGAGCCAAGTCTTCCAGGCTGGTACCGTTAACTGCGCAGGTGCATCCGTCGGCACAATCAACTACAATAACGTGAGCGGCGAAACCGTTCAGCTTGACCACAACATCAACGACGAGATTGGCATGTGTGATGTTTGTCACACCCAGTTCCAAGAGCCTGCACTCGTTGACGGCTACTATCTGATTAAGAATGCCGGTAACCTGGAATGGTTCAGCAACAAGGTTGACGAAGGCGGCGACGCTAACCTCCAAATCAATGGTAAGCTGATGAACGACATCGACATGCTTGGCATCGAGAACCTCCACAAGCCCATCGGCGTGAATACTGGCAAGAAGTACAACGGTACATTCGACGGCCAGGGCTTCCGCATCAAGAACATGATCATCAATCGTCCTTCCGACAGCAACATCGGCTTCTTCGGCTTCCTTCGCGGTAACGCTGCCAACACGACTGTCAAGAACCTCATCATGGACAAGAGCTGTACCATCCACGGCTACAATCGCGTAGGTGGCATCACAGGCAGCTGCCAGAACAACGGCGCTCTCATCACTCTGGAGAACATCATCAACGAAGCTACAGTCATTGCTGAGCATCAGGATGCAGCAGGCATCATTGGCGGTCAGGAAGGCAACGGTCCCAAGTGGCTCATCAAGAATGTGCTGAACACAGGTACCATCACAGCCAAGAACGAGGCTCCCTATGCTGGTGCTCTCTGCTGCTACCTTGGCGGCAATGGCGAAAGCGTCATCGAGAACTTCGTGAACCTCGGAACCATCAACGGTCACAGAGGTGGTAACATCGGCCGTATCGCAGGTACGCACACCAACATCATCGACCTTTCTGACACAGACTTCGACAGCAGTCTCGAAACGAACTATGGCCTCGAAACCGGTCTGACGAAGGAAGATATAGCAAACGGCAAGCTCGCTTACACCGTTGCATGGGGTCAGCTTCTCGGCACAGACGCATATCCCACTCCTCTCAGCGAGACAGAGGTCAGCTATGTAGGTGATGCAGGTTATGCAACTCTCTACGACGCCACTACAGGCTACGAGCTGAATGGTGACGCGAAGGCTTATGTGGCTGTTCAGCAGGGCTCTTGGCTCAAGCTCTCAGAGGTTGAGAATGTTCCTGCAGAGACTCCTGTTGTCCTGAAGGGCACATACTACAACAAGCTGGCTCAGGACCTTCCTGCCATCAATGTCGCAAACGACCTGAAGGGTACAGATGCTGAGATGGAAGCTGACGGAACAATGTATGTGCTTGCAGTGAAGAACGAGCAAATCGGCTTCTACAAGGCTACGGGCACCATTCCTGCCGGCAAGGCTTACTTCCAGAGCACAAGCGGTGTGAAGGCCTTCTTCTTCGCTGACGACGACGCAACTGGTATAGGTGAAGAACTGAGAATGAAGAATGAAGAGTCTTCAGGCCTCATCTTCAACCTCGCAGGCCAGCGTGTAAGCAAGATGCAGAAGGGCATCAACATTATTAACGGTAAAAAAGTTCTCAAGTAATATGAAAAAGTATATTTGTCCTGCTATGCAGATGGAAGAGGCTCAGGCATCTCAGATGCTGGCAGAGAGCCTGATCATCAGCGACGATACTGTTGATGGCGCAGGTGCGCTCACAAAGGAAGACGAAACTTGGGACATCTGGAACGAGGAATAAGCTCGAATCCGTTTCCAAGAACTGAATAGAGTAGGGGGGCTGACCACAACGGTTTGCCCCCTTACTTTTTGTCTGTCCCTCGTTTTAGGGAAGAAAAAGAAAAGTCCCCACGATGGCGATTATCTAGTGTGACGATGGCCATTATCTAGTGTGATGTTGGCAATTATCTAGTGTGATGTTTTTGTTATTTTTTAGCGGAAAAAGTGTGATTTCGCGCGGAAAAAGTTGATTTTCGAACAGAAAAAGTGTGATTTTCGCGCGGAAAAAGTTGATTTTCGAACAGAAAAAGTGTGATTTTCGCACTGAAAAAGTGCGTTTTGCGCAGAGAAAAGTGTGATTTTCGGGGGTGACGATGGTGTTTTTGACGGGTGTGTGTGATGACAGAATGTTAAATGTTGCATAGTTGTGCAACAAAAAACACAGACTGTACCCCCCGGTGTCTATGGTCAATATTATCTTAAGATAATATTGAAGAATAAATCTAGGGTATAGTCCCTTTTAAATGTTGCCGATACATGCAACATTTTACATTTGTCCTGCCTTGTCCACGAAATTCCCCTCGTTTCCATGTCTAAAAGAAATGCCTGTCTTGGCACGAAATCCAGAACCCCCGAAAAACCCCTCTCTTTTGCCCCAGAATCGCTTCAAATATACATACCTCCGAGGCAAAAACTTGCGCTCTACGGTGCCTTAAAATGAAAAGTTAAAATTCTCTGAATTTTACCCATCCGAAAACCACAATAAAATTTACGCCCGAGCAGCCGATTGGATTTGCTGTCAATATGGCGTCGACGAAAAGTCAACAAGTCAACAAAAGCAACAAAAGCAACAAGCGATGTCTTTTCCTGAATTTGGTTGACAGTTTTTGTTCTTTTTTCTGAAAAGGTTGTCAAACATCAGACTGGAAGAGTTGACACTTTCCTGATATGGTTGAC
>CACZBC010000075.1 GCA_902779315.1 uncultured Bacteroidales bacterium | reverse complement strand
CGGAGCAGAGGCCTCGCAGAAACTCAGCGAGATAGAACCTGCCATCAACCGCTGGCTGAACGACAATCTCCTGAAGGTCGGCTTCGACTATATCGTCAGCCATTACGACTCCATCCCTGCCCCACCAGTCAGCAAGGAGCGCTTCATCGAGCTGCACGACTCGCTCATCACCTTTATCATGTTTGGTGCCGACGACCTACTTGACATCAAGCCCGAGGAGAGACTGCAAGCCTTCTTCCATTCCGACGCCTACAATAGTTTCTTCGACGACGAAACAACTCTGGGCAAGGGACTGACCGACGAGCTCAGTAAGCAACTGAACATCTTCTGGTTCAACGTGCCCTACACCCTCACGATGCCAGGAACAGTCACAGATGCAGGGAACGGCGCCCTACAAGCCGACGGTTCAATCCTCTATCCATTCAAAGGCGAAAGACTCATTCCGAAAGATTACACCATCACAGCCACCTCGCGAGTCACACACATTTGGGCTTACATCCTCACGCTCTTCATCATCCTAATCGCATTGGGAAGCATGCTATATCGTAAGAAAAGGGAAATGTCGTAATTTTTTCACATTTCTCAGCAAAAACATTTTCACTTTGAAACTTTTTTCGTATCTTTGCATCAACTAAATCTAACAAACGATGCAAAGATACTTTTTTTCACTATTACTAACGTTTTGTACCCTTGTCTGTCTGGCCCAGCCCAAGGTAGTGGCCCATCGCGGCTACTGGAAGACAGAGGGTAGCGCCCAGAACTCTATCGCTTCGTGGCAGAAAGCAGCCCAAATAGGTTGCTGGGGAAGCGAGTTCGACGTATGGCTGACGGCCGACGGAGTGCCTGTCGTGTTTCATGATGCGACAGTAGAAGGCATCCGAATCGAAGACACAACCTATGCCACTCTCATGAACATCCGACTCAAGAACGGAGAGTTCATCCCCACTCTACAGCAGTATCTCACGGAAGCACAACGTCATCCCGACTGTCGACTCATCTTCGAGGTAAAACCTCATCGCAATGAGAAACGCGACTATCGCATCTCCGAGATGTCTGTCGAACTCATCAACATGCTGGGACTTGCCGACAGAACCGACTACATCTCCTTCAGCAAGAATGTCTGCAAACGCATTCACGAACTGGCTCCAAAAGCTAAGATAGCTTACCTGAACGGTGAACTTTCGCCAGCAGAAATCAAGGAACTCGGATGGACTGGCATCGACTACAACTCGAAAGTCTTCGACAGCCATCCCGACTGGGCACTCGAAGCAAAGAAACTTGGCTTGGAAGTCAACGTGTGGACCGTCGATGGAGAAGAAGCCCTCAAGCGCTTTGCCAAAATGCCTGGCATAGACATCATCACCACCAACGACCCTGAGATGCTGATTGAAATCAACAAACACTAACAAGACATCATTCGAATATGGCAAAATACAATACAAGAGAGAAGAAAGAGAAGACCTCTGCAGTTGCTTACAGGAGTTCTGTCTCGCCTCAATTCGTTGAGGAAACTGCAAAGAAAATCATCACAAAGTTGATGGTCGAACAGAAGTATCGCGACCCCAAATACTCTGCAAAACGTCTTTCCACCGACATTCAGGTCAACATACGGCACATCAGTGCAGTTGTCAATCTGCGCTTCCAGCAGAACTACTCGCAACTGATAGCCAACATGCGCATCCTCGAAGCAAAGTACATGCTTCAGGAAAGAAGCTTCGACAACATGACTATTGAAGACATCGCAGTCAATGTAGGCTTTACCACGCGACAAAGTTTCTATGCTGCATTCTACAGGATTTGCGGCACGACGCCAAAGGAATACAGATTGGCTCATGGCTTCATTCCCAAAGCAGACCTTCCACCAGAACCGAAGCCCAAGAAGAAATCAAAGAAAGCCACTTCAAAAGGAAGAAAGAGAAAGGCACGTAAATCGCCCACCAGCAAATGACCGAGCGATTTGCCGACATACAGCTATTGCGCTACGAAGTGCCTGGATTCGACGGACTGCCACTTCGTCAGAAACTTCTTGTCTATTATCTTGCTGAAGCGTCCTTGCTTGGCAGAGACATTCTTTGGGACCAAAACTGTCGTTATGGACTGCAGATTCGCAAGACATTGGAGGCCATCTACACGCATTACGAAGGTGACAAGAACAATTCCGACTGGCTGGCTTTCGTTATTTACCTGAAGAGAGTGTGGTTCTCGAACGGCATCCATCATCACTACAGTTGCCTGAAATTCCGACCAGAGTTCAGCAAAGCGTTCTTTTTGACAGAAGTCAACAAGTTGGATGCCAGCCAGATTCCTTTCGAATCTATTGAAGAACTGACCGAAATCATCTTCAACCCGGATTTGATGCCAAAGCGCGTCAATCATGCCGACGGAGAGGATTTGCTGCTCACTTCCTCGTGTAATTACTACGAAGAAGGCATCACGCAAGCCGAAGCAGAAGCCTTCTACGCCGAACTTAAGCAGAAAACAGACCCGAAAAGACCTCCTATGAATGGTCTGAACAGTCGTTTGGAACGTTCTTCCGATGGTTCGCTCCATGAAAATGTCTGGCATAGCGGAGGCCTTTACGGCAAAGCTATCGACCGTATCTGCGAGATGCTCGAGAAGGCCCGGCATTATGCGGAAAACGACAAGCAAAAGGCCGTTATCGACAAACTGGTGGAATTTTACCGGACAGGAAACTTGAAGACCTTCGACGAGTATGCCATTCTTTGGGTGAACGAGACAGAAAGCGAGGTCGATTTTACGAATGGCTTCACCGAAGTGTATGGCGACCCACTCGGATACAAAGCAAGTTGGGAGGGCTATGTCAACATCGTCAACCACGATGCAACGACTAGAGCTAAAACTTTAAGTGATAATGCGCAATGGTTTGAAAATCAGTCTCCTGTGGACGAACGATTCAAGAAGAAAGAATGCAAAGGAGTAAGTGCTAAAGTTATCAGTGCCGCGATGCTGGGTGGCGACCTTTATCCAAGTAGTGCAATCGGCATAAACCTGCCGAATAGCGATTGGATCAGGGCAGAATATGGCAGCAAAAGTGTAACCATCTCCAACCTGACTCGCGCTTACAATCTGGCTGCGAAAGGCTCCGGAATGCGTCAAGAGTTTGTCATCGACGAAGAAACGCGGCAGCTTATTGACAAATACGGAGATGTTTGCGATGACCTTCACACCGACCTTCACGAATGTCTCGGACATGGAAGCGGGCAGCTCTTGCCAGGTGTGGACGCCGATGCCTTGCGCTCTTATGGCAGTACCATAGAGGAAGCTCGAGCCGACTTGTTTGGGCTCTACTACATAGCCGACCAGAAACTTGTCGAGCTAGGGCTGACACCAAACACGGAAGCATACAAGTCGCAGTATTACAGCTACTTGATGAACGGACTCCTGACGCAATTGGTTCGCATAGAAGAGGGTGACCAGATAGAGGAAGCACACATGCGGAATCGCGCTCTCATCAGCCGATGGGCATTCGCAAACTATCCTGAGGCATTGGAAATTGACGAGATTGATGGCAAACATTACGTAAGGATAAACGACTACGAAATGCTTCGGAAAGCCTTCGGAGAACTGCTTGCAGAGATACAACGCATCAAGAGCGAAGGTGATTTTGAGGCGGCAAGGCAGCTTGTCGAGCAATATGGAATAAAGACAGATGCGGAGCTGCACCATGAAATCCGCGAACGATACAAGCGTCTCGACCTTGCGCCCTACAAGGGTTTCATCAATCCAAAGTACAAACTTGTTCGGGATAACGATGGAAACGCATTGGATGTTCAAATAGAATACGACGAAGCTTACGACGAACAGATGCTTCGATACAGCCAGCAATACAGCACATTATGAATGTCACAGAACTGGAACGCGACATAAAGAAGGAACTTCGGGCAAGCATGAATGGCATCCTCTCTGCCAGAATGCGCGAAGCAGGAATGCCGTACAAGCTCATCTTCGGTGTTGAGCTGCCCAGACTTCAAAGCATAGCCAACGAGTTTCCCCATGATTCCGTCCTTGCAAACCAGCTTTGGAGTCGAAACATTCGCGAAGCTAAGTTGCTGGCTATCATGCTGATGCCGCCAGAAGACTTCACTTTGGAAATCGCCGACACATGGGCCGAGACAATGGTTACTGCAGAAGAAGCGCAAGTCTTGGCGATGATACTCCTCCCCAAAACAAAGCAGGCCAAAGAAATATGCAAAGTGTGGCTTGAGAGAGGGAATGCCCTGCAAGCCAATTGTGCGTGCCTGTGTTTGCGCCATTTATTGATGAAAGGAGAAGACCTGAGTGCTGAAGAGCAAATCTTCAACAGGTACAAAAAAAAGACAGCCGAAGCGAATCTACACCTCAGAAAAGCCATTCAAGCACTCACAGAAGCATTCAACGCAAAAAAAGAAACGCAAAATGTAGAAGATACGAAATAAATTACGTATCTTTGCACTTTGGTTATGGAAAAGAAGCAAGCTCCTCTCGCTTCATTGCACGACAGATTGACGCGCTATATCGAAGAGAAAGCCATGCGAAAGACTCCTGAACGCTATGAGATTCTTCGTGTGGCAGGGTCTGCTGACGGCATCTTCACCATCGACGAGCTGATAGGAATCATGAAGAAGCACGCATCGTTCCAGGTGAGTCGGGCCACCCTCTTCAACACGATGGAACTGTTTGTCGATGCAGGATTGGCCATCAAGCACTCTCTTGCCACTGCGGCTCACTACGAGATGCGAACCGACAGCAATCCGAAGGCTTACATCATCTGCCGCCAATGCAACACCATAACGAAAGTGTCGACATCAACTGCAAAGCTCGCCCTAGCGAACCTGCATGTCCGCTATTTTGCCATCGAGGACAAGCTGCTCTACATGTACGGAATCTGTCGGCACTGTCAGGCAAAGAACAGACAAGAAGCTAGAAAACAAAAGAAACTCAAACTGGATAAAAATAAAAATGGGAAAAGGTAAAGTGGATGCCTTGTTGGGCATTGTTTTTGGTGACGAAGGAAAGGGGAAAGTCGTTGACGTCTTCACTCCGAGATACGATATAGTAGCACGCTTTGCAGGTGGTCCGAACGCCGGACATACCATCATCTTCGAAGGCAAGAAGTTTGTGCTTCGCAGCATTCCAAGCGGCATCTTCGACGAGGGGAAGCTCAACATCATCGGCAACGGCTGTGTGATTGCCCCCGACCTCTTCATGCAGGAGGCAAAAGAGCTGGAAGAGGCTGGCTACGACCTCAAGAGCCGTCTGCACATCAGCAAGCGGGCTCATCTGATATTGCCAACCCATCGCGTCCTGGACCGCGCTTACGAAGCCGCCAAGGGCAAGAACAAGGTCGGTACGACAGGCAAAGGAATCGGTCCCACTTATAGCGAGAAATCCAGTCGTACCGGCATTCGGGTTGGAGACATCCTGGAGAACTTCGAAGAAAAGTACAAGGTGCTCAAGGCCCGACACGAACAGATTCTGCGCGACCTGAACTACACCGACTACGATATCACCGAGGAAGAGAAGCTGTGGATGCAGGGCATCGAGTATATGCGCCAATTCCCCCTCACAGATACGGAGATTGAGCTTGGCAAAGCCTTGCAGGAAGGCAAGAAGGTGCTGGCAGAAGGCGCTCAGGGAACAATGCTCGACATTGACCACGGAACCTATCCGTTCGTTTCCTCCAGCAATACCGTGAGCGGCGGTGTCTGCACAGGTCTTGGAGTGGCTCCCAACAGTATCGGCGAAGTGTTCGGCATCTTCAAGGCCTACTCTACCCGCGTCGGTTCTGGTCCGTTCCCCGTTGAGCTCTTCGACGAGACAGGCGACAAGATACGCGAAATCGGCCATGAATACGGAGCTGTGACAGGCAGAAACCGTCGTTGCGGCTGGCTCGACCTCGTGGCTCTGCGCTATGCCATCATGATAAATGGCGTGACTCAGCTCATCATGATGAAGAGCGATGTGCTCGACGGCTTCAAGGAGATCAAGGTCTGCACCAAGTACGAGAAAGACGGCGTAGTGACCGAAGAGATGCCTTACGACACAGAAGGCTGGCAGGCTGTCTACGAAACGCTGCCCGGCTGGCAAACCGACCTCACACAGATGACAAGCGAAAGCCAGTTCCCCCAGCAGCTCAAGGACTACATCGCCTACATCGAGAAGGCTACAGGAACACCTATCACCATCGTAAGTGTAGGTCCGGACCGCGAGCAAACCATCGAAAGATAGGACAACAGACAACAGACAACAGACAACAGACTACGGACTATAGACTACGGACTATAGGTATGGCAGAGAGGAGTATCGAAAACATGAGGATATGGCAGGAGGCCAGGGTCTTCACCAATGATATTTACAAGATGATGTCTTCCTGTCGAGATTATGGTTTCCGTGACCAGATACAACGTGCCACTGTATCCATCATGAATAATATTGCAGAAGGCTTTGAATCGGGTTCTGACAGCAAGTTCATAAACTTTCTAAATATAGCCAGAGGAAGTTGCTCTGAAGTAAAAAGTATGCTGTACTTATGTGAGGACTTTCATTTTTGCACAAGTAACGAAAGAGAAGACCTCGTCACCAAGCTACTCTCACTTTCAGGCGGAATTTATAATTTGACTCTATATTTAAAGAACAAAAAAGAAGCATAAGATATCGTTATGTTTATTGTCCGTTCTTGCGCTCCAGTTGCTCAGGCGCTTCGCGGAGGTCTATTGTCCTCTTTCCGTTGTCTGTTGTCTGTTGTCCGTCATCAGTTGTCCGTTGTCCTCTTTCTGTTGTCTGTTGTCCTCTTTCTGTTGTCTGTTGTCTGTTGTCCGTTGTCCATAAAGGCTCAAAGCCTCTATGAGCTTGGTGTCAAGCAAATTATCGAAGCTCTGGCTACAGATTCGTTGGATAAAGCCAAGGGAATGATAGAGCAAACCATTCGGCTCGATCCAATGAAGAAGTCGAATGCCATCCTGTATCAGTACTTAGGCGGCATCTATCAGCGTCGCGGCGAAAACGACAAGGCACTCGAAGCTTACGAAAAAGGCATTGGGCTCTCCCCTACTTCGACAGACCTCTTCCTCAATCGGGCAAGTCTCTATTGGGGGATGAACAATGAGGAGCGTGCGCTTTTCGACTACAACAAGGCTTTGGAGTTGGAGCCCGACAATGAGGAGGCTCTGTTCTATCGCGCCTTCATCCACTCGAAGAACAGGCGTTACAAAGAGGCTAGGGCCGACTATAAGCGCCTGCTCGAGCTCAATCCCATGCACGAAGACGCTCGGCTCGGATTGGCCGTCCTGAGCAGCAGGGACGGGCGTCCTCGCGAAGCTATGGAGCTGCTCGACGCCTTGATCCAGTTCTACCCCAATCATGCCAAACACTACTTGGCCCGATGTGGTTTTTATGTCGAGAGAAAGGAATACGAGAAGGCCAAGAAGGACATCAACATGGCGCTGGAACTGGAGCCGGACAATCCAGAATGCTACCTCAGTCGCGCCTCGCTCTATTTGGCCATGAAGAAACGGAAACTGGCTCAGCAGGACTGCAAGACAGCTATCGGCCTTGGCGCAAGCCCGGAACAAGTAGCCTCAATCCTCGGTACAATGAAATAAGACAAGAGCCTCTTCGCCGCAAAGCAGAGAGGCAATTTCTGGGACTTCTTTCGTAAAGTTACGGAATACTTTCTATCCCCAAGCATCTCCCACCAGAAAGTGAGAAAGAGGAAAAGCGGAAAGGAGGAAAGTAGACATTAATACATTTTGAAGCAGTAAAAGCAGGTATAATTAAGGTATATAATAAGTAATATATACCGTAATATAATTATAAATATATATATAATAATATATATAAATAATAATAAACTTTTACTAAGAAAAGTCCACTTTCCGCTTTATCCGCCACCCCTGAAACACCTTAATGTCTACTTTCCTCCTTTCCGCTTTTCCGCCTTACTGCCCCATAGAAAAAAACTTTCATTTTCGTGTGAAAATAATTGCCAATTTAC
>CACZBC010000074.1 GCA_902779315.1 uncultured Bacteroidales bacterium | reverse complement strand
CTGGCAGGTAATATGCCAAGAGCTGACTGGCTTTGTTGTCAGTATGTCGGATGATTCCGAGCAGCAAATGCAGCGGAGAAACGCTGCCACAATGCAGTCGGCTGGCCTCTTCCTTGCTGAAGTTCAATATGTTGAACGTATCTGGTGAAAAGTTCGTAGTCATATACTTATTATGGTTGTCCGTCTTTGTTCTACAAATGCTGTGCCAAACTAATCTTTTTGCAAAAATACGAAGAACTAATCTAAAAACAAAAGAAAAAATGGTATTTCTTTCATTTAGGAAAGGAAAAACTGAAAACGACACATTTGACAATCGCAAACTTCACGTTAGTAAATTGCAAACTTCACGTTAGTAAATTGCAAACTTCACGTTAGTAAATTGCAAACGTCACACTAGTAAATCGCGAACATAACACTATTAAATTGCAAACGTAACACTATACGATTGCCATCGTGGCACACTTGGTTCGACGGAAGGCTAGTGAGCACCTGTAATGCCAATGTATTTCGCTATTTCCTCCACCTTGTAGAAACCGCCTAGATGGATGACGAGATACTTGCATCCGTCGAATTCTATAATCGCGTCTTTATAGCCGTTTTCGTCTTCCCAGAGTCGGATAGCGATAGCTTTGTTCAGGGCCATCTTCATGAAGAAATTCCCATCTATGCTAAGCACCTTGCTTGGCTTCAGTTTCTTGAACCCCTTTATCTGCTTGTATTCCTCGACAAAATGGCGGACAAGATAGAGCGAATCGTCGAAATCCAAAGTCTCGGCCACTTTCACATTCTCGGCTTCAGGACCGGTTTCCAGCAGGTTCACGTATTCTATCGCAGGATTGCTCCTCTGTTTCTGAAGCAGACGTTCCAAGTCTTTGTTCTGAGCCCGAACAAAAACGAAAGCCAAAAGTGCTAATATAAATAAGGTGTAGCGTTTCATTCCAGCAGCGATTCTTTTGGAGTTCCGCAGTAAAGCACCTCTCCGCCATTGCGTCCTCCACCAGGTCCCATCTCGATAATCCAGTCTGCAGAACGGATAATGTCGGGATTGTGCTCAATCACGATAATCGTGTTGCCCTTGTCCACAAGTTTTCCAAGCACGCCAAGAAGGACGCGAATGTCTTCGAAATGGAGTCCTGTAGTGGGTTCGTCCAGAATGTAGAGTGTTCGTCCTGTATCTTTTCGGGCTAGTTCGGCAGCCAGTTTGACGCGCTGACTCTCGCCTCCAGAAAGGGTGTTGCTGGGCTGGCCGAGTTTGATGTATCCCAGTCCGACTTCCTGCAAGACCTTGATTTTGCTGAGAATTGTGGGCTGATTAACAAAGAACTCCACTGCCTGGTTGATAGTCATATCCAGCACATCCGCTATGCTTTTGCCCCTAAAGCGAACCTCGAGCGTCTCTCTGTTGTATCGCTTTCCCCTGCATTCCTCGCAAGGAACGAATACGTTAGGCAGGAAGTTCATTTCGATGGTGCGATAACCGTTTCCGCCACAAGTTTCACAACGGCCGCCTTTCACGTTGAAAGAGAATCGTCCAGGCTTATATCCTCGGATCCTTGCCTCGGGAAGTTCCACGAAAAGCTTGCGAATATCCGTAAAGACATCTGTGTAAGTCGCTGGATTTGAGCGTGGTGTGCGCCCAAGAGGACTTTGGTCAACATCAATCACTTTGTCGATGTTTTCCAATCCTTCAATGGAAGAGTAGGGCAAAGGCTCTGTCAAGGAACGGTAGAAATGCTTGCTCAGGATGGGGTAAAGCGTTTCGCTGATGAGCGAACTCTTGCCGCTTCCACTCACTCCAGTTATGCAAATCAGCTTTCCAAGCGGGATGTTGACGTCGATATTCTTCAGGTTGTGCCCGCTCGCACCTTTGATGGTCAGCGAAAGCCCGTTTCCTTTTCTGTATTCCGAGGGTGGGTCAATCGTCAGTTCGTTCTTCAGATATTTGCTCGTCAGCGTGTCCTTCTTCAGCATATCCTTGTAGGTTCCTTGGAAGACGACTTCGCCTCCTCGTCTTCCTGCCAAAGGTCCTATATCGACGATGTAGTCGGCATTCTCCATCATCTCGCGGTCATGCTCCACTACAAGCACAGTGTTGCCTGCATCTCGAAGTGCCTGGAGGGAATGGATGAGCTTGATATTGTCGCGTTGATGAAGGCCGATACTGGGTTCGTCCAGTATGTAGAGAACGCCCACAAGCTGGCTTCCAATCTGGGTTGCAAGGCGAATACGCTGACTCTCGCCGCCAGAAAGACTCATCGAAGGACGCGAAAGGGACAGGTAGTCGAGTCCCACATCAAGCAAGAACTTGAGTCGCGTCTTTATCTCCTTAATGATTTCTGCGGCAATGGCGCGTTGTCTTTCACTTATGTTCTTGTCGAGCTGTTCCAGCCATTCGTAGAGTTGATTGAGTTCGAGGGCAGAGACTTCGGCTATGTTCTTGCCGTCGAGCAGGAAGTGCAACGACTCCTTCTTCAACCTTTGACCTCGACATTCAGGACATTCACAAACGCCGTTGAACTGATCGGCCCATTTCTGGGCGGCAACTCCGACGTCCGCATCCTTCATTTGCTCAATGTATTTGACCAAACCATTGAACTCCGTATAAACATCGTTCGTAGTCTTTGTCTTGCTGGCAGGAATTCGAAGCCGCTCAGGACTGCCTTCCAGAATCTCGTCAATCGCTTCGTCTGGAACCTCGCCAAGCGGCGTATCAATCGTACATCCATACTCTTCGAGCACAGTCTCCACTTGCCAGAAAATCATGGCTTGCTTGGCTTTGCCAAGTGGCGCGAAGCCTCCATCTCGAAGCGAAAGAGTTGGATCTGGGATGACTTTGTTGCGGTCGATGATATGTACGAAACCCAAACCTTTGCAACGAGGGCAAGCACCCTGAGGACTGTTGAACGAGAAGTCGTGGGGCGCAGGGTCATGATAGGAGATGCCACTCGTGGGACACATCAAGTGCTTGCTGTAATGGCGAACTTCGTTCGTGTCCATATTGCAGACGAGCATCTCGCCTTCGCCTTGCTTCATGGCAATCGCGACGCTTTGGACCAAACGTTTGTCGTCTTTGTCTTGAACTTGAAGGCGGTCAATCACAACTTCTATGCTATGATTGCGATAGCGGTCGAGCTTCATGCCAGGCAGGAGTTCCTGCATCTCTCCGTCAATTCGGGCATAGAGATAACCTTTTCGGCGAATCGTTTCGAAGAGCTCTTTGTAGTGTCCCTTGCGGTTCTTGATGAGCGGAGCAAGCAGGATGATGCGTTTACCCAAGTATTCGTTCAGGAGCAAATCAATTATCTGCTCTTCTGTGTAGCGTACCATCTTTTCGCCGCTAACATAGGAATATGCTTCGGCTGTCCTTGCATAAAGCAAACGAAGGAAGTCGTAAATCTCAGTTGTTGTGCCGACTGTGCTTCTGGGGTTCTTGTTCGTCGTCTTCTGCTCGATGCTGATGACAGGACTGAGCCCCGTTATCTTATCGACATCAGGCCGTTCCATATTGCCCAAGAAGTTGCGTGCATAAGCGCTGAAGGTCTCGATATAGCGACGTTGGCCTTCTGCATAAATGGTATCAAAGGCGAGAGACGACTTGCCGCTTCCGCTTAGGCCTGTAAAGACAGTAAGACTGTTGCGAGGCAACTCGACATCGACATTCTTGAGGTTGTGAACGCGAGCACCTTCCACGCAAATCTTCTGTTCACTCGTCACCGCCTGTGCTACTGCCTCCGTTTTCGGCATCGTTGTATCCTGTAATGACGTTGATGGCCTTCTTGATGCTGTAGTTTATGCCGTCGCTCCCCTTGGCTGAGACATGAAGGAAGTAGACACCGTCCTTCACAATCTTGCCGTTGTACTTTCCATCCCATGAACCGTGCACATCATCCCACGAATAGAGTTTCTTTCCCCAGCGATTGAAGACGACCGCATGAAAGTCGACAATGCCTTTGTAGCCATCTTTGGGTTTGAGTTCATCGTTTTGACCTATACTGCAACCTGGAGAGATAGCGTTTGGGAACTCCAGCTTACTTTCGCTCAGAGTGAAGGTGATGTACTTGGCATCTTCTCCTTCCTGCGGGAACTCATAGTTCTCCACGCCTTCTTCTCCATAGAATATGGCCTTGAGTTGAACTACATAGCTGCCACTTACGTTGATGTCGTATTCGAAGGTCTCGTCGTTGCGGCGAACAATGATAGTTTCGGGCTCGTTCGATTTCCACATCTTCCATTCGTACCAAACTTGGCTCTTGTAGCCTTCTGGAATGGTTGGGTTGGCGGTAAATACGACGTGAAAGGGCATACTGAGTGTCTGTGTGTTCACGTCGCCAGTTTCCTCTTCGCCGTCTTCATCAATCAAGGTGTAGGTACCGACGGGATCAACGGTGGGTATCTGTGCCCATGCAAGAAGTGGCAAAAGAGTGAGGAATATGAATAAAATACGCTTCATCTGATACATAATTTCTGCAAAATTAGGAAAAAAGCACGATAATCTGTGTATTTTCTGTCTTAAAATAGTTGAAAGGGTAATAAAAAGTGTTACCTTTGCATAGATGAAACGTATTTTGATACTCTTTTATTGTCTTTGTCCGATGGTTTTATTCGGTCAGGGCATACTTTCGACGCTCGACAACATGCATTCCGTTGTTAAGGGCGAGACTTGGGAAAGTGTTGCTTCCAGCTATGGTGTATCCATAATGGAACTTCAGGCAGCGAATCCCGATGTCAAGAGTAATAAGCTGAAGAAGGGCACTTTGTTGATTATTCCGAAGAAGCCTAAGCAGATGGATTTCGTTCCTGTCAGCGAAGTTCCGGAGAAGCCTTTGCGTGTGATTCGAACTGT
Organism: uncultured Bacteroidales bacterium; assembly: GCA_902779315.1. Classification (GTDB taxonomy): domain Bacteria; phylum Bacteroidota; class Bacteroidia; order Bacteroidales; family Bacteroidaceae; genus Physcousia. Next base: position 3,665 of record CACZBC010000074.1, on the reverse strand, counting down.
CATCTCCGACCTGAAGGTTGGTGTGATGCTTCCTCTCAGCGACAAGAAGATGGTGGAGTTCTATCGAGGCTTGCTGATGGCTGCAGACAGTGTTCGCAAGAGTGGCGTCAATCTTGATATTCATGCTTGGGATTGTGGCTCTACGACGGCTCAGGTTGAGGCTTTGCTCCCTCAGCTCAGTGAGTTGGATGTCCTGTTCGGGCCTGCTCAAGCCACTCAGATACAGCCTGTTGCAGAAGCTTGCAAGGAACGGGGCATACGCCTTGTTTTGCCTTTCTATAGCGGACAAGTTCTGCAGGACTATCCGCTTGTCTATAACGCAACTGCTCCCAACTCGATTCACTATGAAGCTGCTGTGAAGAAGTTGATGAGCTATTATCCCGACAAGAACTATGTTATCGCTCATAGCGGCAATCCTGACAACAAAGGCAGAGCCCTCACGGAGTCGCTTGCTGCGGCTTTGGCTCAACGAACAGGTACTCCCAGAACATTCGAGCTTGCCGGAGATGATTTCGCTTACGAGTCTGCGTTCAATCAGTTCCGCGACAATGTGATTGTTCTCGACAATAGCAGCACAGCCAGCGTGAACACGCTTCTGTCGCACCTCAAGGAATTCCGCCAGAAGCATTCTCAGTATCGTATTTCCTTGTTGGGTTATCCTGAATGGCAAGATGAGCAGGATGCGCTTCTCGACAACTTCTTTGCCTTCGACACCTATATCATCAGTCCTTACTACTATAATGCTTTGGACAATAGGGTTAAGCGCTTCGAGCGCACTTATGCCAAGAACTTCCGCGCTTATATTATTAAGGAAAGCCCCCGCTATGCAGCCTTGGGTTACGACTTGGGATGCTACTTCCTTGGTGGGCTCAGCAGTCTTGGCGATACTTTCGAGCAAATGCAGGGCAGCATCCGACAGGAGCCTTATCAGAACTGGTTCCGCTTCGAGCGTAATGCTTCGGGCTTGAGCTTCTCCAATAGCTTCGTCCAGTTCATTCATTTCACCCCAGATAATAAGATTGAGCTTATCCGATGAAACGCCTCGCCCTCCTTCTGTTGTCCGTTGTCTGTTGTCTGTTGAGTGTTTACGCTCAAGTCGGTGAGCCTCGCACAGACCTCGCTGTGGGCGTGAATGGCGGCTTTGTCATGAACAAAGTCATGTTCAAACCCTCTGTCAAGCAGAGTTTCAAGAGCGGTATGGTGATGGGCTTTACGGCTCGATATACTTGCGAGAAGTACTTCAAGATGCTTTGTGCCATTCAGGGAGAGGTGAATTATTCGCAAGCTGGTTGGAAGGAGAATACGGACACAGGCGACAACCTGTATCAGCGCACAGTTCACTACGTTCAGGTTCCTTTGTTGGCGAATCTGGGCTTTGGCCGTGAGAGGGGAGGCGTGAAGGGTTTCCTTGTTGTCGGCCCTCAACTGGGTTTCTGCATAGGCGAGACAGAGAAGACGACTGGCGACGGCTCCGGCTTCATCCCTCGCCAACTGGATGGGCTCAAGAACCAGCACGAACTGAATGTGCAGAAGAAGTTTGAGTACGGCATTACTGGCGGACTTGGAATGGATATCAGCACAAAGAAAGGGCACCATTTCATTGTCGAAGGCCGTTACTTCTATGCTTTGAGCGATATGTTCAAAAACTCGAAGAAAGACCCCTTTGCCCGTAGTGCTAACGGCACTATCACAGCAAAAGTCTCCTATCTCTTCGACATCAAGAAAACCAGGCTGTAGTCTTGTTGAAAACTTGGCGTAGTTAAAATGCAAACGTATAGTGCCACGTTTGCGATTTACTAGTGTGACGTTTGCAATTTACTAGTGCCACGTTTGCAATCGTCACGTTAGTCGTTGGGAATCGTCACTTGAGTACTACTCGGGCGCCACACATTTTGGCGAGTTCCTTGACGAGTTTGGATTTCTCGTTGAACTCTTTCAGAAGCTGGCGGTAATTGTCCTTGTCCTCCTTCGCTTCTGGCCGCTTCATCTGCTCGATGATGTCCTGCAGGGACTTTTGCACAACGCTGAGCTTGTAGCTGGCAATCAGGTTGGGCACAACCTCCTCGAGTCGTTCTTCGGAAGCGGCTTCCATCGTTTCTTCCTGAGCGGGGAGAGCCGTCGTGTTGGGCGTTTCGAACAATTTGCTCAGAGCAACGATATCAGGGCCTAATTCAAGTGCAAGATTACGAACATCTTCCTCAGGATGACTGATGAAATACTGCTCGGCATGGAAGCTTGGCGTATGCGAATGTTCCACAGCCTCTTCCAATATCTGCCTGTAAATGGGCGTCTGCAGCTGGATGTCGTCGTCTTTGAGGCTTAGGGAAATGTATTCGGCTACGGTCAAAGGCACTTCTTTACCATTGTTGTCCTCAATATAGCACATCACTTTCTCGCCGTGACGGATAATCATTTGAGTGATTGATGCTTCAATGCCTTTTATTCCACCTTGAGCTAAAGTTGAGACTTTCGTGTTTTCTCTTCTTTCTTGGCTATTGGCTTGATTTTTATCCCGTTGTGCGTTTACAGCTCTTTCAATAAGGCGCTCGGGCATATTCAGTTGCATAGATGCATACCGAATATAAAGTGTGCGCTTTATCTCGTCTGGGATGATTGCGATACTCTCGGCCACATTATGGATGAGTCGCTCCTCTGCATCAGGCTCATCCTTCTTGCCATCCAAAGCATGCGAGGCTTTGAACGTGATGAAATCAACCTGATTCTCTTGCAGATACTGCTGATATTCAGTTGCATTGTGCTTCTGGGCAAAGCTGTCAGGATCTTCTCCATCGGGCAAAAGGAGCAGTTTGACGTTCATTCCCTGCGAGAGCAACATATCTATGCCGCGCTCACTCGCTTTTATGCCGGCACTGTCGCCGTCGAAGATGACTGTAATATTATTGGTAATGCGGTGAATGAGGTGAATCTGCTCGGCCGTGAGGGCAGTTCCAGAGGACGATACAACATTCTCGATTCCCTGCTGATGCATCGCCATTACATCCGTGTAACCTTCCACAAGATAGCAGAGGTCTGCCTTTCGGATGGCTTGGCGCGCTTGGAAGAGACCGAAGAGCTCCTTCCTTTTACTATAAATGATGCTTTCGGGCGAGTTCTGATACTTGATGGCGACACCCTTCGTGGCTGCATCGAGCACGCGACCTCCAAAGCCTGCCACACGACCGCTTGCCGTAAAGATGGGCCACATCACGCGTCCGAAGAAACGGTCACGCAGACTTCCATCTTCGCGCTTCAAGCTGAGGCCAGTTCCCACACTCAGTCGCGGCTCCATCTCGTTCTGGTTGTTCACGAGGTAGCGCTCCTGATAGCCTTCCTTCAAGGCGTCCCCAGAGAGGGAAACCTTCTTGCTGTTCGGGCAATAACCCACCTGGAACTTCTCCAAGATGTCGTCCCTGAAGCCTCGATTACGGAAGTAAGCCAGACCGATTGCTTTGCCGTCCTGAGTCTCCCAGAGCTGCTTTTTGAACCAGTCGCGCGCCCATTCGTTGAGGATGAACATGCTCTCGCGGTCGCCACGAGACTGAATCTCTTCCTGCGTCAGCTCCTTTTCCTCAATCTTAATGCCGTACTTCTTTGCCAAGTAACGTAGTGCATCGGGGTAGGAGAGCTGTTCGTGCTTCATGATGAACCCAACCGGACTGCCGCCT
>CACZBC010000073.1 GCA_902779315.1 uncultured Bacteroidales bacterium | reverse complement strand
TTAAGCATTTAAGCAAATTAAACATTGCTTAAAAAGACACACTGATATATTATGAAAACAAAGCGGCGAGCCTGACTGTCATGCCAAACCCGCCGATTTTTACTATATCAACAATTACTCTTTTACTTCGTGCTGAACTTGTAGATGGTGGTAGTCAGGTACTCCTCGCCGGGACGAAGGGTCGTGCTGGGCCATTCAGGATGGTTGGGGCTGTCGGGATAGTGCTGCGTCTCGAAGCAGAATGCGCTGCGACGAGGATACTTCACACCCTTCTTGCCTACGAAACTGCCGTCCAGGAAGTTGCCTGCATAGAACTGCACGCCGGGCTGGTCGGTAAACATCTCCATCACAATGCCGCTGTTCGGGTCATAGAGTGTGGCGAAAGCCTTCTTGATGTCGCCGGGATTGTTGAGAATCCAGTTGTGGTCGTAGCCGTGACCGTTCACAATCTGTTCGCTCGTCTCGTCGTCGATGCGGTCACCAATAACTGTGGGAGTGCGGAAGTCGAACGGGGTGCCTTCCACGTCGAGCACTTCGCCCGTAACTGCAACGTCGGCATCAACAGCCGTGAACTTGTCGGCGTCGAGCGTCAACACTTCGTCGAGGCAATCCTTCGAGCCGTCGCCGCTGAGGTTGAAGTAGCAGTGGTTGGTGAGGTTCAGGACAGTTGCCTTGTCCGTTGTGGCGAAGTAGTTGATTTGCAAAGCGTTGTCGTCGGTAACAACGTAGGTTACGATGACGTTGATGTTGCCGGGATAGCCATCCTCGCCATCTGCGCTGCTCGTGCTGAACGCGATGCTGCGGTCGTCGAGAGGCTCGGCCGTCCAAATGCGGTTGTGGAAAGCAATCGGGCCACCTCCATGCAAGCTGTTGGGACCGTTGTTGATGGGAAGCTGGTAGCTCTCGCCATCAAGTGTGAACTGGCCCTTCGCGATGCGGTTGCCGTAACGGCCGATGAGGGCTCCGAAGTTGCAGCCTTCCGCGCCATACTTCTCGTAGTCGGCAATGTTGTCGTGACCGAGGCAAACATCCGTCATGTTGCCGTCCTTGTCGGGAACCATAATGCTGACGATACGGCCACCGAAATTAGTGAAGCAAACTTCCATGCCGTTCTTGTTGGAAATGACATAGAGACCCGTAGAATCGCTGGCAAAGTCAGCGGGGTTAAGACCGGAGAGAGTGAGACCTTCGGAAGCCTCAGCGTTGCCTGCAGTTTTGTTTTCGCAAGAAGTCAGGCAGAATCCTGCAACAACCAGTGCAAGACAAAGGAAAAGATTCTTCTTCATGATTAATAAATTAGTATGTTGTTCATATCATTTTGCGACAAAGTTACAATTATACAATCAAAATGCAAAAGAAATACTACAAAAAAGTTGCTTTGTATTGAAAAATATGTTAACTTTGTTGGCAAATATAGGAAAAACAACACATGACACATCTTACAAAAACATTCAAACCGCTCCTTGCAATTGTATGCATCGTATGCTTGTGGAATTGTACAGAAAACATCGACACTTCAGCTCGTTACGTCTTCAAGGAAGAGACCATCATGAGCTATCTGGAGAAGCACCCGGCATACAGCAGCTATGTCGACATCCTGCGACAAGTGAACATCAGTAAACTCAGCGACTCGAAGGTAAGCCAGCTACTGAGCGCACGAGGTGTCTACACAGTCTTCGCCCCTAACAACGAAGCCATCCAAAAGTATCTGGAAGACCTCACCGAAGAAGGGCTCATCACGGAACCTTCTTGGGACGCATTCCCGAACGAGCACAAGCTGGACTCCATCCGCAAAGTCATTGTCTATAACAGCATCATCGATGGCGGAGACGAAACGGATGCCTTCTTCCAGACCCACGACTTCCCCAACGACAAGGACGAATTCATCCTCGGCACCCTCAACGACAAGAAACTTTCCGTCAGGAAACCTGCCAACCAGCCCGACAGCATATACATCAACGACGACTGTCCCATCAGCGTCAAGGAACGCGACATCCTGTCCATCAACGGCGTCATCCACCAAATGGAGAAAGTCATCGCTCCAAAGGACGTCACAGCTGCCAGCTACATCCAGCAATGCCTCGACGAGAAGAGGGAAGGCTTCTACGCTTGCTTCCGCGTCATCCAGGCTTGCGGTCTGTTCGACACGCTCAGGGCTGTGCGCGACGAGAAATACGAGGAACTCTACCAGACAGGCATGATTCCCGACTTGGTAGGCATGACGAGCTACGGCTTTGCAGAAGGCGAAATCGGCTATGCTCCCAAGCACCGCCTATATGGCTTTACCATCTTTGCCGAAACCGACGATTTCTGGCGCAGCGAAGGCATCGACCCTGCCGATCCCGACCTACTCAAGAAGCTCACACAATGGATTCTGGACAACCACCAATACAGCGATGACGACGTCTTCACTACCAACGAAAACTATGCGAGCGAAGACAACCTGCTCTATCAGTGGATCACCTATCACATCTTGCCCATGAAGATTCCGAAGGGAAAACTCGTCTTCCACATCAACGAGTATGGCTATAACCTGAGCAGGCCCGAAGCCTACTCCATTCCCGTGTACGAGTTCTACACCACTTTGGGCAAGCGTCGCCTCTTCAAACTGACCGAAAGCGGTGCCAGCAACGGCATTTGGATCAACCGATTCCCCATCACGGACAACAGCCGTCACGGCACTGGAGTCGAGATTGGCTGCGACCCGGACAAGGTGGGAAGCCGTGTGGAGACAAACTCTTCCCTGGCGGTTCTCAACGATATGGTAAACTGCAACATCTATCCCATCAGCGCACCCATCTCATATAACGACAAGACGCGCGACAACTTTCAGAAGAACCGTATTCGCTTCGACGGCATGAGTCTCTTCCCCGAAGCCATGAACAACGACATCCGACTCAAAAAGGCTTCCGAAGAACGCTACAAGCACGTCTACATCCCGAATTCCATCCGTACCTACAACTACTTCGAAAACATGCAGCAGAACGCCGACATGAACTTCGTCTACTACAATGCATGGAACGATGACTGGTGCAACCTGCATCGCGACGAGATGAAGGCTGTGGGCCGCTTCGAGGTGATGTTCAAGCTGCCTCCAGTACCGCGCCGCGGAACATACGAGGTCCGATACAAGGTTCTTGCTAACGGCAATCGTGGCGTGGCTCAGATCTACTTCGGTTCCGACCCGGACAAACTCCCCGTTGCAGGCATTCCCATGGACTTGACGATGGACTGCCGAAACGAGTTGGACGCAAGAAAAGTGGGTTGGGAACGTGACACCGACGACGAAGACTACTGCGCTGAAATCGACAAGAAGATGCGCAACAACGGCTACATGAAGGGCCCGAAGTCCATCAACTCAAACGACGGCACCGAGCGCGACTGGAACGACCGCGAGAACATCCGTCACATCTTCGTTCGTCAGACACTCGATCCCAACGAGACATACTACATCAAACTCAAGTCTGTGCTCGATTCCGACCGAAAGGAGTTCTATATGGACTTCATCGAATACTGCGCAAAGGAAATTTACGACAATCCCGAAAAGCCTGAAGATATCTGGTAAAGTCGGGCAACAACACACGTTTAATTAACAAATTACCCCTGTTAAGTTTGCAGACTTAACAGGGGTAATTTCGTATCTTAACACACCTCGTTTACCCGACTATCCATTTGCTGCCGGGCAGGAGGGAAATGAGCTTTGTCGTGATGGTACAGCAAATGAAACTCAATACCGCTATGACGGGAATGGCAGCCCAAACGGGAATCAGAGGTTCTGCTTGATTTCCGTTTACGAAATAAACTGCAATCGGAGCCAAGAAGAACATGTGCATCAAGTACATGCCGAAGCTAAGCTTGGCAACCGATGTGATGAGTTTCGGCGCAGGCTTGTGGATGGCAGAGAACATCAGGAAAAGTCCGAAAGTTGCCAACAGCACATTGAAGGTGCAGAACTCCCAGCTCCACTCCAACATCGGCGTTTCGATGGCGACTCCAGGCACACCTTTCAGCCAGAAACTCCAAGCCGTGAAAGCGGCTCCAACGAGGAAGCATACCAGGCCGATACTAATGCGTCGCTTGTCGCTCCATTCCAAATGGTATCGGATATAGTGTGCCAAAACGAGATATCCAAGATAACCCGAGCAGTACCAAAGCATATGGAAGCCGTTCCAGAAGCATTCGCCCCACAACTCATCGCTGACAAAACGATGGAACCAAGGCATCAATGTGGAGAAAGCAAAGAGGTAGAGGAAAATGCGCTCATCTTTTGCCGAAGCCTTCTCAAGCCAAGGAGAAACGACAGGCATGATGATATAGAGACTGATCAAAGGATACATGAACCAAAGATGGCCTGCCATCGACGGGAAATTCCACGGCAAGCGACAAAAGTCCGACCAAGATGTCTCCCATGTCATACCACCCCATGCCAAAGGCAAAAAGCAGTAAAGAAGCATAAAGACAAGCATCGGCGGTAATATTCTAAGCATTCGGCGACGGTAGAACTCTGTCATGCTCATGCCCGGCTTTAAGGGAATCAGCAGGAAAGCGCTGATTGTCATGAAGAGAGGAACTGCCGTACGACCTACTCCACCATCATAAAAAGCCACCCAAAAGCGATTGCTTTCGTTGGCAAGCATCGACATATTGCCAGCCAAGCCGCTGTTGTCGGCGCCATAGAAATTCTCGCTGGCGTGCACCAGCATTACCATAAAGCAAGCGATGACGCGTATCCAATCGACAAATGCGATGCGTTGTTCAGATACTTGTTGATTCATTATTCTGAGTATTATCGGTATTCTGTGCGTTCAGATTGCCCTGATTAAGTTGTTGATTGCTCTGAGGTTTCTTGATGGAAGCACAAATGATTTTGCGCACTTTCATGGGTTGCTCGATGCAATGCACTTGATGCGAAGTACCACCACTGCCTACCATCTCCACACAACCAGTTCCGAGAAACCTTTGCCACAAAGACTGATAGAAATTCACGGTCTCGATGCGGGCAAGCGGAATCTCAGTCATCTTGATGTTGAAGATGCCGTCTTTCTGCACAAAACGGGTGTCTGTAACGGCAAACTCGCTACGGGTACGGACAATTCGACCGATAATCCAGATGAAGAAAGCCAGTACCAGCAAAGCAATGCCGGCATAGAAGAGCTTTGTCTGATGCTCAGGATATTTGTAGTAAGCCAACGCAATGGAGACTATGCCACAAATGGTAAAAAGGAGAGAAAATAACAGGTATCTGAAGATGTACGACCAATGAAGTCGTCCTTTGAAGATGATAGTTTCGCCCTCTTCGAGGCTTTGTTTAATATAATTAGCCATAGTTTTTAGGTTTTTCTCCTGCAAAGATAGTGCGTTTTGACATACGAAACAAGAAACACAGCAGAAACTTTATCACTATTTTTCTTTGTTTCCCTAAAAAAGCATATCTTTGCAGAACGATACCTTATTATATTTATATGACTCGCTTCCCATATTCCGCACTCACCCTACTGATATTTGTCTGGGCAATGTCGGCTCGCGCATCGCTCTACATCGTAGGTTCCGCCATCAATACAGGTTGGACTCGCCAACCAATGACGGAGCAAAGCAGCGGTGTCTATACATGGGAAGGCTACCTCTTTCATGGTGGCGAGTTGAAGTTCATGACTGAGGCTTCCGATTGGGGCAACCATTGGGGACCTTCCACAACCAACGCCCTTCTCTCTAAAGGCATACAGCGCATTGCCCTGCACACAAGTGGGGATTACAAATATCGGATTGACAACATCGGTCGATGCATCGTGCAGGTTGATACAGAAAAGAAGGAGATACAGGTTGCCGATGCGAGCGGGAATCTGCCAAAGAATCGCCTTTATCCGCTCTGCCTCTACCCCATCGGAACTGCTGTGAGTGCGTCATTTTCAGACAAGAACGACTATGCATTGCACGAAGATGCACCCGATGCAGGCACATATAGCGGCTTGCTTACACTCGCTTCGGGCACGATGGTGCTGCACAGCAAACCCTACAAGAAATCGGCAACACCGCGAACCGTCACCCCCATGCTGGCTTCAGGAGCCACAATAAAGTTGCCAAAACTCCGGAACACCATTGAAACCGACAAATGTTGCTACAGTCCCGGAGAAACAGTTACCTTAAGCATGACCGGCACTTTGCCTTCCGGAATGCGCGTACGCTACCGTTTCCTTGGCGACATCATTGCCGATACGTTGCTTTCAGCACGCACATGGACATGGACGACTCCACCCGAGGACTTCCGAGGATACTTGGCAGAGGTCTATCTTCCCGAGGACAATCGCGACAACATCTATGCAACGATTGCCATTGATGTCAGTTCCGACTGGACGCGATTCCCGCGTTATGGTTTTGTGGCAACATTCGGGAGTGACAAAACGACCTCCAAGACAAAGACAGAAATGAAATGGCTCAATCGCTGCCACATCAATGGTGTGCAGTTCCAGGACTGGCACTATTGCCACGATTGGCCGTTAGGCGGAACCAGACAAGACGGCTTGTGGACAAGCTACAAAGATATTGCAAACCGAACCATCTACACTTCCGCCATCAAGAACTACATCCGTGCTCAGCACGACCGAGGCATGAAAAGCATCTTCTACAACCTTTGCTTCGGTGTCCTCGACGGGTGGCAGGAACGAGGCGTGCAGCCCGAATGGTTCATCTACAAGGACCAAAACCACACGACAAAGGACAAGCACGACTTGCCAGACAGTTGGAAAAGCGACATCTATCTGGTTAATCCTGCAAACGAGGATTGGTTGGCGTATTTGGCAGAACGCAACGACGAGGTTTACAGCTTCCTTGACTTCGACGGCTACCAAATTGACCAGCTCGGCTCGCGAGGCAATGTCTACGATTACGACGGGAACAGCGTCAATCTTCGAAACGGATTTGCCACCTTCATCAATTACATGAAGAACCGGCATCCCGAAAAGCGGCTCATCATGAATGCTGTCTCGGGATGGGGCGCATCGCAGATAGCGGGGACGGGCAAAGTGGACTTCCTCTACAACGAAATGTGGGGGAACCACGCAGGCAACAGCCTGTCAAGTGGAGAAGGACGCTTCTCGAACATCAAGAATGTCATTGACGAGAACCGCAGTCAAAGCCCAACCTTGCGTTCTGTACTTGCCGCCTATATGAACTACACCACGGACGGCAAGAACTTCAATACGCCTGGCATCGTCATGGCAGATGCCGTGATGTTCGCGCTTGGCGGGTCTCATTTGGAACTTGGGGGCGATCACATGCTTTGCCGCGAGTACTTCCCTTACGATGGCATGAAGTGGCATAGCCAACTGGAGGACTGGATGACGCGCTACTACGACTTCCTCACGGCCTACGAGAATCTGCTGCGCGACGAATGGACAGAACGGACAAACGTCAAGGCGACATGCTCCGACGTGACGATTAACACGTGGGAACCGGTAGCGAATCAAGTGACGATGCTCGCCAGAGAAGTGAACGGCAGGCAAGTTATCCATCTGCTCAACTTCACACACGAGGACGGAGCCAGCGTTTCGGACAATAATTATTTACTATGTTGGCACGATAATCAAGCCACGCGACCTTGGCCGAAACGTTTCGAAGCACTTTCCATCAAACTGACCGGCATGACAGGAATGGGAAAAGTGCGTCGCATATGGGTCGCTTCGCCCGACTATTGCGGCGGTGCCATGCAGGAGATCATGGACTATCGCTACACCTCGTCGACCGGCACGATTACCCTCACCTTACCCTCTCTGCAGTTCTGGACAATGATTGTCGTCGAACCGGAGACTGCCACTACCAGCGACAACACGTACTACGCCCCGACCACTAACGGCGAGTCGCTCATTCCGGACATCCCCTCGTCGCTTGCCTCCACCACATCTGCCACTCGTTCTTGGAGCCTGCAACTCGATGAAGCCGTCTTCAAAGCCCATGCTGACATCCCATCCGGCACATTGACATTGCAAAAAGACAACGAAGATGCAATCATCCTCCCCCTCGGGGAAGACAGAGGGAGGCTGTTTACTCCAGCCGGACTCCCTGCCACTTCTCGCACCCGAGGCATTGTGATTAGCCAAGATAAAAAGGTGCTCCGATAAACTTTCAATTGTCACTTTTCAATCTTTTAACTTAAAAAGTTGCCCGCTCGGCGTGACATTTCGCCTCTTTGTGTCTATATAAGGTAAAATGACAAACGACGACAACATCATCATAGAGTGCATACGAGGCGGCGAGACAAGTGAGTTCGCACAGCTGGTAAAGCGTTACGGCCCATCGCTCATGGTGTTCGTCGGACGCATTGTGGGGGTGCAGGAGGACACGGAGGACGTGGTGCAGAACACTTTCGTTGCTGCCTATCAACACCTAAACGACTACGATCCGCAGAAGGCATCTGTCTCAACGTGGCTTCAACGCATTGCCTATCACGAAGCGCTCTACCATCTGCGGAAGCGAAAACGGCAAGTCATGCTGCCGCTTAACATAAGTGATGACGTTACCGACGAGTTGCCTGAAGACACGACAGCACAGCAGCTGGAAGAAGCCATACAGCAACTCTCACCCGAGGACCAAATGCTCCTGCAACTCTTCTACTTCGACGGACGTTCTCTAAAAGAGATTGCCTACATCACCAACCAGGCGGGCGAAGTCACAGCTCGTGAAGTGTCGCGCCTCAGCAGCCAATTTCACCGCATAAGACAAAGACTTAGAATCATCTTAACACACACATTGAAGCTTTAGCTCGACAAATGTCAACTATGAATAACGATAACCTTTTCCGACAAGCCCTGCAACGGCAGAACGACCGGGCCGCAGGCATGAAGATGCCCGACGACATGGAGCAAAGGGTGATGAGAAGCCTCAAGCCCCAAGCCACCAAGCGTCGCTGGCTCTATCCTCTATCGGCAATTGCGGTCGCAGCAAGTGTGCTCCTGCTCATCTTGCTTAATATAGGAAAGCAGAAGCCAGAGCAACAGACGCCTGTCGTTGCAGAAGTAGTGACGGAGCCGCAGCCTATTATCCCTGACGAACCTGTTGAACACGCCAATCCTACTAAGCCTATTATACCCGTTAAGGTTGCCAAAACAGCTGCACCTAAGAAGCAACTTGCCGAGGCAGAGCTTCCCGATACGCTCGGGCAAGGTATCTTCGAGTCGGAAGAAAACGTACGGCTCGCCGTGCAGATGCTTAGCGAATGCGAAGCTACCATACGCCGCGAGGAGCAACAAGTGAATAACAGAATCATAAAAGCAACGTTCAATGCCTTGCCACAAGCTGAGAATGCCAAACTGCCATCGAAATATAAACCCTTAAACTAAATAGAAAATGAAAACTACAGCAAAACTCGTGACGCTCTTCTTGCTCGTCCTCACTTCAAGTCTCAAGGCACAGGAAGAATACATCAGTCAGGAAGTACGAATTCAGCAAGCCTTCGAGCAAATCGCTAATGCCAAGGGCATCGAGCACTCCGTGAACAATTACATGGAACGCGACGAAAAGGCATTCGATAAGGTGCTGGAGGAAACGGAAATCCATAACTTCCGTATCGGACGCGCCAACTTCAAGCTCCTCGACAAGCTTCAGGAAGTCTTTACCTCGCTCGAAAGCAACATTCGCCTATTGTCTATTTACACAGACTTCAACCCGATAGAATACAGCACTCGGCAGAAGTGGAACATCAAGACCAACAAAGATGCTATCATCATCGGTGCACGACCACGTTCGAGCTATGCCATAGCAGTCTATCAAGACTCCAGAAACAAGGACTTTCGCACGGTCTATGCCGTCGAGTGGTGGGACACGGACGACAAGGACATACGCCAAGGCATACTTGTCCGCACCTATGGCGAGAAAGTGCAGAAGCGAGATGGAGACATTAACATGGGGGCTTTGTCTTTGTTCAACAATGAAGAGGCAAGGAAAACGTACGAGGCATGGAGGCAGCAACTGCAAAACGGACAGGGAATCATTTCAGGAATGGCTGACTCAACAAGCATTCCCTTCGATAGGAAGAGCCTGAAAGAGTGGATGAATAAGGCTATTAACGGAATCGGACACCTGGAGAGTGACGACTGGCTGCGCATCTTCGGACTGCTCACCCAACAGATACAAGATGCTACCAAAGACAACTCGAAATCGATGACAACGGAAGAGTTGGTGGTGGCATCTGGCTTGGTACTGCAGCTCTGCAAGAACGCGCCTATCGACGAAGACGAGGTTGAGATGTGCTGCAAACGCTTGAATTCGGTAGCTATATGGGCCTCTACACACCGCAGCACGTATGTAGGCGACACCCTCCGACTCGCTGCAAAAAGGCTGAGGAAAGAATAAGTTAACCGCAACAAGAAGACCTACTTCTAAGGCATGGAGCCGAAGGAGGACAAATAACTAAAGAACACAGTAGTTTTTTACTTATAGATCGGTGCGCCACCCTACTCCTGCGTCGCGAGATGCGGGAGCTGTTTTTTATAGCCCTCACGTGACATCGGCAAACATTACGTGGGTAAATCGCAAACGTCACGTTAGTCATTGGCAAACGTCACGTTAGTCATTGGCAATCGTCACGTTTGACGTTTGCAATCATCAAGTGTGACGTTTACAAACTAAGCGTGCCTGGTTGACCAACCAGGCACGCTCTGCTTTTCGGAATCTTAGTCTTTCCAATATATATCGGTAAACTCTTTCTTGATGTTAACCTCTTCGAGCTTGAAGTACTTGCGGAAGAGAGACCACGTCACATCGAGCATTTCCTCCGTATTCAGGTTGACGTCGATGGCAAGTAGCTTGCTTGCATAGTCCTTCGCAAAGTCAAGACAACGGTTGTCGTAGTCAGTGAGGTCGAAGCCGTTCTCCAACTTTGTCTTGGCATTTGCCGCGTCTGCATAGAGTCGGATGGCAGCGTTCATGACTTGACTGTGATCCTTTCTGGTCTTCTTACCTGCAACAAGTTGCTTCAGACGGCTGAGCGAACGGAACGGGTCGACGATGACCTTGCCCACATCACTATCGCGACGCAAGTAGAGCTGACCTTCCGTGATGTAACCCGTGTTATCGGGAACAGCATGCGTGATGTCGCCGCCGGACAGTGTGGTCACAGCGATAATGGTAATTGAGCCACCGCCTGCGCTCTCGGGGAACTGCACGGCTTTCTCGTAGATCTTTGCCAAGTCGGAATAGAGAGAACCCGGCATGGAGTCCTTCGACGGGATTTGGTCCATACGATTGCTCACGATGGAGAGAGAGTCGGCATAGCTGGTCATGTCGGTCAGCAAGACGAGAACGGTCTCGTGCTTCTCGACGGCGAAGTACTCAGCTGCTGCCAACGCCATGTCGGGAATGAGGAGTCGCTCAACGGCGGGGTCCTCGGTGGTGTTGATGAAACTGATGATGCGGTCGAGCGCACCAGCGTTTGCGAAGGTGTTGCGGAAGAAATAGTAGTCGTCGTTAGTCATACCCATGCCACCAAGAATGATCTTGTCGCACTTTGCACGCATGGCAACGAGGGCCATCACTTCGTTGAACGGCTGGTCTGGGTCGGCGAAGAAAGGAATCTTCTGTCCCGAGACGAGCGTGTTGTTGAGGTCGATGCCGGCAATACCTGTGGCGATGAGTTCGCTGGGCTGCTTTCTGCGAACGGGGTTCACAGAGGGTCCGCCAATTTCCACCTCCTTGCCTTCAACCTCAGGACCGCCGTCGATGGGCTGTCCGTATGCGTTGAAGAAGCGTCCTGCCAGCTGCTCGCTGACCTTGAGGGACGGGCTTTTGCCGAGGAACACGACCTCCGCGTTGGTGGGAATGCCGCCAGTTCCTTCGAAGACCTGCAGCGTAACATCGTCACCGATTATCTTTACCACCTGAGCAAGCTTGCCGTTGATGGTTGCCAACTCATTGTAGCCGACACCTTTCGCCTTGAGCGAACAGGTAGCCTTCGTTATTTGGCTTATCTTTGTATATACTTTCTGAAATGCTGTAGCCATCTTTCTTATGCATTTAACATTGCTTCAATTTGCTTGATGTAGTCGTAGTACTGCTCGCTCTGGTAGAGGGAGTAGTTCATCTGCTTGCAGAGGTTGATCATCTTCTTGAAGTAGTCGATGACCTGCAGGAAGGTGTCGAACTTGTAGTCGTCCTTGTCGCAGATTCTCGTAACGAGGTTGAGGATTTCTTCCTGGCGTGCGAGGGGTGTCACAGCATCCACCTCGTCGAAAGCATCCTGCTGCAGGATGACGTAGTCAATCACTTCTGACTTCCAGAAGGTAACGTGATATTCAACAGGCACACCGTCGTCACCAAGGATGTTTATCTGC
>CACZBC010000072.1 GCA_902779315.1 uncultured Bacteroidales bacterium | reverse complement strand
CAACTTGTGATTCCAGCTGACCGCGTTACGCAGTCCAAGCCTTTCATCATTACATACTGCTCTATTATACCTAATGTGCTGCTACTTGGCTGGTTGGTTGTCATCGTCTTCCAAGTACTGCGTTCCGTCGCCCGACGGGAAGTCTTCGTGGCCCGCATAGCGAAGAAGCTGGAACTTGCCGGCATCCTGCTCGTCGCCTTTTGGGTGTGGCAATATATCCGCTCGTACATTGTGACGCAAATCCTCGTGCAATACGTCAACATGGCATATTACGACATCAAGTGGTTCACGCCGAATTTCATCTGCCTCATCATGGGTCTTGCGATGATGATAGTCTCGCAGATTATCCTGATGGGCAAGGAATTGCAGGAAGAACAGGAGTTAACCATCTAAACACGTACAATTATGAGTATAATTGTTAATGTAGATGTGATGATGGCCAAGCGGAAGATGTCATCACAGGAACTTGCCGAGAAGATTGGCATAACGGCTGCCAACCTATCCATCCTCAAGACGGGAAAAGCGAAAGCCGTCAGGTTCTCAACCCTCGAAGCCATCTGTCAGGCCCTCGACTGCCAGCCAGGTGACATCTTGGAGTACAGAGAAGATGAGGAAGCATAATCAGATTCCAGCTGCAAAGACATTAAATAATCTTAATCGTCCCACCCCAAACCACGGACTTTCCAACTTTATTTCTTATCTTTGCAGCTGGAAATGGTATTAACTTTAAACAACTATCGATGAAAAGGTTCTTTCTGTTGAGCACATTGCTGCTCGCCACATTGATGATTTGTGCCCAGACTAAGATTGCTCCCAAAATGAAGAAGGGCATGAAGAAGGTGTACGTTGTGGAAGCCACGATTGGTGTCCCTTCCAAACAATCAACGAAAATCACCACGGAAACGGTGTACGAAGTGGTTGATGCCACAAACGACGGCTACGTTCTTGATGTTTATGTGACTGATGTTAAGACTGATGCGAAGGATGCTGAGAGCCGTGTCTACTCCCTCGCAACCGAGATGCTGAAGGATGTTCATACACAATATGCGACCAACAAGGACGGCAAAGTGACGAAGATTCTCAATGCTGAAGAAGGGAAGAAGCGCATAAACGAGATGCTCGACAAAGTGCTCGCCGACGTACCTCTGCCTGCATCAACAACCCTGACCAACTTGAAAAAGCAACTCACGAGTAACATCAATGAAGCTTCCCTGCTGGAAAGCGTGCAGATCAGCACCAGTCCGTTGACGCTGAACGGCAAGACCATCAGCACAGGAACTGAGGAAGAATACAATACAGAACAGGGCATCAAGATGAAGCGCACATACTCCGTGAAGGACAAAAGCAGCATCCAGACCAACGCCAAGATTAACATGAACACAGACGACATGAAGAAAATGGTGATGGGACTGGTTGAGAATATTGTGCCAAACCAGTCCGAAAATCTCTTGGACATGATTGGCCCGATGATAAACAACTTGAAGATAGATGCTGCGGAAAACTCCACATACACTTTCCAAAAGGATGGCTGGATAAAGAACATCACGTCGGAAATGAACTATAGCATGATGGGTGCGTCGTTCAAAATCAACACAAAAGTTTCCCTCAAATGAAACACCTTCTCTTTGCCTTGCTGACAGCCTTCTCGCTGCAAGTCAGTGCACGGGTGGAAACGACTGAACTCTTTGGTCCGAACGTGCTCATCTTCAGTCCGAAAGACAATATGCAAGCAATAGCCGACACGGTGAATGCCTTGCACGAACAGATGTTCCACGACCAGTTCAGCCGTAAGCGCTATGCTGTGCTCTTCCTGCCTGGAGACTATCGCGAGGCAGGACTCCTGAAGGTTCCTTACTACATGCAGATTGCAGGCTTGGGACGCACACCTTACGAAGTGCAGCTTTCCAACATCCACACACCTGCACCTTTGGGAGGCGACAATGGAACCTGCACTTTCTGGCGTTCGGCAGAGAATCTTTCTGTCATTGGCCCAGAAACTTATGACGAGCCAGAAACCTTCAAGTGGGCTGTTTCGCAGGCTGCCCCTCTTCGTCGCATCTACTCTACTCGCACCCTTCGCACACAATGGGGAAACGGCTGGGTAAGTGGAGGATTTGCCGCCGATTGCCACTTCGAGGCACCTGCAGGCAGCAATCACCAGCAACAATGGTACTATCGAAACAGCATCCTGAACAAAGGACGAGGCGAGTTTCGCGAAATCAAGTACAACTACTGCTTTCAAGGTGTTGAGCTTGGACCGGATGTGAACCGTTCGACCTATCGCGACAACTGGGACGAGGGCGGCAACGTGACCTTCATCCCCACAACTCCCATCATTCGCGAGAAACCTTTCCTCTTCATGGGAAAAGACGGTCGGTACAAGGTCTTTCGCCCAACACTCAGGCGCGAAAGCAGCGGATTGTCCTACACTCGGAAGTCGATGGGCAAAGGAGAAGAAATAGATGTCAAGAAGAAATTCTTCATCGTAAAGCCTGGAGCAACGGCAAACGAGATGAACCGCCAACTGAAAGAAGGTAAGCACTTGCTCTTCACGCCAGGCATGTACACATTGGAAGAGCCGCTGCACATCACCCATCCAGGCACCATACTGCTTGGCCTCGGCATAGCAACGGTTATTCCTGGCGAGGGTTGCGAGACGGCAATTCTGGTGGACGACGTTGATGGTGTTACCATCGCATCGCTGATGTTCGATGCACACTATTCCTCGCACTCTTTGCTGCAAGTTGGCCCGAAAGCAGACACAAAAGTTCGCCACACAGACAACCCTACTCTGTTGGCCGACCTTTTCTTTCGCGTGGGAGGCTTCCGAAGCGGACATGTCAATGTGGATGAGACAGTTATCATCAACAGTCACGACGTCATTGGTGACCATTTCTGGATTTGGCGAGCCGATCATGGCGTCAGAGGCAGTGTGGGATGGGATGTGAACACCTCGGCAAACGGATTGGTGGTGAACGGCGATTATGTGACTCTGTACGGCCTCTTCAACGAGCACTTCCAGCAATACCAGACGCTATGGAACGGCGAATACGGACGCACTTACTTCTTCCAATGCGAGACACCCTACGATGCACCCAATCAGGCGGCCTACAAGAGCGAGAACGGCACTCGCGACGGCTATGCTGCCTACAAGGTTGCAGACCATGTACAGAACCACTTTGCCACGGCTTTCGGCATCTACGATGTGCTCCACAACGACATCCGAATAGAGAACAGCATGGAAGTGCCCAATAATGCAGGCATCCGATTGCACAACATATGCAACAATTGCCTCTCCAATCAGCCTGGCAAAGGTTTCGGATATGTGGTGAACGGACTCGTCAAGAGCACTTACAACACACACCGCGACAACCGTACCTATCTGGTGGATTTCCCTGTCAAGGGCGAATAAACGAACTAATCCTTCAGTGCTTTATCGACGCTGCCGCTTTTGAGGAGGCGTTCCTGCGCTTCGTCGTAACTGAGACCGAGAGATTCTTGAATCATGCGCGTTCCACGGTCTACAAGTTTGGCATTGGTGAGTTGCATCTTGACCATGCGATTGCCTTCTACCCTGCCCATACGAATCATCAAAGAGGTGGAAATCATGTTGAGCACCATCTTCTGAGCCGTACCACTCTTCATTCGGCTTGAACCCGTAACGAATTCAGGTCCTACGATGGTCTCGATGGGGAACTCTGAAGCAGCTGCCAGAGGTGTATGCGGGTTGCTTGTGATGCAGCCTGTCAGGAGACCTTGCTTTCTTGCTTCTGTGACGGCTCCTACTACGTAAGGCGTTGTTCCTGAAGCAGCTATGCCAAGCACTGTGTCATCTTTTGTGGGAGAGAAGGCCTGCAAATCCTGCCAACCTCTTTCAGGGAAGTCCTCAGCCTTTTCGACTGCATGACGCAGGGCTTTGTCGCCTCCGGCAATGAGACCAATCACAATGTCTGGGGAAAGACCGAAGGTAGGTGGCAATTCGCTTGCATCGAGTACGCCAAGACGTCCGCTCGTTCCTGCTCCCACATAAAAGAGTCTGCCACCTCGTTTCATTCGTGGTTCGACGGCCTCCACAAAGGCTTGAATCTCAGGCAGAACCTTATGCACAGCCTGAGCCACCAACATGTCTTCCTCGTTGATGTGCCTCAGAATTTCGCCTACCGACATCTTTTCCAGATGGTCGAATTGCGAAGGTTGCTCAGTTATCTTGTCTTTTAGTTCCACGCTGCAAAGTTATGAAATAAAAATGAAATAATGAAGAAATAAAATAATGAAATAAGCCGAAACATGCCTTTCTTGCAAACATTTGCAAACTGCGAGATGAACTGCAAATTATTGCAAACAAAATTTCTTGCAGCATTGCGTATTTTGTCTTAACTTTGCACTCGAAAGCTCAAAAACATGAACGAACTGTTGACCATAATGACCCCTCGGGAATTGTTCCTCATCATCCTTGGAACAGCCATCTACATCGTGCTCTTCATCGTAACGGTGCAAAACAGCAAGCGCAAGATTATCTCTTTGCAAGAAAGATTAGATAAGGTACGCGCGATGCAGGAGCAGTACGACATCGAGATGGGCGAGCAGAAGATTGCGGAGTTGGAAAGCCTCATCCAGAAGTTGGGCGACGAGAACTCGATGCTCCGTCTGGAACTGGAGGAGAAGAAGGCCACGCTAGACTATAATAATAAGGTAGCCATCATCGAGAATGCCAAGCGTGAGCAGGCCGAAACGGTCATCTTCTCGTCCGACATCTATCGCCGCATCCAGGAATGCCTGAACTCGGGCAGAAGTCTGAGCTATCAGGACTGGGGCGAGCTGACTCAATTGCTGAACAGCATCTATACGGGCCTGACAGAGAAACTCTACAGCCTCTACCCCATGAGCGAACAGGAATTGCACGTCAGCCTGCTCATCAAGATGCGCCAACAACCCAAGGACATCGCCACGCTGACAGCCCATTCGAAGGAGAGCATCGCAACAACCCGCAGCCGTCTCTATTCGAAGGTCTTCGGACGGAAAGGCTCGTCGAAGGATTGGGACGACTTCATTCTGACACTATAAGAGACATCTCTATGACTCCTTCGAGAGGGAAAAGACTAAAAAAGAATTGTAAACCCTATAAATATATAAAGGTATGATTGATTACTTTGCATTACACATGTGGCAGATATGGGCCATCTTGTCTGTAGTCTGCCTGATTCTGGAGCTCACGGCTGGTGATTTCTTCATCATCTGTTTCTCCATCGGAGCGGCTTTTGCGTGCCTGACAGATGCCCTGGGTGGCGGCATCATCCTGCAACTGATCGTGTTTGCCGTCTTCACGCTAGCCAGCTTGTTCTTCGTAAGGCCTTTTGCCGTTCGTTTCCTGCACAAAAATGATTCGAATCGCGTCAGCAATGCCGATGCTCTGCTGGGCCGTAAAGGTCGAGTGGTCGAGACGGTGAAAGCCGACAGCTATGGTCGCGTACAGATTGACGGCGACATCTGGAAGGCAGTGACGAATGAGCCTCAGGACATTCCTGAAGGCACCAATGTTCGCGTCATCTCGCGAGAAAGCACCATCATCACAGTGGAAACAATCAATTAATAAACCTATAAAATTATGGACATTATGACTTACTTCCTTATTGCAATCGTCGTTTTGGTAGTACTTTTTGCCAAGATGGCACTCGTGATTATCCCTCAGTCGGAAACCAAGATTGTGGAGCGTCTGGGCCGCTACCATGCTACGCTGCAGCCTGGCATCAACATCATCATCCCCTTCATCGACAGGGCAAAGTCGATTGTAGTGCTCAACCACGGACGCTACCAGTACTCCACCACCATCGACCTGCGCGAACAGGTCTATGACTTCCCAAAGCAGAACGTCATCACGAAGGACAATGTGCAGACCGAAATCAACGCCCTGCTCTACTTCCAGATTGTTGACCCCTTCAAGGCGACCTACGAAATCAACAACCTGCCCAACGCCATCGAGAAACTGACGCAGACAACCCTGCGTAACATCATCGGCGAACTGGAACTGGACGAGACTCTGACCAGCCGCGACACCATCAACAAGAAACTCTCGGCCGTCCTGGACGATGCTACAGACAAGTGGGGCGTGAAGGTGAATCGTGTTGAACTGCAGGACATTACGCCTCCAGACAGCGTGCTGACCGCTATGGAGAAGCAGATGCAGGCAGAGCGTAACAAGCGTGCTCAGATTCTCACTTCCGAGGGTCAGAAGGCAGCTGAAATCCTTGCTTCCGAAGGTGAGAAGACAGCCATCGTGAACAAGGCAGAGGCCGCCAAGCAGGAAGCCATCCTGCAGGCCGAGGGTGAGGCACAGGCTCGCATCCGTGTGGCTGAAGCAGAGGCAAAGGCCATCGAACTCATCACAGAGGCAGTCGGCAAATCCACCAACCCCGCCAACTACCTGCTCGCTCAGAAGTACATCCAGATGATGCAGGAACTGGCAGAAGGCGACAAGACGAAGACCGTCTATCTGCCCTACGAAGCAACGAACCTGCTGGGTTCCATCGGAGGCATCAAAGACCTCTTCAAGGCCGAATAACCCCTCCACGCAGAACAGCGTCAAGGAACCATTCAGGGCACCGCAGGAATCTCTCCGCAGTGCCCTGATTTCGTATGATGGCGGAAGCTGCTCCCCTACTCTATCTTCTTGCCCCTGTAGTAAGCGTCGAAGGCATCTTTTCCGTAGCCGCCACCCATGTACTTGAAGGACGAGGCCATCGCACCTTTCACCTTCTCGCCGCAGTAATAGACATCGAAGGCATCGCGGGCATAGCCACCACCCAGTTCCTCGAACGAGCTGGCCATGGCACCCAGTTTGCGGTTACCGTAGTAGACATTCATGTTCGTCTTGAAATAGCCTTTGTGAGCGCCGATTTCCTCCTCCTTTCGGCCTTGTCCGCGCCTGCCGCTCTTCACTTTCAGACGGAAGCCCGAGGGGTCGACATTCTCCAGGACACGGCCGTTCACATAGACGTTGAACTGGTCCTTCGCATAGCCCATCCCGAGGTCTACGAAGCTGCGGGCATCGGCAAACATCATGAGTTCGTTTCCGAAATATACTCTGCCACGCTCCACCTCGTAGCGCTGAGCGTAAGACACGGCTGCGCAACATATCATGGCTGCCAGCAAGAGAGATTTGTGTAAAGCATTCCGTTTCATAGTCGTAAGTCTTTAAGTTTCGCTTCTGAGTGCAAAGTTAAGCCATTTTCTGCATAGGCAGGGACGGAGAATCCCTATTCTTTCGTGGGGAATCCTCTATACGCTTTTTCGGTTAGCGGTTAAGGGTTAGCGGTTAGCGGTTAATTATCCTTAGTGACGATTGCAATCGTATAGTGTGACGTTGGCAATTTACTAGTGTGATGTTTGCATTTTACTAGTGTGACGTTTACCGATGCTCCACGCTTTGTTTGCTCGAAGGGCTTTCACTCTTACATTTCGTGTTTAGTGTTCATTTATTTTGTTTTTTGCAATTTTTTTCGTACCTTTGCACCAGATTTGACGAATTGATTCGGAAATTTACATCAAGAACGCAGTAATGCGTGCCAACCGAGCTCCAAGAACAGAGCAATCGACAGAGCCACGGTGGCGAGCTGAAAAGCAGATGTGGGCTGACGCCAAAAACTCATTAAGCTCTGAGACAGTAGATTTCCTTATGTGCCTACCCGAAGGCATATAAGGATTTTTTCTTCTCCATAGTAAGTGCTGTTATTGGTCGTTATACCCACAAGGCGAAAGCTGACTTATCGTATAACAACTTAAATAACAACAAAATGGAAAAGAACATTCTCTTGCACATCCCACATTCTTCTATGGTGTTTCCAATAGGTAGCCACCACACCTTCAACGATTTGGACAATGAAGAACGTCTGCTCATCGACTACTATACAGACGAGCTATTTGTTCCTGAACAAGATTCTGAGGAAATCGGTAGCGTGGTGTTCCCTTATTGCCGATTGTATTGCGATGTTGAGCGTCTAATTAACGATCCGCTTGAAATGGAAGGATTAGGAATCAGTTATTCCAGATGGGTGGCGGATGGCAAAGCGGGTAGGACTCTACGTTCTTTCGGCATCCTTTCTTCTGTCTTCGATTTGTATGCCGACCATCATTCGGCAGTATCGAAGAAAATCGTAAAATCAATGGACTCACTATTGCTCATCGACTGCCACAGTTTCTCGAATCTCCCCAACCTGTTGAACTCAAATCCGCCTGACATTGATATCTGTATTGGGTTCAATGACGACGAAACCTGTCCGGACAAGACCGTAATTGGCAATATCGTTCAACACTTCAAATCCCTTGGCTACAAAGTCGGCATCAACAAGCCATTCTCCAATAGCAAGACTTTCGCTGTCCCTGTCCAGTACCACTCTGTGATGATAGAAGTGAACAAAAGGTTGTATATGAATGAACTGACTATGGAAAAAACAGAAGGGTTCTACAAGTTAAGACAAGAAATCCGTGCTTTGTACGACTTGTTAATAAAAGGATAATGTGTTTCTTGCTCACTTTGATTTAAGAACACTTTTCGTGAAAACACTCGTCACTCATCATCTCTTGTATCTAACCTGCTGATTATTAATTCATAACAGGGATGACGAATGGTTTCTGACTCATCATCTACTCATCACCTGTGTATCCTGCTGTGATTCAGCGATTTAAATGGTATAGATGACGAGTGATGAGTGTTTTTAATTTAGGTTCAGTCGTACTTCGGTTGGAGGCTTAGGCGTCCAAAAGGGCCTCAGCATCTACGGACATGAGGTGCGTACAGAACGCACAAAGGTGGAGAAGAGGCTAAATAGTCTAGGACAATAAGAATTGGAGGTCCTCCAGAAGTGGCTCGATATGACCTTCAAGACCACATGATAACCAAATTTGCTTGAGCATAATAAAAGAGGCGACAGATTTCTCTGCCGTCTCTTTTTACTTTTTTGGGACAAAGGACAACGCATTTTCGTGCACCCTGCCCTAGCCCAGAAAACTTGCTTTCGGCTAGGGCTTGCACAGATTCCAGATACAGATTCCAGGCAAACGAGCCTAACCGATTCACTATGATTTATTCCGGTTTTCTGCTGAACGTAGTGGTATCGTCGTCGTCGGGGAAGTACTTCAGCTTGAGCTTCGTAGCGCTCAAGGAAACCACCTTAACGTCGCGATAGGTGAAGCCTGGCATCTTCAGGATACACGTCTTGGGGTCGAAAGTGAAGGTCGAAGTCTTTATCTTAGGATCATCGTCATCGTCAAACTCTGTGTAGGTGACATTACCTTGAGTCAGAGATGATCCAGAGAAGAGCAGGACATCAGCATCGCCCACTCCATCCTCGTGAATCCATTGACCCAGGATGGTTGCACCCTCTTCGATTCCGTCGTCGCTCTTGCAAGAAGACAGGCTTACACTCAGCATTGCGACCATAGCAAAGGCCAGCAAGCTCCCAAAATACTTTTTCATCTTTGTACCTTAAATTTAGTTAATATAAAAAGTAACCCCACTTCGCCAAGGGACGAACCCTGGCGAAGTGGATGTATTGTCTGAGAAGATTAGTCTGCAAGCTTTGCGCAGATGAACTCGCGGTTCAGGCGAGCAATGTTCGAGATGGTCTCGCACTTCGGGCAGACAGCCTCGCAAGCGCGTGTGTTCGTGCAGTTGCCGAAGCCCAGTTCGTCCATCTTCGCTACCATTGCCTTTGCACGCTTGGCAGCCTCTACCTTACCCTGAGGAAGCAGAGCAAGCTGGCTCACCTTCGAGCTGACGAAGAGCATTGCAGAGCCGTTCTTGCAGGCTGCCACGCAAGCACCACAACCGATGCAGCTGGCGCAATCCATAGCCTCGTCGGCATCTTCCTTCGGAATCAGGATGGCATTTGCATCCTGAGCCTGACCTGTGCGAACCGTTGTGTAACCACCAGCCTGCATAATCTTGTCGAAGGCATTGCGATCGACCATGCAGTCCTTGATGACTGGGAAA
>CACZBC010000071.1 GCA_902779315.1 uncultured Bacteroidales bacterium | reverse complement strand
GTCAACCATATCAGGAAAGTGTCAACTCTTCCAGTCTGATGTTTGACAACCTTTTCAGAAAAAAGAACAAAAACTGTCAACCAAATTCAGGAAAAGACAACAGCTGTTGCATTTGTTGCATTTGTTGCATTTGTGGAAAATACGAAAAATCGACTCTTTTTCATGCCAAAAAGAAATGCCAGTCTTGGCACGAAATCCAGAACCCCCGAAAAACCCCTCTATTTTGCCCCAGAATCGCCTCAAATGTCTCCGACGTACATTTATACCACCGAGGCAAAAACTTGCGCTCTACGGTGCCTTAAAACGAGCCGTTAAAATTCAAAGAATTTTATCACTCCAAAAACCACAATAAAATTTACGCCCGAGCAGCCGAATGGATATGCCGTCAAAATGGCATCGACTGGTAAAAGTCAACAAAAGCAACAAAAGCAACAAGCGATTTTGACACACCCTTTCAACACAGTTTTTTCTTCTTTTTGCAGAAAAGAAGCGCTTTGCGCTCCAGTAGGTGCTCAGGCGGCAAAGCCGGAGTCCTCCCACTCGACAATAAAAAGAAAAACTTTTGTTTTCCTTTTGTATTGTTCTCGCTTATTTGTACCTTTGCAGTCGCTAAGAAGAAAGCATGAAGGAAAAGAACAGTTTTGTGCGCGAAGTGGCGGAGAAGAAGTACGAGTACGGCTTCACCACTAATGTCGAGACAGACATCATCGAGAAAGGTCTGTCGGAGGACGTCGTGCGCCTCATCTCCAGGAAGAAAGGCGAGCCCGACTGGCTCCTCCAGTTCCGACTGAATGCTTTCCGCTACTGGCTCACGCTGGAGCAACCCACTTGGGGACACCTCAAGATGCCTCCCATCGACTACCAAGCCATCAGCTACTATGCCGACCCGACGCAGAAGAAGAAACAAGGCACGGGCGAGATTGACCCCGAACTGATGAAGACATTCGACAAACTGGGAATACCCCTGGAAGAGCGTATGGCCCTGGCCGGAACAGCCGTCGATGCGGTGATGGACTCGGTGAGCGTCAAGACCACTTTCCGCGAGAAACTCCAGGAGAATGGCATCATCTTCTGCTCCATCAGCGAGGCAGTCCGCGAGCATCCCGACTTGGTGCGCGAGTACTTGGGCAGCGTCGTTCCCTACAAAGACAATTTCTTCGCTGCGCTCAACTCCGCAGTCTTCAGCGACGGATCGTTCGTCTATATCCCAAAAGGTGTGCGCTGTCCGATGGAACTCAGCACATATTTCCGCATCAATGCCCGCGGTACAGGTCAGTTCGAGCGGACGCTCATCGTTTGCGACGACGACGCCTACGTCTCTTACTTGGAAGGCTGCACGGCTCCTATGCGAGACGAGAACCAACTCCACGCTGCCATCGTCGAGATTGTGGTGAAGGAGCGGGCAGAAGTCAAGTACTCAACGGTGCAGAACTGGTATCCAGGCGATAGCAAAGGCAAGGGAGGTGTGCTCAATCTGGTCACGAAACGCGGTCATCTTCGCGGTGCCAACAGCCGACTCTCGTGGACTCAGGTTGAGACGGGAAGTGCCATTACATGGAAGTATCCCAGCTGTGTTCTGAGTGGCGAAGGCAGTCAGGCAGAGTTCTACAGCGTGGCTGTCACCAACAACTACCAGCAAGCCGATACGGGCACGAAGATGATTCACATCGGCCGCAACACCAAGAGCACCATCATCTCGAAAGGCATCAGTGCAGGCAAGAGCCAGAACGCTTACCGAGGACTCGTCAAGGTGGCCTCCACAGCCGACGGAGCCCGCAACTACAGCAGCTGCGACTCGCTTCTCTTGGGCAGTCACTGCGGCGCTCATACTTTCCCATATATGGACGTCCACAACGATACGGCAGTCGTCGAGCACGAAGCCACGACCAGCAAGATCAGCGAGGACCAGCTCTTCTACTGCAACCAGCGCGGCATCTCGACCGAGGAAGCCGTCTCGCTCATCGTGAACGGCTATGCAAAGGAGGTCATCAACAAGCTGCCGATGGAATTTGCCGTCGAAGCACAGAAGCTGCTTGGCGTCAGTCTGGAAGGCAGTGTGGGCTAAGGATTAAAGATTAAGGATTAGGGATTAAAGCAATGTTACAGATAGAGAACCTACATGCCAGCATCAATGGCAAAGAAATACTGAAAGGCATCAGCCTGACCGTCAAAGATGGCGAGATTCATGCCGTGATGGGACTTAACGGCGCAGGCAAGAGCACGCTCTCCAACGTCATTGTCGGCCATCCTGCCTACGAAGTGACCGAGGGCAGCATCACCTTCAACGGCAAGGACTTGCTCTCGCTCAAACCGGAAGAACGCGCCCACGAAGGCATCTTCCTGAGCTTCCAGCAACCGGTAGAGATACCTGGCGTTTCGATGGTCAACTTCATGCGAGCAGCCCTAAATGCCAAGCGCAAATACCAGGGCTTGGAACCCATGCCGGCTGGTGACTTCCTCAAACTTATGAGGGAGAAGCGCGCGATTGTGGAGCTCGACAGCAAGCTCACAAGCCGCAGCGTGAACGAAGGTTTCTCGGGTGGTGAGAAGAAGCGCAACGAGATATTCCAAATGGCTATGCTCGAACCGAAACTAACCATCCTGGACGAGACGGACAGCGGACTCGATGTGGATGCACTCAGAATAGTGGCCGAGGGCTTCAACAAGCTGCGTCGCCCCGATTCGAGCGCCATCGTCATCACACACTACCAACGCTTGCTCGACTATCTGAAGCCGGATGTGGTGCATGTGCTCATCGACGGACGCATCGTCAAGACTGGCGGTCCGGAACTTGCCACAGAGATTGAAAGCCGAGGTTTCGACTGGATTAAAGAGGAGATAGGATTGTGAGCGCTGAAAAGCAATACATAGACTTCTTTGGCGAGGTACGCGATACGATTGCAGCCCGCAGTTGTGCTGAGATGAATGCCCAGCGCCAGCCTGCTTTCGAGGCATTCTCCGCTCAAGGTTTCCCCTCGTCAAAAGTGGAGCGCTACCGCTATGCGAAGGTCGAGGCAGACTTCTCGCCCAACTACGGTATTGCGCTGACACCCCTTACAGAGCAACTTCCTCCCTACTGTTTCCGACTGACAAATGCCGAGCCTCAAGTTCGCGAACTATATAATAAGGTAGCCGACAAGGCCGACAGCATCGTGGCGCTCAACACGATGCTTTGTGTCAATACGCTCGTCGTACATGTTCCAAAATGCATTCGCGTTGAGCATCCCATACAAATCAGCAACATCCTGAAGGGCGAGCAAGACACGATGGTGAGCCGTCGCATCCTCGTCGTGATGGAAGAGATGGCAGAAGCCGATATCATCATCACAGATAGAGCAGCCAGCCAAAGCCGCTTCCTGACAAATCAGGTCATTGAGGTCGTGATGAAGGACGGCTCGCATCTCAGCCTCTATGAAGTCGAGGAGACGCATCTGCTCTGCACCCGTTACAACAGCGTTTTCGTGCAGCAAGGCCGGAACAGCAGTCTCCACCATACCAACCTGACGCTCTTCAACGGTCACACTCGCAACCGTCTCGATGTTCTTTTGCAAGGTGAGGGAAGCGAGGTGACAGCCAACGGTTGCGTCATTGCCGACAAGATGCAAAGAGTGGACAACAATACCCTCATCGACCATCAAGTCCCCCATTGCACAAGCAACGAACTCTACAAATATGTGCTCGACGATAGTGCAGTCGGAGCCTTTGCCGGAAAGGTGTTGGTTCGCGAGGGTGCACAGAAGACATCGAGCAAAGAGACGAACGCCAACCTTTGTGCCACGAGTTCTGCTCGCATGTACACCCAGCCAATGCTCGAAATCTATGCCGACGATGTGCAATGCAGTCACGGCAGTACTGTCGGCCAAATGGACGAAGCGGCCCTCTTCTACATGCGTCAACGAGGCATCGACGAGAAGGAAGCCCGCCTTTTGCTCAAGGCCGCATTCATCACCGAAGTCATCGAAACCATTCCTCTCGAATCGCTTCGCGACCGCCTTCATGTCTTGGTGGACAAACGATTGAGGGGCGAACTAAGCAAATGCGAAGGATGCAAACTATGCCAATAGACCCACCCCCCAACCCCTCCCTTAGGGAGGGGAGAAGATAGTAATAGCAGATGGAGAAGAAAGATATTCAGTCAACAAAAGTAACTTCTCCCCTCCCTACAAGGGAGGGGTTGAGGAAGGGTCTGTTCCCTATCTTAGGGAAGGTCCTCTATGGCAAGTACCCCTTGGTCTATCTGGACAACGCCGCAACGACACAAAAGCCCAGGCAAGTCGTGGAGGCTATGACGGAGGAATACTACAACGTGAATGCCAACGTGCATCGTGGTGTGCATTTCCTCTCCCAACAAGCCACTGACCTACACGAAGCTTCGCGAGAGACGGTTCGCCGCTTCCTCAATGCTCGCAGCACTTCGGAGATTGTCTTCACTCGTGGAACGACGGAGAGCATCAATCTTGTAGCATCTTGTTTCGGCCAGGCTTTCATGAAAGAGGGTGACGAAGTCATCATCAGCGAGATGGAGCATCACAGCAACATCGTTTCGTGGCAACTCTTGCAGGCAAGGCAAGGCATCCGCCTTCGCATCCTGCCCATCACAGACGACGGCCAGCTCAAGATGGAGGAGTACGAGAAACTCTTCAACGAGCGCACCCGAATCGTCAGCATCACCCATGTAAGCAATGTTTTGGGCACAATCAATCCCATTCGCGACATCATCCGAATTGCCCATGAACACAAGGTTCCCGTCCTGATCGAGTTGCCCTACAAGTTCGAAGCCGGCACACCCGATTATGTCGCATCAACTGGCCTGGCACAGGCACTCGACTTTGTCACTTCGATTGGCTTCGACGCAATCCAAGCCCATGAGCGCGATCTGACGGCTTATGCCATGCAACGACTTATGGAAGTGGAAGATATGAAGATTTACGGGCCGAGCATCGAGGATCACGACGCCGTCATCTCATTCCAGGTAGGTAACATCCACCACCTCGACATGGGCACCCTACTCGACCGGCTCGGCATAGCCGTTCGCACAGGCCATCATTGTGCCGAACCACTCATGCGGCGACTGGGCATAGAAGGCACTTGCAGAGCCAGTTTCGCACTCTATAACACGCGCCATGACATCGATGCGTTGGTCGATGGCATAAAGCGCGTCAAGCAGATGTTTTAGGCTAGTGAAAAAACTAGCCACGGCTAGTTGACAAATTAGGCACGCCTAGTTGGCAAACTAGACACGCCTAGTTGAGCAATTAGACACGCCTAGTTGGGCAACTAGGCACGGCTAGTTTACAAAGAAGGCGTGCTCTTCCTTTCAGAGGGGCACGCCTTCAATATATAGAAACAACTTTTTTACTCTGCAGTCGGATCTTCGGTTTGCTCAGGACGGGGACGATGTTCTCTGTGTTCGCCGCGTTCTGGACGAGGACGACGCTCACCGCGTTCTGGACGGGGACGGCGTTCGCGCTCACGCTCAACATAACCTTCGGGCTTCTCGAGAAGGGCGCGACGGCTCAGCTTGAACTTGCCCGTCTTGGGATCAATCTCGAGGAGCTTCACCTGAATCTTGTCGCCTTCCTTGATGCCAGCCTCCTCGACGGTCTCGAGACGCTTCCAATCGATTTCGCTGATGTGCAGAAGTCCGTCCTTGCCAGGCAT
Source organism: uncultured Bacteroidales bacterium (assembly GCA_902779315.1). Lineage (GTDB taxonomy): Bacteria > Bacteroidota > Bacteroidia > Bacteroidales > Bacteroidaceae > Physcousia. The sequence goes on along the minus strand of CACZBC010000071.1, from coordinate 9,367 downwards.
GAACTCTACGAAGCAACCGTAAGGCATGATGCTGCGAACAGTGCCTTCATAGACTTCGCCAATCTCAGGAACAGCCACGATAGCCTTGATCTTAGCCATAGCTGCATCAATGACTTCCTTGTTGGGACCGCTCACCTGAATCTTGCCAACACCGTCTTCTTCGTCGATAGTGATGGTGGCTCCGGTCTCTTCCTGCATGCCCTGGATAATCTTTCCGCCAGGACCGATGACGGCACCGATGAATTCCTTCGGGATAATCATCTGTTCGATGCGAGGAACGTGAGGCTTCAACTCTGGACGTGGCTTGTCGAGCGTCTTCATCATCTCAGCGAGGATGTGCTCGCGACCTGCCTTAGCCTGCATGAGGGCCTTTTCGAGAATATCATAAGAGAGACCGTCGCACTTGATATCCATCTGAGTTGCGGTCAGACCATTCGGTGTGCCTGTGGTCTTGAAGTCCATGTCGCCGAGGTGATCCTCGTCGCCAAGGATGTCAGAGAGAACAGCATACTTGTCTTCGCCGGGATTCTTGATGAGTCCCATAGCAATACCGCTGACGGGAGCCTTGATGGGAACACCTGCGTCCATCAATGCCAAGCAACCTGCACAGGTACTTGCCATCGAGCTGGAACCGTTGCTCTCCAGAATGTCGCTCACCACTCTGATTGTATAAGGGAAGTCGGCAGGAATCTGACCTTTCAAACCTCTCCAAGCCAGATGGCCGTGACCGATCTCGCGACGACCTACACCACGCTGTGCCTTTGCCTCGCCAGTTGAGAAGGGAGGGAAGTTGTAGTGGAGCAGGAAGCGCTGGTATTCGCGAACGAGCACATCGTCGACGAGCTTCTCATCGAGCTTTGTGCCGAGCGTACAAGTAGCGAGAGACTGCGTCTCACCACGAGTGAAGATGGCACTTCCGTGAGGTCCGGGCAGAGGACTTGCCTCGCACCAGATGGGACGGATATCGGTTGTCTTACGACCGTCGAGGCGAATGCCTTCGTCCAAGATGCAGCGACGCATAGCATCCTTCTCTACATCGTGGTAGTAACGGTCAATCAGAGTGTTCTTCTCTTCCAGTTCGTCGGCGGCCATATCGGCATGAGCCTCGGCATAAGCGGCCTTGAAGTCCTCGCGAATAGCCTCGAAAGCTTCAGTGCGAGCATGCTTCTCGAGACCCTGCTTCGTGACGTCGTAAGCCTTCTGATAGCAAGCCTGCTTGACGGCTTCGCGCAGTTCGTCGTCGTTCACTTCGTGACAATATTCGCGCTTGACGTCCTTGCCAAGTTCCTTCTCCAGTTCTTTCTGGAGGCGGCACATAGGCTTGATGGCTTCGTGAGCTGCTTTGAGGGCAGCGAGGAGGTCGCTCTCCTGCACTTCCTTCATCTCGCCTTCCACCATCATGATGTTCTCTTCGGTAGCGCCGACCATGAGGTCCATGTCGGCCTCCTCGAGCTGCTGGAAGGTGGGGTTGATGACAAACTCTCCGTTAATGCGTGCCACGCGAACCTCGGAAATGGGGCCCTCGAATGGGATATCGCTGCAAGCCAGAGCTGCAGAAGCGGCAAAGCCAGCCAGAGCATCGGGCATGTCCACGCCATCGGCAGAGAAGAGGATTACATTCACATAAACTTCAGCATGATAATTGCTGGGGAAAAGGGGACGCAAAGCGCGGTCCACCAGACGACAGGTCAGAATCTCGTCGTCGTTTGCCTTACCCTCACGCTTCGTGAAACCACCGGGAAAACGACCGGCAGCAAAATACTTTTCTCTGTACTCAACCTGTAAGGGCATGAAATCTGTTCCGGGAACGGCATCTTTGGCTGCACAAACAGTGGCCAGGAGCATCGTGTTGTTCATACGAAGCATCACGGAACCATCGGCTTGCTTGGCAAGTTTCCCGGTCTCGATGCTGATGGTTCTTCCATCAGGCAACTCGACTGTCTTTGTAATTACGTTCATCTTGTTTTGTTTAACTTATTGTTTCCTTTACATCTAATATATAAAAAAATCGCACAAAGGTACAAATTTTAATTCATAATTCATAATTCATAATTCATAATTATTTGTTATTGAGCAAATTTTCGTATCTTTGCACACGCTAAAGCACTAAATCAGATGATGAAAAAGACACTATTCATACTTTTTGCACTCGTTTTGCTTTGCGGGTGCAAGCAGGAGAAAAAGTTCTGCATCGAGGGCGACATCAGCGGAGCCGACTCGCTGATGCTCTATCTGGAACACCTCACCCTGGGCGAAGGGGCAGTCGCCATCGACAGCGTTCGGCTGAAGGGGGACGGCACTTTCCGCTTCGAGAAAACAGCCGCCACGAGTCCTGAATTCTATCGGCTCAGGATTGGCGGCGGAGGCATCAACCTCGTCGTCGACAGCACAGAGACGGTCCGCATCAAGGCCGACATGAAAGACCTCTCGTTCGGCTACGAAGTGGAAGGCAGCGGCACCTGCGACACCATCCGTCTGCTCTGCCTGAAACTGGCCGACCTGGAGCGGAAGGCACGCCGCATCGCAGCCGACCGCAACTTCACCATCCAGGAACGCGACAGCCTGATTGACGGCCTCGTCGAGCAGTACAAAACCGACGTCAAGCGCGACATCATGCACAACCACTTCGACAAGTCCTACAGCTATTATGCATGCTTCCAAACCCTCGGCACAAGTCTCGTCTTCGACCCCATGCACAACAAGAGCGACCTGACCTGGATGCACGCCATAGCAAACGCCTGGAACGAGAAATATCCGTCGAGCCCACGCACCCAGAACCTCTGCAACATCGTCCAGGAATGCCGCCGCAGCCAAGCGAAACCGCAGCAGATCGTGCTTGACATAGACGGCGAGAAAGTGCGCGAACTGGGCATCATCGACATGACCTTCCCCGACATCAACGGACAGGAGAGGACGCTCAGCGACCTCCGAGGCAACGTCGTTTTGCTCGATTTCACCGCATTCACCATGGACGGAAGCACGGAAAGAACCCTGCTTCTGCGCGAGATTTACGACAAGTACCACGACCGCGGCTTCGAAATCTATCAGGTCAGCCTCGACCCCAGCCAGCACCTCTGGAAGCAGCGCAGCGAAGCCCTGCCTTGGGTGAGCGTCTATTGCGAGGAAGGGCTGGAGAGCGACATGCTGACGCTCTACAACGTCACACACCTGCCCAGCTATTTCCTCATCGACCGCAACTGCGACCTGCAGGCCCGCTGGGAAGACATCCCCGACCTGGAGCAGGCCATCGAGGCACTACTGTAGGGGGGGAGTGTTCTCTCTCTATCTTACAAGTAAGATTTGTAAGATTTGTAAGAAATGTGGCAGCCTCTCTTCACAAAGAAGCTGCCACTGTCAAAAAACACAAACACAAAAAAAACCTACATTTCTTCGGCATCCAGTTTCCGGTATTTTTCTCCGTCGTCCATAATCAGTTCGCGGTCAATCATTCGCTTCACATAGACATAGGCCGTCGAACTGGCCATGCCCTTTTCGGCTGTCAGCATTTTCATGTCGTCGATTGTGAACTCGTTTGGCAATTCACGAAGCAGTCTTGAAAGGGCGTCGTTCCGTGCTACTCTGCTTGCTGCAAGGTCTTGCTTGCGCTGGATGGCGTCGTTGGCTCGGTTGCTGTCGTTGATGGCATCGGCAAACATGATGTACTGATTGAGGAAAGCCTCGTTGGCAAACCAGCGAGCCATCTCTCTGCCAATGTTGGTTTCGCGATTGTTTTCCAGAGCATAGCACACTTGCGAAGCACGGAAAAGTGTAACGGCAGCACGACGACGGAGCAAGTCTATTGCAGCATCTCTGTGGTCTTCGTCAGGACCACTTGCTTCCCATTCTGCAATCTTTTCTTCGTTGAAATCGTAGGCATCTTTCTTTGCTTTTGGCAGAGAAAACGAGATGATGTTTTCGGGTTCCGGAAGGTCGATTGTAGAACCTTGCTCGTAGAGTCGCTGCACGATTTTCGCAGCCTTGCTGTCGTCGATGGTGGCTTTGTCAGGACGAATCTCCACATTCATGCCGCAGTCGCGAGCCATTTCCGTGAAGAAGAAGCGTGTCATCAGTCCGTTCTCCACATTGTTGAAATAGTTGCGGACGCTGACATAAGTACCGGCAAAGAGGAGGTTCACATAGATGTGTACCGAACCACTGTAGATGAGGTAGTCTTGTCCCCAAAGTGCGCCATCAAAAGCTTTGCGGTAGATGTCGCTCTTGTCAGCCCAAGCCCCGTTCTTGTTTGCTCTGGCACTTTCGTCTATCTCTTCCGTAATGACACAAAGCGGCTGTCCGAGGCTCGTTTGTGCGCGTTCCATCATGAAGCCGTTTGAAGAGGTGGCATTGAGGACGCGGATGCAAGGCTCTGGCTTTTCGGGCAACTGCTTTGCGCCTCGCTTCTTCTCGCTCTCTTTCTTGTATGCCAGCAGTTCTGCTCTGCCCCTTTCATCGTCTTCGATGATAGGTTTCAAGAGCCATTCCTGAAGGTCGGCAAGAAAACCTTTTCCGCTTCCAGCATGACCGCAGACCACCACCATAAAGACAGGACGGTGCTTTCTGCCGTCAAGGTATTTGCTCTCGAATCTGCCAAGCAAAGTGCCGAGCATAGGCAAGGCTGCAATGAGGGCAGAGCGTCCATTTCGACCATAACGCTTGTAGATGTAGTCGAAGAGCCAAGGCATCTTCTTTGGCAGAGGATTGAGTCTCTCCAAGTACTCTTGTCGCTTGGCAGAAGTTGAGAGGTCGGGCTTTGTGATGTCGTCAAGCACCTTCCTCAGTTCGATGGGAAAATCCTGTCCTCTAGTAGAAGCGACAGCCGAAGCAATCGTTCCTTCCACTTCGGTCTGAGTCAGCCCCCAATCTGGGAGGATGCTGCGAAGATGGGCAGGATTGAAGTCACAGATATAGCGTAGTTGTCGAGTCAGTTTGTAGAGCATCGTATTGCGGACTCCTTCAGGTACGACTCCGTCGTGGAATCCAAACATTGAAAGCAGTCTGCTGATGATGACGGAGTAAGGGATGCCATTGAAAGACCCCTCCCAGCCTCCCCTTAAGGGGAGGGGCTGGCTCTTTGTGCTCCCCTTTACGGGGGAGTTGGAGGGGGACTGATGATAGTCTCTGATTACTTTTATTTTTTTCATTGCTTTTTAGGGGTTTAAGGGTTTTTACTATCGCCTCCCTGGCACTCCCCCAAAGGGGGAGCGGGGAGGGGGCTGTCTGGAAACAACGTTTCCAAGTCAAGGTATTTCCAGTCCTCTTTTGGTGTAACAAAGAAAATTCTCGCTGCGTCTTTGCAGACGGTGTCATAGCTTGTGCCGAGCAAATGTGCCAGTCTGGCTTGGTCTTCTGCGATGGAGTAGCAAGCAGGGTTGCAGAGCGCCACTACATGAACACCGGTTCCGCTTGGACTGATGTGGATAGCCACGATGTCGAGTTCTCCACCTATTGGGGGTGCAACGCTTGTTTCGGCTTCTGCCATCCTCGTCCAGGCCTCGGCACGCTCTCGTGCCTCTTTCTCTGCCCATCTGTAGGCTGCGCTGACACCTTCGGTCTGGAGCAGTCGTTTGAACTCCTCTTCGTGATGAATGTCGATGTCGAGGCAGAAGAAGCCTGTGGCCCCGGCGTTCTTGTCGGTTCGGAGCTGTCCGTCGAACTTGCTTTGCCAGCAGATGCCTGGAAGCAGCCGTTTGTATACCTCGGCATCAGGACCATGACGGCGGATGATTTCGCAATTGAGGCGCACATCCATATCTTCCAACAAGGAGAGGAACAACTCTTTCGTCAGCGGTTTGGGCTGATTGTCCTGCACTCGTGAAACGTAGTCGCAAGGACTGAATGTATTTTTCATATCATACAGACCCTCTCCCTAACCCTCCCCCTCTAAGGGGAGGGAACTGCTTCGCAGGGTCTTGGGCAGTTTGATTAATAATTTGTGTTCTCCCCATAGAGGGGGAGTTAGAGGGGGTCTTTACGCGTTGGTCCTCCTTGCTAGATATTCAAGACAACTGTCGAAACCATCTTCTGCTTGCAGAGCCCAGTCGCCTTTGCTGATGTCAACATTGATGATGATGCGGTACTTGTCCGTCTCGGTGTTCAGGCTTACCCCATAACCACGACGACGAAACATCGTGAAGGTTTTGCGGTTGCCAAAACAGTGGAAGAAAGGAATCTCGACGAACTCTGCCTCGGTCAGGTCTTCGTTTATCTTGATGCTGCCGAAGATCTTGTTGTTGATAGGGAGAGCGTTTTTCTCGGAGTTCAGTGATAACTGAATGTTTTCAAAATTTGTTTTCATGATTAGTTTACGTTTTGAGGATTAATGATTCTGATGTCGTTCACGATAAAGTTGCTTTTGAGGGGTCTGGTTCGGAAGCGGAGATTCAGCGACACTGTTTCACCTTCTTCGTGTCCGAGTTTCTGCCACACCTCGTTGTCCACGATGGCATTGATGTAGGAACTTCCTGTTTCGTCTTCCCATCCAAGGATGATGCTGCGATTTGCCCACTCGTTGCCGGTTGCCTGAGAAGTGCCCTTTTGCACTTCTCCAACTTTCTTGATTGTTATGTTTTCTACTAACATTTTGTTTTGGTTTTAATTGTGAATAATTGGTTTGTTGTCTCGGAGTTGATTTTTGTGCACATATCTCAACTGATTCTGGTGCAAGTCTGCGGTTAAGCGAAGAAGAGCCAAGCTTGTTTGAGCTATTCTGAGCGAGAGCAGACTCGCAGTGGATTTCCGGAGCGTCAGCTCATGCATCGGAAACGGGCCCTGTTTTTCGATGCGACGAACTTCAGTTCTAAATCCACTGCAAAGGTAAGGCAACTTTTTGAGGTGAGATTGGCTTTCAGAAAGGCGTTCTCAACCTTTCTCAACCTTTCTCTTTTTTTCTCGGCTTCCCTCAGAAATGGCACAAAAAAAGCACCAGAATTGCTTCTGATGCTTTGCTCTTCTCTGAGGGTGCAAGACCTTAATACTCTCGGTAGAAAGTCTTCAAACTAAAACCCTTTTCGCCATCGGGCATGCCCATCCTGACCAGTTCCCTGTATGCGTTGTCCGCACTTTGAGGAAGAAGAACCCTCTTCTCCTTAGCCATGCCTTTCAGGTATATAATAATGTCTCTCAACTGATGGCGCGACACAAGATTCTTGATTTCGTTGTGAACCTTCTTCTGTTCTGCTTCGTCCAGTTCGGGATGAATGAAATGGCACAACTCCTCTTCTTCAAGGTTTGCAGGTTCTGGGTTGGCTTCGCCTTTCTTCTTCACTTCCAATTCGATGCCGAGTTTTTCCAGAATGTCGGCTTGGTGAAGGTGTTCAACATTTTGTATGTTGATACCTCCGGGCTGCACATCTACGTGGGTGTAGTGGGTAACACCTGAAAAATCTTTGCTCATTTTCTCACGGTATTAGCCTGTTGAACATTGATTCCGCCAGCATTTACGTTCACAATCGTGGGCACTTCCTGCTCGTCGTCGAGGGCATATATGGTTGAAGCCATGTCTTCGGGAAGCACAATTCCGTTGGCAAAAGTGAACTCCAGCACCATCTCTTTGATGAGGGTGCGCTTCTTGGCCGTCTTCTGCTTCGATTTGTTCACAAAGACACGGATGAACTTGATAACATCATCTTCCGAGGTTTTCTTGGCCACACCAGCCACCAGTTTGCTCATCTCGTTCAGTTTGGTAGTCATTTCCTGGAGCTGGTCCTTCAGTTCCTCGTTTTCCGCAGCAAGTTGCTTCCCGGCATCGAGCAGTCTGTCGTAGCTCTCCACCTTCCTTGCCATCTCAGTCAGACACTCGCGCTCCTCATCGAGCGCACGACGCGCTTCACGCGCCAAATCATTGAAATTGAAATACTTTTCCATTTTTGGGTGGGGTTTAAGTTGTTAATTTTCCGGTTTGTTATCCCTCAGTTTCGGCCCAAAGCAATCCTGTCACAGACCAAGTCCGCGACCTCGTTGTGCAGTAAGTCTCAGGTGTCAAAACCTGCTGCGAATTTACGGCGATTCTCAGAATCTTGCAAGCAGAAAGCGAAGAATTTCCGCTATTTATTTTTATTCGTTTTAGGCAAATTCGCAGTCGTTTTCCTCCAATGCCCCCGAAAGCCCGTTGGAGGGCAAATCCCAGACTTCGAGCACCGCCTCCATGTCGCAAAACAAAGTACAGGAAAACACATGATTTCTTCCGAAACCATTTGGCATCCAGCATGTTAGCGCAACAACACCTCGCCTCGAACCTGACTCGTCTTACAAATCTTACAAATCTTACATCTGTTTTTGAGAGAAGAAAGGGTGCATTTATATATATTATAGTTGAATAAGTGTAATTATTGATATAATATAATTATATATGCACAGTGCGCTTTGTCTCGTTTTCGCTTGTAAGATTTGTAAGAAATGTAAGATTACCAGTCAATCCCGTATTGCCTGCAAATCCATTCCACCGCCCTTGGCGACTGGGGTCTTTAGAGTAGCCACTAAATGTGGCTACGGCCCCACAAAGGGGAGCAAATCCCCATTTGCGACGGAGGGCCAACAAGAGGCTGGTCAATGGATTACCAATCTATCCCGTACTGCTGACAAATCCATTGAACAGCCCTTGGAGGGAGCATCTTCGATTTGCGTTTCACGCCCAATCGTGCTAACTGGCAGCGGTTCTCTTTCATCCACCGCCAAAAGGTTGTGCGACTGACACCCGCAGCATCTGCTAATTCCGTTTTGTATGCGCTTTTCATGGTATTTCTTTTGACTGCAAATTTACGAAAAATAATCGAGATTTGCAAGGGAAATCACGAGAAAAACACGCTTTATTGTTACTTATTGTTTCAAATTGTTTCAGCGTGTCTCAACACCAGTTTCGGCTGTCGTACCTTTGTGCTGGATTTAGAAATCCATCACGAGTCTGCTCATGCTCGGGATAGCAAAAATCCGGATTTGCTCTCCTCTCGCTTAAACGCAGACTTGCAGTGTAATTAAGAAACTTCACACGTCAAAGTGCGCAATTTCACGTTTGAAGTTTGCGAATTACAAACGAGATAATTAACCAAATTATTAACAAGGAGTAAAAATGGGGAGTTATAGATGAAGTTAACTCGCTTTCGCTCGTGGAAGTTAATGAGCTCCGCTCATGGACGATAGTTTGGGCCCTTGTGGTATTGTCCAGCACGAAGTGCTTAACTCCCACTTTAACTTCCATTTTAACTTCCACTTTAACTCCAACAAAAACACTTTGCTTATGATCAATTACAGTATCGCAATCATGTCGTGCAAGCCTGGCACGAAGAAGACGGAGCAGACTTACTCCACCAAAGCCTACGGAACGGCTCAGATTCACGAAAACCTCGATCTGGACGACTTCTGCAAGCACATC
>CACZBC010000070.1 GCA_902779315.1 uncultured Bacteroidales bacterium | reverse complement strand
CCTTGTATTGGGTGTGTGTTCAAGTAACATGTTACAGGTTACAGGTTACTTGAAAAATTTGATTGTCTTTTCTTTCGCACTTGAAATCTTGGACAATCGTCATATACCTCATACTTTGCTATTTGGCATTCTAGAAGATGAACGGAAAGAATCGGAGAAAAACGACCGAAAATCAGCCGATTAGATGCCCATGATTAGAGCAAATTCTTGCGAAACAGGTATATGCATTTGAAAGTTAGGCGCATATATTTTTGCCCTAAAATTTCTTCAAAAAAAGTGGTGAAAATGCTTTGAAGTTTGCTCGTTTTTCGCTATTTTTGCAGAGGAAAATGACAATAAAGTATATGAAGAAACTACTTTCAATAATGGTAATGGCGCTTTGCACTTTGATCGCTTTTGCCCAGGAAAGACCCAACCAACAAGACAGGACTGCAAATCTCTTGGAAAGGGTGGACAGTATACTTCAAATGAGTAACTTATGGCTGCAATATATTGAAACAAGCCAATCATTAAAGCAACGTTATAAATTGTATGAAACGGAAAATTTGTATACGTTTTTACAATTGGACACAAAGACGGGAAAGATAGAGCAGGTCCAATGGTCTTTAGATAAAGAGAAGGAGTTTTCGGTTACAATTAATGATGAAGATTTATCGAAATTTGCTTCAAGATATTATGAGGCAGGAAGCTTTGAACTATACCCAACAAAGAATATGTACCAGTTTATATTGCTCAACAAGGAAGACGGCAGAAAGTGGCATGTTCAATGGGGAATAGAAAGCAATAAGCGTTGGATAAGAAGAATCTATTAACCCTTTCTGCAAATTTACACAGCAAATACGCAAATTATGTCAACTTACAGAGAATGGGCTTTGCAAACAATTCCAGTTCTTGTGCGATGGGCACAAGGAGCATGGGATATTCCTCACTATTATTCAGATTTGGCGCAGGCTGTTGGATTTGGTAGTCACAGATTGAGTGGTATGGTGTTGGGAGAAGTGAATAATATCTTGAATAAGCTAGAAAAAGATTACAACACAGAAATCCCCACTCTAAACGCTCTAGTGCAAAACCAAACAACCAAATTGCCTGGTATTGGTTTTAATGTCGTTGAAAAGGGGTACGAAAAATTATCCGCTGAAGAAAAGGTCATATTAACAAGGCTATATAACGAAAAGGCCCATCAATATGATTGGGACTGGGTCTTGAAAGCGTTAAAATTGAAACCTGCAAGAATCCTCGATAATGAACAACTGCAACAGAAAGAACTCATTCAAACTGGATTTGGTGGTGGAGAAGGCGAAGAGCACAAGAAACTTAAAGAATACATTTATAATCATCCGGAAATACTAAAAATAAAGAAAGTTAAAAAGAGAAAGATTGAGTATGATTTGCATTCAGGAGATAGGCTTGACGTTTATTTTGAAACAAACAAATGTCGTTATGCAATAGAGGTTAAACCTTCTACATCTCCAGATTCAGACATTCTAAGAGGCATTTTTCAGTGTATTAAGTATAAAGCAGTAATGGATGCAGAACGAGTGCTTCTCAACAAGAACTATGACAGCAAAGCCATTCTTGTTGTTGTTGCCCCCATATCGCCAGAAAACAGACAACTTGCCTTAGACCTTAAAGTAAAAGTAGAAGAACATAGAGAACTTTTAAATAAAATAAGATTAGGTTGACATCCTAAAGAGGAAGAATAACTCATCTCCCTCTCTACAATTTAAGGCGACAGGAAACTGCCGCCTTATTTTTTAGTCAACAAAGTCAACAAAAGCAACAAAAGCAACAAGCCATTTTAAGAGAGAGCAAAGACATGCTTGCATGATTTTTCCGAGCGCGGGGATTATAGTTTTATGACGCTCAGGTTTTACCATTTTAACATTTTCTTATGAAAATGGCAGAAAAATTATCATCTGTTTGTTTTTGTTAAGTGAAAAATGTATATTTGCGGTGTCGTACATGAAAAAGTGGGCAAAATAAAAAGTAAGTTCCTATAAAAAAACAAAAACTAAAATTACTATTACTATGAAAAAAGGTTTTCTCCTTATGTTCCTGATGGGCCTGATGGGCTTGACGGGAAACTTGACGGCAATGGCTCAGGTGCCTGAACCGACCGGTCAGTGGAAATTTGACAACCCCAGCGACCTCCTGGCCGCCAGCAAGGGCAGTCTGACATTGAGCCCCGCCGTGCTGGGCGACCACAGCATCTCGGAAGCTACCATCGGCGAGGCAGGCATTGTGGCGGCCGACGGAGTGGCAGCCGAAGACGGCGCAATCCTCGTGCCCAAGACCGCTGCCATGAAACTGCAGCGTGCCGAGGGTGCCAGTGCCACTATGTCCTACACTTTCATGCTCGACATGAAGGTGCCCGATGCCTATATCTATGACGCCATTTTCCAGACCAACGGGGATAACACCAACGACGCTGAACTCTTCATCAGTAAGAGTCAGATTGGACTCGGCGGTTATCTGGGAGGCTACTATGGCCGCATCTGGAACGACACTTGGTACCGCATCGTTTATACCATGAGCGATGGCTATGCCAAGCTCTATGTGAACGGCAAGAAAATCATTAACTACGAAACATCGGATGGCCGCTTCGAGCTTGACCCCTGGGGCTTCTATCTGTTCTGCGACGAGGATGGCGAGGCTTCGGACACCTATGTGAGCGAAGTGGCATTCTGGGAAACGCCTCTTACCGACGAAGAGGTGGCTGCGATGGAAGTTCCCGTTCCCGACCCTTGGATCAAGAGCTTGAGCGAGATCAAGGAGGGCGACCAGTTCTACATCATCAGCGACCGCGGCAAGTTCAACGGCCCCACTACTGGCAAGCCCAAGGCTATGGCATGCCAGCAGGAGAACTTCCCCACCAAATGGGGCGAAATCTATGTCTATTGGGCCGACCTCGACAAGGAGGATGACGGCTTCATCTGGACTGCCGAGAAGGTGGGCGACCAATGGGCTTTCCTCAACAAGGAGAACGGCAAGTACATCGGCAACATGAACGAAGGAGAGGCTGATGTCGTCTTCTCGGACACGCCTGTCGGCTACACCCTTACCGACCTGGCAGATGGCGAGGGCAACTTCTACATGACAAACGAAGAGTCGGAGCATTCGCTGCACGTCCAGGGCTATCTGCGCAACGACCGCGCCAGCAACAGCCTTGCCAAGCAGGAAGTGGGCGACGACAGCTACGAAAATGCTGATGTACTCCGCAACGGCTATCCCGGCCGCTGGCATTTCGTGAAGATTGGCGGCGACGAGCCAGTCGAGACAGGCATGAAGATTGAGACGGCCGCCGACTTCGAAGCATTCGCTCAGGCTGTCAATGAAGGCCAGACCGACCTCGAAGCCTATCTGGCTGCCGACATCACACTCACCGGTAACGTCATGGTCGGCACCGACGCCAACAAGTATGCCGGCACCTTCGACGGCAAGGGCTACACCATCACGTACAGCTACAGCGTCACCAGCAACTACTGCGGTCTGTTCGCTTACGTCAACGGAGCCACCATCCGCAACCTGCGCGTAGAGGGCGATGCAGTTTCCACAGCCATCCACTTCGGTGCCCTCATCGGCCGTGCTGAAGGCACAGTGCTCGTAGAGAACGTAGTGACCAACGTCGACATCACCGGTAACCGCAGCGGCATAACAGGTGATGCAGGTATGCTGGGCGCTAACTACGCAAACATTACCTTCAACAACTGCGCTGTACTCGGTCCCTTGGGTAATCCCGGCAGTTCGATGTACAGCCCCTTCTCCGGTTGGTCAAACGGCACCAGTAGTGTAACACTCAACAACTGTTACGCAGCATGCTACTTCAAGGAAGGCACGGGCATCGACGGCAACAGCGCTACCCTGACGCATGGCGGCACGAATGCCAACTACTTCAACAACTGCTACTACCTCAACTACATCGATAAGGTGCAGGGCACACAGATAACTGCAGAACAGATTGCAAGCGGTGAGCTTTGCTTCAAACTGAACGGCGACCAAAGCACAATCGGTTGGTATCAGACGCTCGGCGAGGACGCCTTCCCCGTTCCTTTCGCTTCCCATGCACAGGTTTATGCAAACGGTGCGGTTCGTTGCGACGGCGCAGAACTCCCCGATGCTCCCCTCACTTATAGCAATACAGAAGGCGAAGCCACAAAGCCGGACCATCAGTTTGGCGAGGATGGCATCTGCACCGTCTGTGGACAGAATGCTGACGGCTACTACGTCATCAACTCGGCACAGAAACTCAATTGGTTTGCCACGAAGGTAAGCGATGGAACGACAAACATCAACGCTCTTCTGGCAGTTGATATCGACCTCAGCACAAGCGACTATCCCAACCTGATGATTGGTACAGAGACCAATGAGTTTGCTGGCATCTTCGATGGTGGCTGTCACACCATTACCTATAATTATGCTCTTGTTGCAGACAAGTGGCGCGGATTGTTTGCCTTCGTCAACGGAGCCACCATCCGCAACCTCTATGTTGAGGGCAGTGCAGTCGTAACGAACATCCACTTCGGCGCTCTCATCGGCCGTGCCAACGGCACAGTGCTCGTAGAGAACGTGATTACAGATGTCGACATCACAGGTCAGCGCACCAACGTAACGGGCGACGCAGGTATGCTGGGCGCCAACTACGCTAACATCACATTCAACAACTGCGCTACGCTTGGCGAGATGGGATATCCCGGCAGTTCAATGTACAGTCCCTTCTCCGGTTGGTCGAACGGAACTTCTTCCACCACGCTGAACAACTGCTACTCTCTCTGCAAACTCACTGAAGGCACAGGTACAGGCAACTGCTTCACCCTGACACATCAGAGCGGCACGAACACCATCAACAATTGCTACTACCTCTATGAGATTGGCAAGGTGATTGATGGAGACCAAACTCAAACAACCGAAGAGGAAGTTGCCAACGGTTCGCTCTGCGCTAAACTCGGCGACGGTTGGTATCAGAACATCGGCGAGGATGCATATCCCGTATTCGACCCGACTCATGGCCGTGTTAAGGAGATTTCCAAGGCCGGCTATGCAACCTTCTATGATGCCGAAACGGCAGTTACGCTCTCCAGCAACGTTACCGTCTTTACGGGCAAGAAGAACGGTTCTTGGCTCTCCCTCACAAAGCAGGACAACACCATTCCCGCTCAGACAGCCGTCGTGCTGAAGGGCGCTGAGGGCTACTTCAGCTTCACACCCGCCGCATCCGCTCCTGCCATTACGGGCGAGAACGAGTTGCTCGGTACTGCAGAGCCTCTCGAGACGACTGGCGTAGAATATGTTCTTGCTCAGCCCGAAGGCGAGGAAGTGGGCTTCTATATAGCACAGGGTACCATTCCTGCAGGCAAGGCTTATCTCGTAAGTTCTTCAGCCGTCAAGGGCTTTGTCTTCAGTGAAGACGGAGCAACAGGCATTGAGAGCCTCGAGCAGAACCTCGATCAGAATGTGCCTATTTACAACCTTGCAGGCCAACGCTTGCAGAAGATGCAGAAGGGCATCAACGTTGTGAAGGGCAAGAAAGTCTTGGTTAAATAAGGAAACAGAAAGCCTCGAATCGATAAGAGGATGTACCTTGGGGTGCATCCTCTTATTTTGTTCATGCTCCAAACCAGTGCAGGGGTGTTTGTATGACCTATAGAAACCTTTTCGAGATGGTGTAGATGCGGCCACGGATGCGTCGTCTGAGAGGGAATCGCTCCTTGAAGACTTCTGGCGTGAGCAAGGTGCTGCTCCTCTCCACATCATCGCTGAAAATCTGTTGCAACTGGTGGGTTGTTGCCGGGTCGAAGATGAAGGCGTTCACTTCGTAGTCGAAGCAGAGCGAACGAGCATCGAGGTTCGTGGTGCCAACAGTGCAGAAAAGGCTGTCTATCATCATGATTTTGCTATGATGGAACCCGTCGTTGTAGTAAAACACCTCAGCACCTCGATTCATCAACTTGCGCATTTCGAGGCCGATGACATCGTCGTTTATCTTGCCGTCGCTTCTTGTGGAAACCATGAACTGCACTCTGACACCTCGTTCCAAAGCCCTTCGCAACGAGGCTCGCACTTCTCCGAAAAGCATTGCATAAGGGTTCACAATCTGCACCAAATGCTCTGCATTGTCGATGGCGATGCAGTAAGTCTGTCGCATGATTTTGGGCGTTTCCTTAGGCCAACGCGAAGCAAAGGCGACGGCAGCCTCCCCGCTCCCCTTTTGGGGGAGAGTTTTCTCCTCGTCATCGCTATGGGGTGGCTTTGAAGCACTCCCCCAAAGGGGGAGCGGGGAGGGGGCTGCCTTATCCCACATCTTCCAGAACAGCTCCTCGTAGGCCTCCACGATGGGGCCGTCCATGCGAATGTGCATATCGCGCCACTTTCCCACCTTGGGCTTGCCATGAAGGTAGTAATCGGCCACATTCATGCCGCCGGTATAGACCATTTTGCCGTCGATGATGGCTATTTTATGGTGGTCGCGATGCATGAGATGGTTAATCCATGGAAAGCGGACAGGGTCGAAAGCGGCTATGTTCACACCAGCCTTTCGTATGTTTGCCTGTAGGGTGTCGGAGAGGGGGAAGTCGCTGTCGTGATTGCCAAAACTGTCGAAGAGGACATAGACCTGCACTCCTTCGCCAGCTTTGCGACAGAGCTTCTCTATGAGAATGCCGCAAATGCTGTCCTGCTGGAACTTGAAGTAGTCCATAAGGATGTATTTCTCCGCTTTCTCAACGGCTTCGAAGAGGTCGTGGAACTTAATCTCTCCAGTAGGCAGAATAGTCGTCTTGTTGCCCTCGTACAAGGGAAGCCCCAACTGCTGGAAGTCGCGTTTGGTGCGCTCTGCAGCGTTTTCGCTCCAACCAGGTGCGAAACTCAGCAGAGAGAGGGCTAGAAAGAGGGCTTTTTTAATCATGGCTGCAAATGTACGAAATAATTATGAACAATGAACTATAAACTATGAACTTTTTGTTGTACCTTTGCACAAGAAATGATAAAATGGCGAATAACATTATGAGTAAAGTAGTAATTAATTCCTTTGAAGATTTCCAGCAGTACGAAGGACAAGAGCTGGGCGTCAGCGATTATGTGGAACTCAGTCAGGAACGCATCAATATGTTTGCCGATGCGACACTCGACCATCAGTGGATTCATGTCGATACGGAGAAGGCAAAACGCGAGAGTCCCTTCGGTCAGACCATAGCTCATGGCTATCTGACCTTGAGCATGTTGCCATATCTGTGGGACCAGATTATCGAGGTCAACAACCTGGAACGCATGATGAACTACGGAATGGACCGTATGAAGTTTGCTATGCCAGTTCTGAGCGGCCAGCACATTCGCATGCATACCAAGCTGGAAGAACTCATGAATCTGCGTGGCGCCATCAAGACGACCATCAAATTCACAATAGAAATACAGGAAACTGGGAAGAAAGCCTTGGAAGGATTTGCAACCTTCATCTACTACTTCAAGCAGCAAGGCTAGAAGAGTTCCAACTGAATGTGGCGAGGTCCCGTTTGCGGCTTTGCCGACTCTTTATGCGAGTCACTTCTTGACACAAAGTCAAGGAAGAGGTCGAGTTGGATGGCAAAATCCGGTTTGATGGCATAAGTGCCGTAGCGAGTGCGGACAAAAGGCGATTCGTTGCGTAGGCTTTGCTCCCATAGGTAACGGCCGATACTGTCGCGGATCTCACTGTACTCAAGGTCTTTTACAAAGAAATCAGCGTGACGGTTGAAGATCCTGCGGGCAATGTTCTTAATGCGCAACCCTTCTCGTCCACATTCGATCAGAATCTCAATTATGTCCCTATGGTAAATGTTTTTCACTCTGCAAATATACACAAATCTTTCGAAAGAAGAAAACTTCCCGCCAAAAGATTTTGCAGAATGTGTCTTTTTGCCTAACTTTGCCCACAGAATTAAAGATATTGCATATATGAACAGTATAAAGACGTCGCTGCTTGCTTGCAGTTTACTCCTTTCACTTGCCTGTTGTGTCAGCAGTCCTGAGATGCATCAACTCTCTCCAGTAGAGCAGTCCATCATTCTCTACGCAGACCAGACAGTAGATTCCGTATGTTTCTATACCTTCGACAGTTGGACCGTAACACCACAAGATGAATGGATAACCATAAACGGCGATTCCCACAAGGACATCGTCAACGACTACACAAAGCGCTACTACTGCAAAGTGTTCCTTACGGTACAGCCCAACACTACAGGACAAACTCGTTGTGGGACGGTTTTGGTGAAGTCGTACGAGTATTCCTATTCAGCTCCATTCGTTCAACTTGGGTTGCTCAAGGTGTCGCATCCTGCCTATACGGTCGATTCTTATCTCGATGATTCGTATGTTATCCCCAAGTTGGCGCATTATGAACTGATAGATAGTGCTCATTGTCTGAGAGATTCCATCTGCTTTACCGTACAGAACAACTGGACTCTCAGCTTCGATGGAGAACAGCCGGAATGGCTTGAATTGGACAGTAAGTCCGGTGCGTCTGGTAAATGTCGTGTGAACTTGACACTTACTCCGAACTCCGATACGGAGAACGGGCGCTCGGCAAAGTTGAAACTTACCAGCGGAACTGTTTCCAATGAGATTGTTGTCCGCCAGCTTCCAGCTAAGAAGGAAGAGGATTAGTGGTTGGTAGGTTATGCAGTACGAACTGTTCAGCGATGCCGATTTCCAACAGGAATCACCCTTTTCAGGGCGTTCTGTCTGTTTGCTTGGCAGTATTCCCAAATCCACTCAGCAAAAGATTCTTGCCCATGGAGCAGAAATAAAGCAGGGGCTTAGCCGTAATGTGCACTATGTTGTGGTGGGTAAAAATGCTTCTGCCGACTCGCTTGAATACTTGCAGCAACTTGCTTATAATGGCTATAATCCCAAGGTCTTGAGCGAGAATGATTTGGAGAATATCTTTCAAGGGCATTACAGTTCGTATGTCGTTCCGGAACAGATAAAGAAGGATTTGC
Source organism: uncultured Bacteroidales bacterium (assembly GCA_902779315.1). Classification (GTDB taxonomy): domain Bacteria; phylum Bacteroidota; class Bacteroidia; order Bacteroidales; family Bacteroidaceae; genus Physcousia. The sequence continues at coordinate 1,331 of CACZBC010000070.1, read as the reverse complement.
ACTTGACGCTTCAGCACTATCTCGATTCGCGTTTGAGTTTCGAAGGTGGCAAGAACCCGCTTTACATGAAGGAACTCTATCTTGCCCCTGATACGGAGATGTCTCAGACAGAACTTTATCAGATGCTTGGCAATCGAGGCGTTTACGCAAATGCCTATATCGACGATACTACGGACATCCTCGTCATCAGTAATGACTCGCTTCGTCATTTGCAGGAGGGAAAGACGGACGACACACTTCGATACATCGAGCAGCAATACAATCAAAGTCGCGCTCAGGCATTCCGTTTTGTGATGACCAGCGAAACTGAACTCCTTGCCTGGTTGAAGCAGTAATCGAGTTATGTTAGGAACAATCATCAACACCGTCACCATCCTTGCAGGCAGTGCTTTCGGGGCATTAGTCCGTACAGGCATCGGGGAGAAGTACAAGAAAGTGTTGTTCGACGGACTTGGGCTTTGCTGTCTTGTGCTTGGAATGAATGCTTCGTTGCCCAATATGGCTAAGAGCGAGTTCCCTGTTCTCTTTATTCTGAGTCTTGCTCTTGGTGGACTTGTTGGAACGAAACTTGACTTGGCAGGAAAGGTCGACCGACTGAATGCACGCCTCAGTAATAAGTCCCAAAAGGGGAACAATGGCGTTCAGGGACTTGTGACGGGTTGTCTGCTCTATTGCATAGGAACGTTTTCCATCGTGGGACCAGTACTTTCGGCTCTTTCTCCGACTGCAGGCTGGGCTTGGAATGAGTCGGCTAATACATATTTATATACTAATGCGACACTCGACTTTGTCAGTTCTGCCGTATTGGCGACATCGTATGGTTGGATCATGCTGCTTGCTGCCCCAGTCCTTTTCTGCTGGCAAGGTTTGTTCTATGCAATAGGTTATTTCTGTGGAGACGGAATGCCGGAGCCAATGAGAGTGGAGTTGAGCATAGTTGGTGGCGTGCTTATTTTGAGTTCAGGCCTAAGCATACTCGGCATTAAGGATTGCAAGACCATCAACCTCTTGCCGAGCCTGTTAGTTCCTGTCTTGTTCTATCTGTTGAAGATGCTTTTCTGGTTCTAAGCAAAGAAAAAGCGGGAAAAGTTTGCACAGTTCAAAAAATCTTCCGACCTTTGCAGCGCTTTAAGACCAAAAGCCTCTTTTATTAGAGTTCGGAGAGATGGTAGAGTGGTCGATTACACCGGTCTTGAAAACCGGCGTGCTGAGAGGCACCGGGGGTTCGAATCCCTCTCTCTCCGCAAAGAAAGGCAACCGATGAGGTTGCCTTTCTTTTATAATTACTTTGCCAGGTCGAAGTCCATGATAGCACAGGCTTCCTTACTTAG
>CACZBC010000069.1 GCA_902779315.1 uncultured Bacteroidales bacterium | reverse complement strand
AGGAAACTGGCCATTTCCCCCTGCAATGAACTTCGTTCAAAGACTGCACTGCGAGAACAGGCTGCGCCTCGGCAAATCTGAAAGCTAGCTCTCATTTGCTCTCGGCTTGCACTGTCCTTGTAGTGGATTTGAAATGACACACGTGACAATCGCAATCGTCACACTAGACAAATGCAATCGTCAAACGTGACAAACGCAATCGTCACACTAGAGAGAATTAACCTGATTATTAACAAGGAGTAAAAATGGGAGTAAAAGAAGGTTCCGCGACTACAATCGCGCCTTGGTGCTAGAGCATCCAAGAAGTAAAGCCAGCAATCGTCCATGAGCGGAGCTCATTAACTTCCACGAGCAGAGCGAGTTAACTTCATCTTCAACTCCCCATTTAACTCCAACAAAAACACTTTGCTTTATGATTAACTACAGTATCGCAATTATGTCGTGCAAACCTGGCACGAAGAAAACCGAACAGACCTATTCCACCAAGGCCTACGGAACGGCTCAGATTCACGAAGTCCTCGACCTCGACGCTTTCTGCAAGCACATCGCCGACCACAATTCGCCCTTCTCCAAGGGCACCGTGAAAGGCATCCTGACTGACGCAGTCGCTTGCCTCAAGGAACAGCTGCTTGCAGGCAACAAGGTCAATCTGGGCGACCTCGGAAGTTTCAGTGTGGAACTCGCTTGCGAAGGCGCAGACACCACCGACGAGTTCAACGCGCAGAAAATCAAGGCCGTGAATGTCCGCTGGGCTCCCGGCCCCGAGTTCAAGGACCTCCGCGCCGAAGCCGAGTTCAACCTCGTTCCCTCGCGCAAGGCACAGGCCGACGCCATCGAAGTGATTCGAAATGAGGAAACCATTCAGGGATTAGAATAGACCCACCCCTCGAGTAGTTCATAGTTCATAGTTCATAATTCATAGTTATGACTCGTGGAGAACTCAACTGCAATCCGCTGAACATTCGGCGGGTTGCAGGTACTACTTGGAAAGGTCAGCGGGCAGAGCAGACAGACCATGCTTTCGTACAGTTTAGGACAATCGAATTCGGCCTTCGCGCTGCTTTTGTGCTCCTCCACACCTATTCCACGAAGTACCACGCAAACTGCATTCGCGACATCATCAGTCGCTGGGCGCCTCCAAGCGAGAACGACACAGACCAATACGTCAGAAACGTTTGCAAATGGACTGGCTTCGGAGGCCTGCAGAAACTGACCGAAAGCGATTGGCCCAGTTTGGTCCAGGCAATGGGAAGACAAGAGTGCGGGGCGTTGCTCGGCGAAGAGTTAATAATGCGAGGTTTTTACCTCTATAAAGTAACCATTTAACACCCGCTAACCCCTCCGCGGAATACAAAACTCCTCCCCTCGGGGAGGACGGGAGGGGGCTTCTATGAAATCATCTAAAATCATTGAGCTAGTGCTCAAAATCATCGTGGCTGCCATTACGGCAGCATTGACCGCAATTACAACTACAAGTTGCTTAGGCTGTGGACCGTTCTGAACTCCTCCCCCAAGGGGGAGGATGGGAGGGGGCTTTCTGCATGGGCTGCGGACCAATTGCTCTGCCGATGTAACGGTTACAAGGTTACAACGGTTACACGCAAAAAAAAGGGGCTCTCTTTTGGGGGCCTCTTTATTTGAAGCAGACTTTTGCCTGGCAGACGACGGTGCCGTCGGTCTTGACCTCTGGTCGAGCTTGCTCTCGCTCGGCAGTACTGAAGCCTTCTTCGTCCTGCCCTCGCTTAATCGCAACCTTTCGGACTTCGATGTCTGTCTCGTTCTTGTCGACGACTTGCTCGTAGAAGCTGAGGCGGTCGCCCAGATAGGACTCTGCCTTGTAGGCGATTTCGAAGCGGCGAATGCTCTGCTGCTCAAAGCGCTCCTTGGGGAAGAGGTCGAGGATGTGCTCGATGTACTTGATGCTGTTGATGTGGCCGTTGATGTCGACGTCGCTGTAGTAGGTGTCGATGGTGCGCAGGAGCTGCGGCTCGCGGAAACGGAAACTGGTATGGCCCTCGATGGGACAGAAGGCCCCCTTCCCTGCTCCCCCGAGGGGGAGGGATTGATCTTCTTCAACGATGTAGTTTAGGATGTCTCCGTCGTAGAGGGTGAGCAGGTTGCAGGGCTGGCGTGTCTCGAGGTCTATCATGGCCCAGACGCTCCGTGCATAGCCCAGGGGCGTTCCGTCGGCACGATGGATGGAGAAGTTACGGTTCGTGAAGTACCTCATCACGCTCTTCACCCACGTCCTGACCTCGCAATGCTCGTACTGTCGGGGCATCTCGTTCATCTCGATAGCGAGCCTGGAGAGCACCCATGTGTGTCGCGTCTCGTTGAGGGCTCCGATGCCCCATCCACGCCTCTGCGAGTGGTTGCCCGCAGCGTTGAGCATGTGGTTGCCGAGCACGCCAAGGAAGATGCGACCGGTAAAGTCGACATGAAAAGGCTCGACGAAGAATGGGTGGGAATCGATGCAATCCACGGCCCCCACCAAACCTCCCCGGGGGGAGGCTTTTTGATTATCGCCTGTTTCTATTCCCATGGGTTATTTATGTTCTCCCCTCGGGGAGTTAGAGGGGGCCTCTCTTTCTTCCTCTCTCTTTGCGATGTAGGCGTCGAGGCGTTCGATGCACGACTTGGTGACTGCGATGCGGCCTGTACGGACGAACTGCAGGACGCAACCGAGGGCGTCGAGCTGGGTGAAGAGCTCTATCACATCCCTCGTGATGCCCGTGTTCTCGACGATGGTGTATGTGGGGTTCACTTCGACGATGCGGGCGTCGTATCGGCGGACTATGCACGAAATGTCCTGATTGGCGAGTACCATCGGTGTGGAGAGCTTCAGCAAGGAGGTCTCGAGGATGAATATCTCGTCGTCGATGAAGCAGTTGGCCTGCAGGACGTCGACCTTCTTCTCAATCTGCTTGGTCAGCATCTCTGCCATTTCCTGCTTGCAGTAGCAGGTGATGGTGTATTTGTGCACGCCTGGAGTGGACGAAGCGCATACGTTCAGGCTCTCGATGTTGACCTGTCGGCGGGTAAAGACGGCGGTTATCTGGTTGAGGATACCTGCGAAGTTCTCGGAATAGACGATGAGCGTGTAGAGCGTCAGTCCGTCGTGACTGAGCAGAGCGCCTTCGTGACCGGGTACGGCAGGACGAGCCACGGCATTGCGCTTGAAGGTCTCCTTCTGGCTGCCGTCTCGTGCATCCTGAGCAAGAGTGGCCCTGCGCTGTCGGGCCAAGTTCTTCTCGAAGCTGTCGCGCTCAATGGCCGCCGCCGCATAAACGGCTTCATTGAAGCCTTGCATCTCCTTTGCCTGCTCCAGCTCGTCGCACTTGCCGCAAGTATTGCAATCGCCACATTGGGAAGCCGCAGGCTTCCCTGTGGCCCCCTTCTGACCTCCCCGAGGGGAGGGATTATCTGATTTCTTGTTCATATTTTATTCTTTCTATTACTTTGTCCAAGTTAGAAAAGATTTCTTCATTCGTAAAACGTATGACCTTCCAGCCTTTACTCTCTAACCATTCTGTTCGTTCTTGGTCACTTATTTTTTGCTCTGGCAATGAGTGATAAAGACCATCAATTTCAATAATCATTTTGTTCGATATACATGCAAAATCTGCAATGTATTCTCCGATTATGTGTTGATGTCGATACCTTACTCCCAGTTGACTTGCTCTCAAGAACTTCCAAAGCAATGATTCTGCTTCTGTTGGAAAGGCCCTCTGCTTTGCTGCAAATTCTTTTAGCAGTTTTATACATTATTGGGTCTGCCGTCTGGTAAGCGTACTCCATTGGATATTTCAGGAAGTCTCCCCTCGGGGAGATTTAGAGGGGGCCTTTAGTTGATTTCAAGCAGCATCTCGTCCACATTTGCTCCTGGAGGTGTCATCGGAAGCACGTTATCTTCCTCTTTTACAGCACATTGCAAGAGGTACGGGCCCTTTGTCTTGAGCATCTCCTTGATGGCAGCATCGAGGTCCTTGCGGTCCACGACTGTGCGGCAGGGAATGTTGTAGCCCGCTGCAATCTTCTCGTAGTCGGGGTTGAGCATGGGCGTGAAGGAGTAGCGCTTGTTGAAGAACATGTATTGCCACTGCCGAACGTTGCCGAGGAAGTTGTTGTTCAGGAGTATCATCTTCACGGGAATCTGGTTCTCCATGATGGTGCCCAGTTCCTGAATGGTCATTTGGAATCCTCCGTCGCCACAGAACATGCAAACCGTCCTGTTCGGAGCACCAAAGCAAGCGCCCATGGCCGCGGGAATGCCGAAGCCCATCGTACCGCAACCGCCGCTCGTAACGACTGAACGGGGCTTTGTGAACTTGAAGTAGCGACAGCCCATCATCTGGTTCTGTCCGACATCGGTCACGAGAATGGCTTTGTTCTTGGCTGCCTCGCTGACCTTGCGAACCACTTCGCCCATCAAGAGCGGACCTTTCTTGGGATAGAGGGCGGCATCGATAACCTTCGTGTATTCCTTCTCCTGGTAAGGCTTAAAACCTTCGATCCAAGACTTGTGGGTAGCCTTGTCCACGAGTTTCGTCACGGCTGGCAACGTCTTCTTGCAGTTGCCCAGAACCGAAAGCGTGGGCTTCACGTTCTTGCCCAATTCCGAGGGGTCAATCTCGAAATGTATGATTTTCGCCTGCTTGGCGTAGGTCTTCAGGTTGCCCGTCACACGGTCGTCAAAGCGCATCCCGACTGCAATGAGCAGGTCGCATTGGTTGGTCATCACATTCGGAGCCAAGTTGCCGTGCATGCCGAGCATTCCCATATTCAGCGGATGGTCGGAAGGCGTGGCGGAAAGGCCGAGAATGGTCGAGCCGAAAGGAATCTGGGCCTTTTCGCAAAGGGCAAGCAACTCCTTGTTCGCTCCAGCCAGTTCTACGCCCTGACCGACGAGCATGAAGGGCTTCACACTCTGGTTAATCATCTGAGCAGCCTTCTCGATGGCGCCTTCTTCAGGATTCGGATCGGGATTGTAACTGCGAATGAAGTCGACCTTTTGCGGAGCATACTCTATCATGGCTGTCTGTGCGTTCTTCGCGAAGTCGAGCACAACTGGTCCGGGCCTTCCGCTCTTCGCGATGAAGAAAGCACGGGCAACGGCCCAAGGAATATCCTCGGCTCGGCGAATCTGGAAGTTCCACTTCGTGATGGGTTGTGTGACGCCCACCACATCGACCTCCTGGAAAGCGTCTGTGCCAAGCATGGCAGCTCCGACCTGACCGCAAATCACGACCATTGGGGTGGAGTCGATCATGGCATCTGCAACACCAGTAATCGTATTCATCGCTCCAGGTCCGCTCGTCACGATGGCACAACCCACTTTACCACTCACTCGGGCATAACCCTGAGCCGCATGAACGGCAGCCTGTTCGTGGCGGACAAGAATGTGATGGAGCGTTTTCTTGTGGTCGTAGAGTGCGTCGTAGGTGGGCATGATAGCGCCTCCAGGATAACCGAATAACACGTCCACGCCTTCATGTTCGAGGCATCTCATCAATGCCTCAGCACCGCTAATCTTTGTATTCATAATCTTACTCCTCCCTTATCTGCACTGCTAACGCTTTGAGCATAGTGCTGGAGTGCTTTACTTACTATTCTGTTACGGCGAAGAGGCTGTTGCGGACGAGCAGCAAGTTCTTCGTCGCTCAGTTTCACATTGATGGAGCGGCTGGGAATATCGATGACGATAATGTCGCCATCCTTTATTTTGCCTATGTTGCCGCCATTTGCCGCTTCAGGACTGATGTGCCCGATAGAGAGCCCGCTTGTTCCTCCAGAGAAACGTCCGTCGGTAATGAGGGCGCATTCCTTGCCCATGTGCATCGATTTGATGTACGAAGTGGGGTAGAGCATCTCCTGCATTCCAGGACCGCCCTTCGGGCCTTCATGGGTGATGACTACGCAATCGCCCTTCTTCACTTTGCCCCCCAAGATGCCTTCGCAAGCGTCTTCCTGACTGTCGAAGCAAACAGCGGGACCCTCGAAGTGCCAAAGTTCCGGAGCGACGCCAGCCGTCTTCACAACGCAACCGTCCTGAGCGATGTTTCCGAAAAGCACAGCCATTCCGCCATCCTTCATGTAAGCATGTTCGATGTCGCGAATGCAACCGTTCTCGCGGTCCGTATCGAGGCTTTCCCATTGGGCATCCTGCGAGCCCATCACATTGCTGAACTTGCCGCCAGGAGCACTACTATAGATGCGTTTCGCTTCAGGGTCGATGGTTTCGCCTGTGATGCTGTATTTCTTGATGTCTTCGCCCAGAGTTGCGCCATTCACACGCTTGCAAGAGAGGTCGAGCAGGTTGCCTTTCGCCAGCTCGCCAAGTATGCCAAGAATGCCGCCAGCACGATTCTCTTCCTGAATGCTGTACTTCTGCCAGTTGGGCGAAAGCTTGCAGAGGAAAGGCACTTTACGGCTCAACTCGTCGATGTCCTTCATCTTGAAGTCAACTTCTCCTTCTTGAGCGACTGCGAGGAGATGGAGCACCGTGTTTGTGCTGGCTCCCATCGCGATGTCGAGCGTCATGGCGTTGAGGAAAGCCTGACGAGTTGCGATACTTCTTGGCAGCACACTCTCATCGCCATTCTCGTAGTAGGCAAGGGCGTTCTTGACAATCAGTTTGGCTGCGTCTTTGAAGAGCTGGATGCGGTTCTTGTGGGTTGCCAAGATGCTTCCATTGCCAGGCAGGGAAAGGCCGATAGCTTCTGTCAAAGAGTTCATCGAGTTGGCTGTGAACATACCTGAGCAAGCACCACAACCAGGGCAAGCCATTTGCTCAACCTTTGCCAGCTCATCGTCGCTGACAGTCGGGTCGCCACCCTTCACCATAGCTGTGATGAGGTCGGCATTTTCGCCGTTCAGTTTGTGCGATTCCATCGGTCCTCCACTCACAAAGACTGCGGGGATGTTGAGCCTCATGGCCGCCATCAACATGCCAGGCGTGACTTTGTCGCAATTCGAGATGCACACCATTGCATCGGCTTTGTGGGCGTTAATCATGTATTCCACAGAGTCGGCAATAATGTCGCGAGAGGGCAGGGAATAGAGCATTCCGTCGTGTCCCATAGCGATTCCGTCGTCTATGGCAATCGTGTTGAACTCGGCGGCATAGCAGCCCAACTTCTCTATCTCTTGTTTGACAATTTGTCCTATTTCGTGGAGGTGAGTATGACCTGGGACGAACTGGGTGAACGAGTTGACAACCGCAATAATGGGTTTGCCGAATTGCTCGCGCTTCATGCCGTTAGCAACCCAAAGCGCTCTTGCTCCAGCCATTCGGCGGCCTTCTGTGCAGATGGAACTGCGAAGTGGATGTTTCATGTTACATGTTTATTTGAGTTGCAAAGTTACTACTTTCCTTTCTTTTAGCCAACAAAATGACACATTATTATATTATATATGCACGAATTGACAGTTGCCTTGCATAATTAGTCGCAAAAAAGGCAGCCACTCGTGTTTCAAAGTGGTTGCCTTAATGAATGTTCCTCCAGCGAAGACTTGGAGAAGCGCTAAGGTAATTGCCAAACGTGGCACGTGACGATTGCCAACGTCACACTAGTTAATTGCAATCGTGACACGTGATGTTTGCGTTTTAACTACGTGATGTTTTCGAGCGTGACCTATTGCCCTTTGAAACTAGGCAGTTCGTCGCGAGTGATGACGCAGTCCTGTTCGAGGGCATCGAGCCACCAGTCTATGTTGGCATTGTTGTGATCTGTGCTGTTGAAAGCTTCGTCAGTCGGTTTGTTCGTTCTGTCGTAATCGTACCAAGGAATGAGGAAACTCCAATATTGCCCGTCAGCCCACAACTCAGAAACCTTTGGAATACCTCCGAACTCGCTGATAGCATAGAGTTTCCCAGGATAATTCTGGTGGAAATAATCGTACCAATAGTGCATCTCGCTCAGGTTCTTGTTGTAGAAGTCGTAAGCCACAATATCGACATACTCGTCTCCAGGATACCACTTCTTCGAGTCGCCTGCATTAAACACCCAAATGAGGTTTGTGAGGCCGTGATAGTTCACCATTCTGTCGTACATGACTTTCCAGAGCTCTTTGAAAGCCTCAGGTCCGTCTGCGCCCCACCAGAACCATGCTTTGTGCCAGTCAGTACCAGGATTGGCTTCTGTCCAATTGCCCTGAGCTTCGTGAAGAGGTCTCCACAAAACAGGGATTTTCTTTATCTTGGTATACCTCAACCACTTGGCAATCTGGTCGATTCGACTAATCATGGTCTTGTATTCCTCACTATTTGGCGAGAAGATGAGCGACGGATGAAAGCTCGTCTGTTCAGGTTCGGAACCAGGTGTGCAAGTCCAGTCTGTGCCGTTGCTGGCAGGCATGTTCCAATGCCACATGGCCGATATAATGCCACCTCGGCTCGACCAGTTGTTCAAAAGGGTGGTGCTGGAATAGTTAATCCATCCACTAGTGGAGGAGTAGATGTCGTGGATGAAGTCGATGGTGTTGATGGCGGGGTATTTGCCCGTGTGCTTGTACACCCAATCGGCTTCGTTAGTGTTATAGTTCACGCAAGCATGAGTGCCTGTCAGAATCTTCTGTCCGACGTTTTCTTCCAGATAAGCAAGCAGGTTCTGAGCCTCCAGAGAACGGTTGCTCCACTTGTCGATTTGTTCGAAAGTAATGCTGTCAACTCCCTCCACTTCGAAGCGAATGGCAGTTCCATCAGCTTTATGAACAACCATGTTCTGTACCTGAGCCTTTGCTGAAAAGGCAATCAAAGCAAGGAAAAGTGTAACGAGGTTTCTCATAGTATTTATAGCTTATTTGAAAGACAAAGACAATTAATAATATGTAATATCATATTTGTATTCATGTCCTTCATTGTCTTTTTCATATATGATATTACCATGATTGTCATATTTGTATTGGAAATTCTTTATTATTTCTGGTTCTTTTGGCGTAGACATGTCTTCGTTTGCGTAATAAGTCGTTGTCATTTCTTTAATAATGGAGCCATTCTTATCTCTATTATATTCGCGTATTGTATGACAGATGTCTCCCTTTTTAATATTTGATAGAATCATATCTGTAGTTGCGACCCAGGTGCTAATTTCCTTAATTAAATTTCCTTTCCAATCATATTCTAAGTTGTATATCTCAGCAAATGAATCATCCTCGTAAGTTATAGCCCATTTTTTTAGAACTCCATTTATATCGTAGTAATAAGTGGAGTATCGATCAAGATAGTTACTATATCCAGGATAGGTTGTTTTTTCTTCAACTAATATATCTCCTCTATATGAATAATTAACATATGAACTAATGGAACCTTCTTCATTATAATCAGTCCTCTTCAATATTTTTCCTGCTTGATTAAATTGTTGTTCAAAACAACATGAACCATCCCTTCTATTACACTTTCTACTAATTAGGCCTCCCAACTTATCATAATTGTTATCGTATGTATAATGTAATCTTTTCCCTATTGATATGTTTGAATTCTTTTCGAAAATATCATATGTTTCTTCATATTCCTCAACCTCATTACCCCATGTGTCAAATAGTGTGATTACTGCGCTGTGCCATTTCTTATTAGAAGTGTCTATACATTTTATTTTACCATATTCATTATATGTGTAAGTCCTCTTTTCTAATAATTCGCCATTACTATAATCAGCAAATTCTGTTATGAAACCTAATTTGTTGTATTTAGAAATGTCAGCTATCTTTCCATCATAATAACGTGTTACACTCTTTATGTTCCCCCAAAGATGTTCTTTTTCAAGATCGTTCTTGTCGCTTTTCTGGTATTTAGAAAATTCGCTACTACGCGAACATGATAAAACATAAAAGAAGGAAAGCAATACTACATGTAAAGCGTTTGTTTTCATGATTTTTATTAAGATTATTTTTGATAAAGTAAATAGGGGACGAAACGTATACTGGTTTCGTCCCCCCGGGGGTCTATAAGAGTTATACTACATTTACAAGCTCCAGTCTTCCTGCGTCTTGCGGACGTAGGTCTTGTAGCGGCGCTGAGCAGCAGCCTTACAAGCGTCGTAGAGCTCTTGAGCCTCTTCGGGAGCGGCCTTCTTCAGAGAGAGGAAGCGAACCTCGCCTTCGAGGAACTCTTGGAACTTGTCCCAATCGGGCTCCTTGCTGTCAAGTTGGAAGGGAGTCTTGCCCTCTTCAGCCAGAGCGGGATTGTAGCGCCACAGATGCCAGTAGCCACACTCAACAGCCTTTGCTTCTTCGGCCTGGCTCTTACCCATGCCGCCCTTAGCCTTCAAGCCGTGGTTGATACAGGGAGCATAAGCGATGATGAGCGAAGGTCCGTGCCATGCTTCAGCCTCGCGGAAGGCCTTGAGGCACTGGCTTTGGTCGGCACCCATTGCCACCTGAGCAACATAAACGTTGCCATAAGTTGCTTGCATCAAGCCGAGGTCCTTCTTGCCCACACGCTTACCATTGGCAGCGAACTGAGCAATAGCACCGATTGGTGTGGCCTTCGAAGCCTGACCGCCTGTGTTGGAGTAAACCTCAGTATCGATAACGAAGATGTTGACGTCTTCGCCAGAACCGATGACGTGGTCGAGACCGCCGTAACCGATGTCGTAGCTTGCGCCGTCACCACCGATAATCCATTGGCTTGCCTTAGCCAGCTTGTCTTTGTTCGCCAGCAGT
>CACZBC010000068.1 GCA_902779315.1 uncultured Bacteroidales bacterium | reverse complement strand
ACGTCACACTAGTTAAATGCAAACGTCAAACGTGACGATTCCCTTCGCGGAACACCATATATGAATGGGGACACGCAGCGGCGCATCCCTATCCCAAAATAGAAATCTTTGACTTATTGATTACTTGTCTGCCAAAGTGCGCAGGACGCTTATCCAGGGCCGTACAGCCATCGTGTAGCCCAGATTGTTGAGGTGCAGACCGTCGGCAGTGACGGCTGGCAGGTTCTCGTCCGTGATGCCCGAGAGGCGGTTCTGGTCCACGAAGTACCAGTCCGTGTTTGCTGCGGCACAGGTCAGCAGAGCCAGTTCGTAGTCGGCAAGTGTGCATCCCACCGTGTTCCGGCTGGTGCTGGTGTAGTTCGAGTTGTTGCGCTTCGTGGCGTTGCTGAAGACGATAATGACATCGTTGCCCGAGAGTTCCCGGATTCGGTCGTACAACTGACGGACAGCGCCATAGAAGGTTGCCGGGCCAGTCGCGTTCTTGTAGTCGGCAAAGGTGCCGAGAGGGACATTCCGCTTGAAGTCGTTCGTGATGAAGTCGATGGTCCAGATGGCATTCTGGACGCTTGGCCATCCGTTGCCCGACTGCTTGGCCACAACGGCGATGCTCTTCTCGTCTGTCGCACTCGTACCGCCCAGCGAATAGCCGCTGTAGCCGCCATCGGGACCGGGACTATAGACTGCGGGGAAGTCGAAAACCTCGCCTAGGAGCGTCTGATAGCCGCGCGCGCGAAAGACTCCTGTGAAAGGCGTCACGAACGAGCCGGAGCTCTTGTAGGTCACCAGGTAGTTGTCGTTGCGCCAAATGCTGTGCCCCAGGAAGACGATGCTCCGCTTCATCCGTATCTTGGCAGAGGGCAGGACCGGTTCGGTCGTCTCTTCTGTGAAAGTGACAGACTCGACTTGGTCGGTGGGGTAGGCTGTGGAATTGCCTTCCACCGTGTTGACAACCATGCTTTGCGAATAAGCGGGAAGGCATAGAAGCAGTACTAATAGATGTTTCATATATGCAGTGTTTTTTTGCCGTTCCGGATGATGAGTTTACTGTCCTTTGTTGCAGGCCGGCCACTCAGGTCGTAGGACTTGCCTGCCTCTTTCTCGGAGAGGGTTGAGGTGAGTCCCGTCGCATCGAGGACAATGACGGTCCTGGCAAGGGAGGCATTGCGGTTCTTTACATACGAACCCGCTGCCGTGCCGACATGGAAGAGCCGCGAATCCTTGGCTGCCGAATAGCTGCTGTACTTGTCGATGCCTGCGTCGTCCTCTTCATCGCCGCCCATGAAATCTATCGTGTAGCGGCCAGGTCTGGCGTCTTCGGGAACCGTGACCAGGAAAGAGATGCGAATGCTGTCGCAACCGTTCCGCCAGCAGGCCGAGATGTTCTTCGGGACCTTCGTGACGCTCTTGAAGCCCGACCACGCATAGCCCGTCTTGGGGCAAGCGGAATTGTAGAACTGGGTGAGTTTGTCGCAAGGCTCCATGTCGTGCGAACTGTTGACTTGCGAGCCGTCCTGATAGTAAACCCAGTCCTCGGCGAATTGCCGGTGTGCGCCTTCGGGAACAGTCACAGTCCAGCCCTTCGGAACCCGCACTCCCGCATAGCTCCAGTCCGTCACAAAGTTCTGAGTATCAGAGCCGTCGTCGACTATGGTGAAGCTTACCTCGAACGTCTGCCCAGGCTCCACCTCGCTCGGAGCATAGGTGGAAATGAGCTTGTAGCAGGAGCTTACAAGACAACAGACAACGGTCAGCAGACAACCGAGAAGAAGATATTTGGCAGGCTTCATATTTCAATGTTCAATGATCAATGTTCAATGTTCGAACACAGCTTTCCAGTTATACACGCGGAAGAAGTAAGGCCGGTAGAAATCGGCCGAACCCTTGGCGTTGAAGTTGTCCGAGAATTCCTTGCAGTCGGTATTGGTCGAGAAGACCAGTTCGCCCTCCCTGGAAAGCGACTGATGCAGGTGCGGCATATAGAAATGCTGGTAGGTGCGTGTCCCCAGTTTGTCGAGCACAAAGGGCATGGTCCAGAGCTGGTGGCACTCCTCGAACGGTCCCCATGGATTGCGGCTTCGCATGATGTACAACTGCTTGCCATAGGGGAAGCCCTGGCCCGTCATGTAGTACCAGTCGCCGTCCTTGAAAACCCAAGCCGTCGAGACACTCCTGGAACTGATGGCCGAGCGTCTCACCTCCGCATCCGTCGGATAGGTGCTTTGCCAACGGAATGTCCCGCCCGCATCGGCGACATAGTATTCCCAGGTCGAGCGGAGGTCGTGCGTCTGGGAGCGGGCCACAACAGGCGAACTGGTGTTCAGTACATCGTCGGACTTCTTCTTGTATTGGTAGCAGGCATAGAGGTAAGTGTGTCCGTCCTCGTCCTCCCACAGCGTCCCTCCGTATCCGATGGGGTCTTGCTCGAAGAAGTTGTGGTCCACGCTAAGGAGCTTGAGGTAAGTCGAACTGCCGGGCGTTCCCTCCAGCGAATAGATGGCAAGGGCGCGGTTGTCGCTCTGCATCAAATTCTGTGTCCCGTTGTAGACACCAGCCCAAAGCACTTGCAACTGCCCGTCCACTACGGTTCCGTCGCCTGCCCAGTAGAGGTAGGTCTGGTCTATTTCGCCGTTCCTGATCTGCGCATCCGTCTTCTCGCCTTTGGGATGGCGGAGATGAGTGCGGGCATGGTAGTAGCCGCTCCCCGAGGAATTGGTGCGCTGCACCCAGTCGGCAAGCCACTTCAGGTTGCTGCTCTTCGTTCCGGGCAATCCGTCGCTGCCGGGCGTTTGCACCATGATGCTGTTTCGCGGGAAATTGCAGGACTGGCGGATTCGGGTAGCCGCACCCGTCGCTCTGCCATAGAAACTGTCGTTGAAACTCCAGAAGACATTGCCGTCGGGCAGAGCCGTAGTCTGCACACCGTCGCCGCCATTCCAGCCCAGCGTGCGGGTGAAAAGCTCGTCGTAGAGCTTGTCTTTGTAGACATAGACATTATGGTTCGCATTGTTGTGCGGCAAGTATTCCAACTTCCAGCTCGCATCGGGTTCAGGTGCGGGCCATCGCATCGTGTCGGCCTCCACTTCGCGCGTCAAATCGCCCTGTGCCGTCATCCTTCCAAGCGAAAGGAAGCAAAAGATGGTTAACAGGAAAAAGTATCTCATCCTTTTTTTGTGTGATTTTGTGAGTACAAAGTTAACCAATTATCCTTTCCGATTGATTAATTTTTGCAAATATTTTGCCTTTTCATACATTATTTAATTAAAAAGGCGCCATTTCGCTTGCATATTTAGTCAAATAAATCTACCTTTGCAGTTTGGAAAAAAACAGAAAATGAAAAGAATTACAACCATATTGTTCCTGTTTCTGGCTGCAGTTTGCAGTTATGGACAGGATGTTCCTGCTTCGACCAAGTTGACAGGCACGCCCATCGGTTCGCCCAACATTGATTACAGTACAAGCCAGTCGAGCACGACAGTCAACACGCCTGCCCATGCTTTCGACGGCGATTTCGAAACCTTCTATGCTTCGATGGGGCGTTCCAACACATGGGTCGGCCTCGACCTGGGGACAGCCCATGTCATAACGAAAGTGGGGTGGAGTCCTCGCACCAGTCAGACGACTCGTGTCCAGCTGGGCGTTTTCGAGGCCAGCAACAGAGCGGACTTCCTCGATGCAGTTCCTCTCTTTCTCATCCCCTGGACGGGTACAGCCAGAGTGATGAGCTATGCCGATGTCCCTGTATCGAGGGGCTTTCGCTATGTCCGTTATGTCGGTCCGAATGATGCCCGTTGCAACATAGCGGAACTGGAATTCTACGGCTACGAAGGCGAAGGCGACGATTCCCGTTGGTACCAGGTAACCAACCTGCCGACAGTCAGCATTCATACCGAAGCGGGCTACGACCCTCGCGACAAGGTGAACGAAATGCCGTCGTTCATTACCATCACCTACGACAATGGCACTCGCATCCAGGAATATCCCATTACGGCCCGAGGCAGAGGCAATGCATCCTGGAGCTTCCCGAAGAAGCCTTGGCGCATCAAGTTCAACGACGGAAAGAGCCACCACATGCTCCGAGGCTCGGCTCAGGAAAGTCCTGCCAAAGCCAAGAAATGGACGCTCATCAATAACTACGGCGACAAGACGCTCATGCGAAACTGCCTCGCTTTCGAGGTCAGCAAACGTCTCGACTTGCCCTATACCCCTTGGTGCCAGCCGGTCGATGTCATCATGAATGGCGAGTACAAAGGCTGCTATCAGCTTTGCGACCAGATATCGGTCGACGGAAATCGTGTTCCCATCACCGAGATGTTGCCTACCGACACTGAAGAGCCTTTGGTGACTGGCGGTTATCTCGTCGAGATTGATGCCTATGCCAGCCAGGAATCGAGCTGGTTCAATAGCAACAGGGGCAATCCCGTTACCATCAAGCATCCCGGAGATGACGACATCACGACCGAGCAGCACAACTACATCAGGAACTATTTCAACCTGATGGAATCGGCACTCTTTGCAAGCAACTATACCGACCCGGAGAACGGCTACCGCAAGTACCTCGATGTGGAATCCTTCCTCAAGCACTTCCTTGTCGGCGAGTTCTCGGGCAACATGGACACTTATTGGAGCACCTACATGTATAAGGAGCGCGAAGAGAGTCAGTTCTTCGTGTCGCCTTGCTGGGACTTCGACCTCGCATTCGACAATGACGCTCGCATCTACCCCGTGAACGGCAGGAGCGACTGGGCATTCCGTGGAGGCAGTTGTGCCGGAAATATGAGGTCTTTTGTCAATCGTGTTCTCAGCGACGGCGCGGCCGACCAGCAACTCAATCAGCTTTGGAGAGACAACCGCAAGGAAGGCCTCCTCGACGAAAAGACACTCGTGGAATATGTGGACAGCATGGCCGAGGCAATGGAAGCTTCTGCCAACCTCAACTTCATTCGCTGGCCCATCCTCAATTCCAGAGTGCACCAGAATGTCTCTGCACTCGGTTCCTTCGATGCGGAGGTGGATGTCTTGCGAAGCTACATCCCGGCGCGTTTGGCATGGATTGACAACTATCTCGGCTACGACCCGGGTTCGATGTATACCGACTCCACTTATTACATCTCCACTCCCGAGGAACTTATCCAGTTCAGCCAGGTTATTGCAGGAGGCGCTGCATACAGTAACGCTTACCTCGAGGCGGATATTGACATGGAGGGCTATAACAACCAGTTCCAGCCTATCGGAAGACAAACCAAGACCTTTAGAGGCCTCTTCGACGGACAAGGTCACCGCATCAAGAACCTGCATGTCAGTGGAGGCGACTTCTCCGGTCTGTTCGGAACCGTCAGTGGCGGTGCCAAGATCTGCAACCTTGTCCTCGACAGTTCCTGCACCATTAACGGAGGCAACTATGTCGGTCTGGTTGGCGGTTCAACCGGAGCTGGCACGGTCTCCTTCTCTTGTGTAGGCAACGAAGCGACTGTGACCGGAACAGGCGCTAATGCGGCAGGTATTATCGGCTGCAACAAGGGTTCTACCTGCATCTTCTCGTTCGCGAACTGCTATAACACAGGCGATATTACCGGAAGCAGCGAGAGCGCAGCCATTTGTGGTTGGCTCGGAACGAATGGAACCATGGAGAACTGCTACAACATCGGCACGGTTACAGGTTATAACTACCGCAACGACTTCTATCGTGGCAGCGCAAATTCCTTGAATTGCTTCAGTACATCGACCACGCAAGTCAATCGCATCACGCTCGAAGATGTCCAAGGCGGCAAACTTTGCTATCAACTTAATGGCGGCAAGACGATGGAGCCCGTCTGGTATCAGACACTTGGCCAGGACGCTTATCCCATCTTCGATTCCTCACACCTTGTCGTTCTCAAGGCAGACGACGGAACATACTATAACATCACAAACCTTGCCGGCGATGTCAACAGTAATGGCGTCATCGACGAGACCGACGCACTCTGGATAGCATCCTATCTGACAGGAGAGGAACCGGAAGGCTTCGAGGTTCTCAATGCCGATGCCAATCTGGACAGTCATATCAATGTGGCAGATGTCGTGACGGTTCGTCGCATCCTCAACGAAGTTCCTCTTGGCACACAGCCACTCACGGCAACACTCTATTCGAGCAACGCTTCAGTCAAGGCAGGAGGTACACGAAAGGTGACTGTTTGGGTGAATATGAGTCGGCCATCTACGGCTTATGAGGCGGATATTGTCCTTTCCGATGAATTGTCAATACAGGAAGGCAGTGTCGCATTTGCCACGAAACTCAACCCGGCAACGCACATCACGAATGTCCTTCCTAATGAAAATGGAGCACACCTCATTGTCTATTCTCCTGACAATGCGGACCTCGGAGCCACTAGCGGCACAGCTCTAACCTTTACCCTTGTCGGAGGGAATGAGTTCAATGGCGGAACCTATCAGTTGCAAAATCAGCACATTGTCACGGCAGATGGCGTTGTCAGCTCGCCAGAAGATGCAAACTACGAAGTTACTCTTGCCAAGACATACATCACATCTCTCCAACTCGAACCCGATGACATAGAGATGATTGCAGGCAATGACACGGTCTTGACCGTCACAATCTTGCCCGAGACGGCAACAGTCAAAACACTCAACTGGCTGACGTCAGACGAAAGTATTGCAACCGTATCGGATGGCATCATCTCTGCAATTTCGGCAGGAACAGTTACCATTACCGCTAAAACAACAGATGGCTCCAACAAGCAGGCAACGACAACAGTTTGTGTCTATCGCGACGAAGATGCTATTAGTGTTCCGGTTGCCGACCTCGAGGATGAAACAATCTATACCCTTAGCGGCACTCGTATCGACCGAATCACAAAGACAGGCATCTACATTGTGGGTGGCAAGAAACGACTGGTAAAGGTAAAGTAAAAGGTAAGAGGTAGTTAAGGATTAGCTACCTCTTATTTTATTGCTACCTTTTTCCCGTTACGAATGAAGATGCCTTTCTTGGCCTTGTTTTCTGCAACTTGCTGGCCGTTAAGATTGTATGTCTTGTTGTCTTTTCCCTTAGCCTGCACAGCCTTTATCCCGTCGTAGAAGTCGGGTAGGGCTTGGTAGAGGAGTGTGAAGTTGTCGAAGCAACACCACTGGTCGCCTCTGTAAGTATCGCATTTCAGGCCGAACCGAAGTGTGCCTTTTGCAGAAAGCGTGTACTCAATCTCGTTCGGATAGCATCCTTCTTCGAACCGGATACCTGCAGCACGCATGCTATGTGGGTAGCCGTTTCGGTTGTCAACTGAGCCGTATTGCGAAGCTTCGGGCCATGTTTCGGAGTACAGGGACTTTACTTTTACCGTCTTGTCGTTCACATAAAGGTAAGCCAGAATGTTTTCTGTTCCGGCTCTATAAGCGGCTCCTCCGTCATTTCCTCCTGTTCGGAAGAAAGCATTGCACTTGACTGTATAGACGCCTGGCTTCATGCTCGCGAGTGTCTGGTACATGTCGAACGACTTGTTGTATTCCTCGCCGCAACCATCCCTGTAGGTAGGTTCACCTTGCCAGCCTTCTTTGGTGGAGAAGTTGTAGTTGGTGACAAATAGAGTCATATCGAGGTATTCGCCTTCCTTGGGTGCCGAGTTTGTGGATTTCAAGTAGCTTGATACAGCCGTCTTAAGGGTGCTGAGTGCGGTGCTGGCTTGTTCCTGGGTGTTGGCCCTTGAGAGATTCTTGTCGCAGCTCCTTATCTTTGATACGAAAGAGGTTAGGGCATTTGTTTCCAAGCTTGCCTGGACATTCCTTTCAGCGTATTTCCTCCAGAAGAGATATTCTTCGTAGACGGGTTTTATCTGTCCGATAGCGTTCTGGATGTTCTTGGCTTCGGTGAGATATGACTTTATTTGAGCGTCCGTGAGGCCTTCCTTCTTGGCCTTTCCCAGCAGGGTTTCTATGTCTTGTCGCATCTTGTCGGTCAGCAAATCGCCTTGTTTCAAGACTTCCAGATGCTGGATCATTTCTTCGAGCTGACGAGTCAGGACAGTCTTTTCGCCCACCTTTTCTATGGTGAGACAATCGATGTTCGGCATCCATCCGTTCTCGTTGTAGAGCTCGATTCTGTTTGAACCCGCTTGCAGATGGAGGGTCATGTTGTATTCCTTGAATGTGATCCAATTGGTTGTCTGCGCTGTGAATGTCCCTTTCTCTTCTCCGTTCAGCGCGACATGGAACGGACGGCTGTCTTGCGAAGCGACACAGAAATGGGCAGTATAATCGCCTTCTTCGCTCACGTAAACGTCTCTCCATTCCAGCGAGTTGCTTCTGCGACCTCCCAACCAACTGGCAAAAGCGCCTCCGCTGGCAGCCGAGTTGGTTTCGTAGATAGCCGTTCCAAGCGATTGGTGGTTGTAGATTTCCTGATAGTCGTGCATGAAAGCGGTTTCCGCCTCGTAGATATAGCGGTCCAGACGTTGCTCTGCTTCCAACTTGTAGATGCGAGTTCCATGAGGCGGAACGATGGCCGTGAGCGCCCCTTCCATTTCGCCCAGGTCCTGATGCTCAAAGAGGTCGCGCACTTTCACTTTGCCTCCCAGATCGACTTCGCTGAAGCTCAGGCACATTTCCTCTTCCCTGTCGGAAGGATTGTAGAGTGCCACAGCCCTTGTTTTGCCATGAAGAGTCAGGATGTCTTTTGCCAAGATGTAGGTCTCGCCGATGTTCTGAACCACATAAGCCTGCAGTCCGAGCGGATCTTGGTTCAGGGCAATCAGTTCCTCGTTCTTCAGAAGAGCCAGGGGACGCTCTTTGATGGTTGCCATATTGCAGCCTATGAGTAACGGGCTGGCCATGATACACCATATTCCAAAGTGCGTCTTGTCCTCTTCTTCACTCATCGAACGTCCCACTTCCAGCATGTCCATATCGTTGTAACACCCGTCATAACAGTAGGCCGACATGTAGAGGTTTTCCGCCAAGATGCCTTTCACGGAAGCCCATCCGTCGTAGATGTCGCCAGTTGTTCGCCATGAAGTGGAGATGTCGTGACACCAGGTTCCCGGATATGCCCACCTGCAAAGGTTGTAGCGAACGTTTTTGCCTGTATTCACGATTGCGTTGTGGATGGCTGTATATTGCTCTTGTTCGTTGAGGCCTGCATGGTTGCCACCACAATAGTCGACCTTGATGAAATCGAACTCCAGCTCCTTGAAGTAGAAGTCGGCATCCACCTGCTCGTATCCGTAGAATCCCACATTCGTGTTTCGCGTGTCGCCATTGCTGATACTGCCGCAAGTACAGTCTCCCGCATCGCTGTAAATGCCTGCTTTCAGGCCTTTCGAGTGGATGTAGTCGCTCACGACTTTCAGTCCATGAGGGAAACGCTGTGGATGGATTCGCACTTTTCCTGCGCTGGTACGGCCATATTGGAAGCCGTCGTCGATGTTGATATATTGGTACCCCACATCTTTCAGTCCCCTCGAGACC
The DNA here is from genome assembly GCA_902779315.1 of uncultured Bacteroidales bacterium. Taxonomy (GTDB): domain Bacteria; phylum Bacteroidota; class Bacteroidia; order Bacteroidales; family Bacteroidaceae; genus Physcousia. The sequence goes on along the minus strand of CACZBC010000068.1, from coordinate 1,726 downwards.
ATCGCGTCGGCCTGGCCCTTGATGATGTCTTCCGAGATGTTGACCGAGAAGGTGTTCCACGAACTCCAGCCCATAGTGGGGGGCTCGACTTGTGCATTCATGCAGAGGACTGAGCTTGTCAGGATTCCGACTGCTAAGAGGACTCTTTTCATCATAGTTTCTGTCAGTATTAATCAGGTTGTTATTAGCGGAATTATTCTGCAAAGATACGAAAAAACAAGCAATCGCCCAAATTTATCCGTGTTTTTTCGGAAAGAACCCTCGAATGCTAGGAAACGAATAGAGCCAAGCGTCTTCGGCAAACATTCCACGTTACGATTGAAAACGTCACATTTGACGTTTGCATTTAACTAGTGTGACGTTTGCATTTAACTAGTGTGACGTTTGCATTTAACTAGTGTGACGTTTGCGATTTACTAGTGTGAAGTTTGCAATTTACTAGTGTGAAGTTTGGCTTTTACTAGTGTGACGTTTGCCATCGTCACTGCCGTCGTTTTGTGAAGCCCCCAAGTGTTAACTACTAATAATTTGCCTTCGTAAACTAAATAAATATGTTAAAAAGCGAGGGGTCTCGTCTCTTTTTCCGCATCTTTTCTTTGGGGTAGGTCATAAACTCTGTTCCTTTGCAGTAGAAAAAGCCAAAATCATGAACGAAAAGAAGACTTTGAAACCTCTGACTCGAGCAGAGATGGATGTGATGAACGTGCTTTGGGACGCCTCTCACGCCCTCACGATTAACGAGATAGTCGACGGCTATGCTGAGCCCAAACCAGCCTACACGACTGTTGCAACCTTCCTGAAAATCCTGGAAGCGAAGGGCTATGTAGAGCACAAACGCAAGGAGGAGACGGGCCGTACCTTTTACTATTGATGTGAAAGACACGCTTTTCGGCAGCTCGGCCAAGAGTTTCTGCTCTTTCCTCATACAGAACGAGGACCTCACAGACGAGGAACTGCAGGAAATACTGGCCTTAATTCATAATTCATAGTTCATAATTCATAGTTAATGATGTTGCTCTACATTATAAAATCAGCCTTGTTGCTGGCAATTCTTTACGGGAGTTTTGCCCTGCTGCTCAGTCGCGAGACATTCCATCGCTTCAATCGTGCGGCTTTGCTCTGCGTGCTCGTCATTTCGATGGTGCTGCCTTTTGTCCAGCTCACGATACGGAAGCCGAAGTTCCTCAGCTATGAAGAAGTCCCATTGCAAGAAGCTATTGTCCAGCCTGACATACTATTCGAAGAAGAATATGAAGTTTCTCAGCACGAAGAACAACTTGAGATTGTCAATCCGACAGAACAAGAACGTCCATTCACACCTTCTTTGGAGGGGATAGGAGAGGCTGTCTATTTCCTTGGCCTCTTTGCCTCTCTCGCCATCTTCTTCTTCCAGCTCTTCCGTCTGTTCAAAGAGATAAAGGGTGGTGTGCATACGAAGGACGAGCAGGGCAACACGATAGTCATTCACGGAGGAAACTTCGCTCCGTACAGTTTCCTACATTATATAATAATAAACGCTTCGGATTACGAGCACCTTCGCCAGCCCATCTTGGCTCACGAACAGGCTCACATCCGTCTCGGCCACACCTGGGACCTACTGCTTCTCGAAGCGGTAAAGGCCCTTCAATGGTTCAATCCCTTCGTCTATCTGCTTGGTCGCGACCTCAAGGCCGTGCATGAATACGAAGCCGACAACGCCGTACTGAACTTTGGCATCGATGCAAAG
>CACZBC010000067.1 GCA_902779315.1 uncultured Bacteroidales bacterium | reverse complement strand
TCTATCTCACCCCATGCACCGTTACGATAGTAGCAGCGCACATTGTAGTCAGTCTTCATGTAACCAAACGAGAGGTTACTCCAATCGATTTCTTTCATATATTAGTCGTTTAGTTGTTTGGTCGTTTAGTCGTTTGGGAAAGTAACCAATGGCATTTGGTAATTATACCTAAACGACCAAACGACTAATCTCCCAAACGACCAATTTTGCGCTGCAAAATTACTCTTTTTCCTCGACATTCAGTAAGGATTTGCAGTTTTTTTCTGCTTCGTAGAGCTTTTCGTGACAATACTTCATCAACTTTTGTGCTTCACGAAGGCGCTCTGCCATCTCATCGATGCCAATTTCGCCTTGCTCCATCTGCGATGCCATCTGTTCGAGCTTCTGCATCGCTTGCTCGTAAGTCAGTTCTTCTTGCATAGTACTACCTTTGAATATATTTCTCCTTTTTCTGTTTGTGTCGTGAGGACTTCACCTTCTGCCAGACCTTCGACATCGCGAACAATCTTTCCTTCGCAAGTCGTGATGGTGTAGCCACGCTTCAAGAGCAGTCTTGGGTCGAGGCTGTTCAAGCGTTGTTGCATGAGTTGCAAGCTATGTCCCTCTCGTTCAAGGCTTTGTTTTGCACTACTTGAAAGGCGTTGACTGAGAAGCACAAGCCTGTTCTCCCCTTTCTGGTAAAAGCCCATGAAGAGCAATGGCAAGACCGTTCTCTGATGCTCCAGCCGCTGCTTCTCTCTCTGGATTTGCTCTTTCGCAGAATGTGTGATGCGCTGATAGAGGTCGTCAAGCAATGCCGCTTCCTCAGCTTGATGTTCTATGATGAAAGCCGCTGCTGCAGTCGGTGTCTTGACCTTGGTATGAGCCACATAGTCGAGTACCGTTTCATCGCGTTCATGTCCGATTCCCGTCAATACAGGCAAGGGATAGAGTGCGATGCAAGCCGCCAATTCATAGCTGTCGAAGTCGCTCAAATCGCTGCTTGCTCCCCCACCCCGAATGATGACAACGAGGTCGAATGGCTCAGCATTCTGCACCTCTTCGAGGGCTGCTATGATGCTCTCCGGAACTTGTTCACCTTGCATGACGGCTGGAAAGAGCTGAACATCGAAATGGAAGCCGTAGTCGTTCTCTTCGAGTTGATGGCAAAAGTCGCCATAACCAGCTGCAGTAGCGCTACTGATGACTGCGATTCGCTTCAGCAATCGTGGCAGAGGAAGGCTCTGATTGTCGTGCAAGATGCCATCCTTCTCCAGTTGCAGGAGTATCTCGCGACGCCTTTTAGCAAGGTCACCAAGCGTAAAGGTCGAGTCAATATCGACGACATTGAGCGAGTAGCCATATTGCTCGTGAAAGTTGACCTCGACCAACAGCTTCACTTGCAAGCCTTTACGAAGTGTCTCGCCCGCTTCTTTCTGGAAGCGCAGCCTTATCATGTTATAGTTGCGGGCCCAACAGGTTATCCTTGCTCGAGCCACAATTCGGTCGCTCTCTTCATCTTTCTGAACAAGTTCGCCATAGAAATGTCCACCGAAAGCAGGTGTGCTGACATCGCTCAACTCGCCCACCACCCAGTACTGCTTGTCGAAGTTATCCTCGATGACCTCATGAACCAGGCTGTTCAGTTCGAAAAGTGTCAGGACCTCGTTCATAGCTTAGGGTTTAGTGTTTTCTTCGTTAGCAATATCTTCCATATCCTCATCCAGTCGACCTCCCCAAAGGTATTTGTTGGTCTCACGAGCAGCAACTCCACTCAGCAAAAGCAGAGCAACGAGGTTTGGAATAGTCATAAGCGCGTTCATTGTGTCGGCAATGTTCCAGATGACATCAAGGCTGATGATGCTACCAAAGAAGAGTGCCACAATATAGAGGATGCGGTAGAAGCGGTTGATGCGCTGATGCTCGATGTAGTTGACAGCACTCTCTCCATAATAGCTCCAGCCAAGAATGGTACTGAAGGCAAAGGTAAGGATACCAAAAGTGAGCAAAGGCGCTCCGACATAAGGTATCTTGGAGAAAGCCACTTTTGTCAGGGCTGCTCCGTCAGCGTAACTGATGTCGGGATAAGCCAAGATGCTGCTGACAAGTACAAGACCAGTAAGGGCGCAGATAATGACGGTGTCCCAGAATGTTCCTGTGCTCGAAACCAAAGCTTGTCGAACTGGGTTGCGTGTTTGAGCCGCTGCAGCCACAATGGGAGCGCTGCCCATACCGCTCTCGTTGGAGAACAAGCCTCGGGCTATGCCATAGCGAGCTGCCATCATTACCGTAGCTCCAACGAAACCACTACCTGCTGCAACAGGATTGAAAGCAGATTCAACAATGAGCTTGACTGCAGGCCAAACGAAACTGCTGTTCATGCAAAGAATGGCTATGCAACCTATCACATAGAGCGCTGCCATGAAGGGCACAAGAATGGTGCAAACACGGGCAATGGACTTCACGCCGCCCATGATGACGAGTCCAGTTAATATGCAGATGAACACGCCTACTATCCAAGTCGGGATGCCAAAGGTCTCGTTCGCCAAAAGAGCAATAGAATTGGCTTGCACAGTACATCCTATTCCGAAGCTGGCAAGGGCTGTGAAGATGGCAAAGGTCAAAGCCAGCCATTTCATGCCAAGTCCGAGTTCGAGAGCATACATGGGACCGCCATAAGTTCTGCCGTCACTACCCTTCACGCGATACTTTACTGCAAGCAAACCTTCGGCATATTTCGTGGACATACCGAAGATACCCGTCAGCCAGCACCACAACACAGCTCCAGGTCCACCAAGAGCTACAGCAGTAGCCACGCCGACAATGTTACCCGTTCCTATAGTGGCAGCCAAAGCCGTCGCCAAAGCTCCGAACTGAGACACATCGCCCTTTGCTCCTTTATCTTTCTTTACAGACAAGCGGATGCCAGTCAGCAATCGCCTTTGTGGAATGCGAAGCCTGAAAGTGAGGAACACATGCGTGCCCAGCAACAAGATAACCATCGGCCAGCCCCATAGCACAGAACTGAGCAGAGAGAAGAGATTGTTAATTGCGTCCATCAGCGAATACTAATTCATTTGCAAAGGTACGAAAAATTCTTCTATCAACAAAGAACGAAAGTGAGAAAGAGCCTCAAAGCGTTAAGTGTTATGTGTTAACTTGCAAAATCAATATATAGTGTTATGGAGTATTTTTATTTTTATATTAAATAATATAAAGTATGAAATATGACAGTATGTATATATGTGGAAAACGGCAATTAACAGTTAACAGTTAACGCCTTTCTTTTTTTCTCGAAGGCTTTTCAAAAACTTGGCACGTGATGTTGGCGAACTTCACGTGTGTCGTTGGAAGAGTTAATTCTTATTCGTTACGGGTTCGACAGTATATCCTTCGCGCCGAAGCATGGCAATCAAGCCATCGTTGCTCAGCAAATGACGGCAGCCGACGGCAATCAAGCAAGGGCATTTGGCAATGTTCTCCTTGATGACAGGCACCCAATGTTCGTTCCTCTCGCGCAAAAGGTGCTCGCTCTGGTAGTCCTTCTTATCTTGCATCCCGTTCCCAAGATCCTCTTCATTCCACTTCGTCAGCTCTTCTTCAAACTCCCCTAAGAACTGGTTAAACTTGCAAGTATCGTTCTCAAGATAGGCTTCATGGAGCTTTGGGAACTGTAAGATGCTGTCATTATTCATCCGATGAACAAGCTTGTAGATGATTTTGGCCTGCTCCTTCATGGAAAGCGTGTCGATGTATTTCGTATCTGTGTACATGGACATTATCATTCCCATCACAGATGACGTCGTTTCCAAGCCGCCGGTTTCCTTGCCGCGCTTGACGACTTCCTCGTGCAAGGCCAAGTCCACGCTTCTGCACATCCTTACCTTCGTAAAAGCATACATACTCAAGCGGATGCACCAATAGCCGGGTGTCTTCTTCAAGTACTCCACGTCCTTCATCTTGGAGATCATGAAGTTGTTGACCTCGTAGAAGTGCGCCACGCTGTCGAAGAGCGGCTTGTAGAAGACACCTTTGGGCATCATGTATTCCGGCCCAGGATTATATATCATCCCATAGAGTTGTTTCAGCTCTTCCTTCTCTTCGTCAGACATGCTATCGACATTCGGATCTGATTCAAAGAAGACGGTTTGAGCCTCGTCCAAAGCTTCGGAAAGCCCATGAATGCTGTAAATCTCCTCGTCCGTGAAGCTTATCCCATCACCATGACAAGTGCCGAAGAGATAAGAGTTCTGCGCCAACCCGTTGCCGCTGATTTTCCACAGCCAGCCAGGATTGGATGCAGTTTGTGCCTTAGCAATAAATGTAACGAAGGCAAGCAGTATGGTGAAGATATGTCTTTTCATAATCTCTTTACCTTATTTAATATACTGCCCGAAAGCATCCAATACAGAAACTTTCGGGCAGCAATTGTAGTATGTTTTTATTATGATTTAACTGCAGAAGCTGAGCAGAATGCCTGCTGCAACGGCACTACCAATGACGCCAGCCACGTTGGGGCCCATAGCGTGCATCAGAAGGAAGTTGCGCGGATCAGCCTTCTGGCCTTCGCTCTGGCTAACGCGAGCTGCCATAGGAACAGCACTAACGCCTGCACTACCGATGAGGGGATTAATCTTCTCTTTCAGGAAGAGGTTCATAATCTTAGCCATCAAGACACCACCTGCACTACCAATGCCAAAGGCAACGATGCCGACACAAAGGATAGCGATGGTCTGGAAGTTGAGGAAGGCGCTTGCTGTAGCAGTAGCGCCAACGGTAACACCCAGCATGATGACTACGATATTGTTCAGTTCGTTCTGTGCAGCCTTACTGAGGCGCTCCACTACTCCACTCTCCTTGAAGAGGTTACCGAGCATCAAGCAGCCGATAAGCGTTCCTGCAGAGGGAACAATCAAGCTCACCACGATAGCAACAACGATTGGGAAGATAATCTTCTCCTTCTTGCTGACTGTGCGGAGCTGGCTCATGCGAATCTTGCGTTCCTTCTCTGTCGTGAGGGCACGCATGATGGGAGGCTGAATGACGGGCACCAAAGCCATATAGCTATAAGCAGCCACAGCAATTGGACCAAGCAACTCAGGAGCAAGCTTGGACGTCAGGAAGATAGCTGTTGGACCATCTGCGCCACCGATGATACCGATGGAAGCGGACTGCGCTACAGAGAAGCCGAAGACATCAATCTGCGTTACCAGGAAGGTAGCGAAGATACCAAGCTGAGCAGCAGCACCAAGCAAAAGGCTCTTTGGATTGGCAATCAGCGGACCGAAGTCGGTCATTGCACCTACGCCAAGGAAAATGAGGCAAGGATAGACACCTGCTTTTACACCCATATAAAGGATGTCGAGCAAGCCACCATGAGCCATAATGTAGCCGTAGCTGTGGTAGTTAGGACTTGCAGGATTGAGGAACTCGTTGTTCCACATGTTAGAATCGAAAAGACCAGCACCAGGCAGATTGCTGAGAATCATGCCGAAAGCGATGGGAAGGAGCAGCAAGGGCTCGTACTCTTTCTTGATGGCAAGATAAAGGAGGAAGCAGCCGATGAGTATCATGACGGCATTCTTCCAACCTTCTTCCTGTACAAAGAAGGTGACAAAGCCCATCTCATTGATGAATTTGCTCAAGCCTTCCTCCATGTTGAAATCTGCAGCAAGCAAAGGTGTTGCAACAAGAAGGAGCAGGAGCAGACTAATATACTTTTTCATTTTCTTTCCTATTAATCCAGTTCAACGAGTGCTTGTCCGCTTTGTACCTGATTGCCTGTCTCTACGAGGATAGCCTTGACGGTACCACCGAACTCGGCAGTGATGTTGTTCTCCATCTTCATTGCTTCCATCAGGAGGACTGTGTCGCCTGCATTTACAGTATCACCCACTTTGACAGTCACCTTAGTGATAGTGCCTGGCAGAGGAGCGGTAACGGTCTTTGCGCCAGCAGCTGCGGGAGCGGGAGCAGGTGCTGCAACGGGAGCGGGAGCTGCGGGAGCGGGCTTCGGTGTAACCTCAGCCTTAGCTGCCTCGAAATCTGCCACCATCTCTACGAGAAGGTCGCCCTGATTGACACTCTGTCCTTGAGTAACTGCAACACGCTGAACTGTGCCATCCACTTCGCTCACAATTTCGTTGGCCATCTTCATAGCCTCGATGATGAGCAGCACATCGCCACGCTTTACACGCTGACCGTCAGCAACATTAATCTTCGTAACTGTGCCTGGGAGCTCGCTATTTACATTCTTTGTGCCACCCTTTTGAGCTTCTGGAGCAGCAGGAGCCATTGCTACACGAGGACCTTGAGCCTTCGTCTGTGGAACTTCTACCTGATAAGTCTGACCGTTGACGGTTACCTTCATCTGTCCGTCCTTGAGGTCTTCTACAGTGGCAGCATAATCCTGACCACCTATCTTAAACTTGAATTCTTTCATTATTATGAATTGTCAATTATGAATTATGAATTTAATTAGAGTCTTGGGTTCAGTTGAGCGCCCCAAGCAGATGGATAGGGAACGATGGTGAGAACGCGGCTCTCACGATTGTCCATCTCTTCGAAGTAGAGGTAGAGTGCTGTTGCCACTGCTGCCTTGTCCTCTTCGCTGGCTTTCTCGAAGCTCTTTGCCTCCAAACTGGTCTCGATGCTGCTCTTAACGGTCTTAACCTTTGCCGTAGTCTTCTTAGCGATAATGGTGAAGACGTTCAGGATGGCGACCAGAATGAGCAGAATGGAGAACACCACCAAGATGGAGATGCCTGCCAAAAGCCATATCTGAGGATCTGTTATTGAAAGTAATCTCATAGCGCTTACAGAGGAATGTTGCCGTGCTTCTTGGCAGGGTTAGTGAGTTTCTTGTTCTCCAGTTGAGCCAAAGCGCGAATAATGCGGAAGCGAGTATTGCGAGGCTCGATAACGTCATCGATATAACCGTACTTGGCAGCCTGATAGGGATTTGCGAAGAGGTTCTCGTACTCCTTCTCTTTCTCTGCGATATATGCCTTTGCCTCTTCCACCTTGCCCTCTTCCTTGAGAGTCTTGGCTTCCTTGGCATAGAGCACACTTGCAGCACCACTTGCACCCATCACGGCAATCTCGCTTGAAGGCCAAGCATAGTTGAGGTCGCCACGAAGCTGCTTACAGCTCATCACGATGTGGCTGCCACCATAGCTCTTACGCAGGGTAACGGTCACTTTGGGAATCGTAGCCTCTCCGTAAGCATAGAGCAACTTAGCGCCATGCAGGATGACGGCGTTGTACTCCTGACCTGTGCCAGGCAAGAATCCAGGAACGTCAACAAGCGTTACGATAGGAATATTGAATGCGTCGCAGAATCGAACGAAGCGAGCGCCCTTGCGGCTTGAGTTGCAATCGAGCACACCTGCAAGCTGCTTCGGCTGGTTGGCTACGATGCCGACACTCTGACCGTTGAAACGAGCAAAACCTACGATGATGTTCTTTGCAAAGTTAGGCTGAACCTCGAAGAACTCACCGTTATCCACGATACCTGCAATCACCTGATACATATCGTAAGGCATGTTGGGATTGTCAGGAATGATGTCGTTCAGGTAATCCTCCATACGGTCGATAGGATCTGTGCAAGCCACGCGAGGTGTCTTCTCGAGGTTGTTCTGAGGAATGTAAGAGAAGAGCTGCTTAATCATAGCGATACACTCTTCCTCGTTCTTAGCCGTGAAGTGCGTCACACCACTCTTTGTGGCATGAACACTTGCGCCACCAAGCTGCTCCTGAGTCACAACTTCGCCCAGAACTGCCTTCACGGGACCAGGACCCGTCAGGAACATATAGCTGCTGCCTTCCACCATGAAGGTGAAGTCAGTAAGAGCAGGGCTATAAACAGCACCACCGGCACACGGGCCCATAATGGCGCTAATCTGAGGAATAACGCCAGAAGACATGATGTTGCGCTGGAAGATTTCGGCATAACCTGCGAGAGCGTTGATGCCTTCCTGCAAGCGAGCACCACCTGAGTCGTTGACGCCGTCGCCCAGATACTGCTTCTTCTCCATACCGAAGTTCGTGCAACGGTGCTTCACGAACATGTCCATTTCCTCGAAGCTACCTTCGTCGAGCAGGAGGTTGATGCGTTCGCGAGCCGTGAGCTTGCCTTTCTCGTGCTGCTTCTCGATAGCCTTTTCGCCTCCACCCACGCGAGCTTTGGCGCGGAGCTCCATAAGCTCCTTAATCTTTTCTGTTTGTGTACTCATCTTTGTGATTAACTATTTAAAGATTTATTATTTTCATTTTCGCGCACAAAGGTACAAAAAAGAATTAACAAATGAGTAAGAAGAAAGAAGAATTTTCTCTAAATTCACACATTATATATTATTATATACGAAAAACAAGCCCTAAAGTTTTCCGACTTCGGGGCTTGTTCTGTAAAAAGTGGAAAATGTGGAATCAAACCGACTGAGGCATAAGCGGCAAACGCGGCACGTTATGATTGCAATCGTAACACTATACAAATACAATCGTAACACTAGTAAATCGCAAACTTCACACTAGTAAATTGCAAACTTCACACGTGATGTTTTGGATTTACCTACGTGTCGTTTGTCATTTCTCCATTGGAAGCCAGACGCGCATCTTGCCTCTTCCTCTGTGGCACCAAGCATAATAAGGGATGAGCATCATGGAATTATCTTCAGCGATGAGTGTCGTAACGGGTGTTCCGGCAATCTTTGTCTGTCCCATCCTGAACCTCTCATCGGAACTGATGCGAATGTCTGTGATATCCGCCTCGTTGTCAGGATGTTCTGCACAATAGACAAGCGGTCCACGCTCCACACAAAACATTCCTCTGTCGGCTTCAACCTGGTCGTTGGCTCGAACAATGCGGGGCTCCATATCGAAGTGAATCTTTATCATGTCGCCTTTCTTCCACTTACCGCCCATCGCTATATATCCGTGTGCGGATTCTATATTTGAGGGGAAAAACAGTTGTTTCTTGTTATTTACACTGACGGTGAATTTGGGCATTTTTCCATCTGCGTAGGTATAGAGGTCGGAGGGAACAGCTTGGTTATAAACCCAGCCCGGGAGGCGGATATTGAGCCAGAATTCGCCTGCCTTGTTCTCCTCTATTTTCAATGTGATATCGCCACTCCAAGGATAATCTGTCTTCTGGCTCAGTCTGACCTTCTTGCCACCAACATTCAGCGTTGATGTGTTCGAAAGGAAAAGGTTCACATACACAGCTGGCGTTTTGCCAAAAGCATTTTCTTTTACGGCATAGACATAACCTGGCAACGAAGGAATGAAACGGCAGATATTGCTCGGACAACAAGCGCAGCCGAACCAAGGTTGGCGTTGGTGCTGACCTGCCGACTCGAGAGGATTGGGATAGAAGAAGCCGTTACCTTCGAGCGAGACGCCACTTAAAAGTCCGTTATAAAGTGTCCGCTCCAGCACATCATAGTATTTGGATTCTCCGTGAAGCAGGAAAAGTCGATGATTCACATAAACATTTCCAATCGCGGCACACGTCTCGCAATAAGCCGTCATGTTGGGCAGTTCGTAGTTCTTGCCGAAAGCCTCGCCGTTTCCAGTCGCTCCGATGCCTCCTGTAATGTAGAGCTTCTTTGTGACAATATTGTCCCAAATGGCATCAATGGCTTTTACGTAATCCTGATCTCCTGAAAGTGCCGCCACATCTGCCATTCCTGCATACATATAGGCGGCTCGAACGGCATGACCTACGGCCTCGTCCTGCTCAACGACTGGCTTGTGACTCTGGGAATACTCCTGCTTGATGGTCGTCTTGCCACGATAGTCGAGCAAGAACTTTGCCTCGTCGAGATACTTCTTGTCGCCAGTCGTGATGTAAAGCTTCGCCAAAGCCATCTCGGCAATCTGATGCCCAGGAACTACACAAGCCTGTCCTGGATTAGGTCCGACTTCTTTGCAAACGAGGTCAGCAAAACGGATGGCAATATCGAGGAACTTGCGACTGCCCGTAGCCTGATAGTGAGCAATCGCAGACTCTACCATGTGTCCGAGGTTGTAGAGTTCATGGCTTCCTTGCTCTTCTGCACTCCAACGCTTTGGTCCAGACCAGTCATGAGGATGTTCGGGATTTTGCGTTCTTGCGGTATAAAGGTAACCGTCGGACTCTTGAGCCGAACCTATTACATTAAGAACAGAGTCGATATACGAGGCAAGCGCTTTGTCTGGATAAGTCTGCAGAATGTAGCTCGCTCCCTCGATGGTCTTGTAGGGGTCAGTATCATCGAAGGGGAAAGTACCTTTCTTAATCTCAAACACCTTCGAAGGGTTTTGAAGATGCTCTGCCGCATTGGAGAAGTTCGTGTAGCGTCCCGTTTCCTCGCATTTCGAGAAGGCAAGAGGAATGGTCACTTTGCGGCTTGCCTCCAACCTTTGCCCCCAGAAAGTGCCAGGCGTGACCTTAACTGAAGTGAAAGGGACTGGAGTGATGGGGTAACCTTTTGAAGGTTTGGAATTGACTGGCAGAATGGCGCAAGCGAGGACTGCCAATAGTGTTAGTTGTCGTTTCATAAGTATATTCTTTTTTTTCTTTCTGGGCACAAAGTTACGAAGAAAAGTCGAAAGTTGCAAACACTCCACGTTATCTTTACAATCATAACACGTTAACTTGGCCAACTTAACACGTTATCTTTTGCAACTAAACACGCTTAATTTCACATATTATATATATTATATGAGGGAAAGCCCTTCGAAAGTCATGTTTTTTTATTACCTTTGCCCCCGAAAACATCAGGATAAACATGCGACAACACATTCCAACCGAACTTGGAACAAAGCCCATCGGCTCGTTGCTCTGGCAGTATTCCTTGCCCGCAATCATCGCGATGGTGGCCTCTTCGATATACAATATCGTGGACAGCATCTTTGTTGGCCAAGGATTGGGCGACGAGGCAATCAGCGGAATGGCTGTGGCAAGTCCGTTCATGAATCTGTCTGCTGCTTTCGGAGCAATGATTGGCGTGGGCGCAAGTACCGTGATAAGTGTCCGTCTTGGCCAAGGAAAATACGAGGAGGCTCAGCATATATTGGGCAACACGATTAGCCTGAATGTCATTCTCGGCATTCTCTTCACACTGGCCTGTCTGCCATTCCTGGACGACATCCTGTACCTCTTTGGAGCAAGTGACGTCACCCTACCTTATGCTCGCGAGTATATGCTTATCATTCTGATAGGCAACATGATAACGCATCTCTACTATGGCTCGAACGCGATACTGCGCAGTGCCGGCCATCCTCGTTCGGCTATGGCTTGCACTTTCGTCGCCATCATTGTCAATTGCATACTCGACCCCCTCTTCATTTTCGTATTCAAGTGGGGCATTCAGGGTGTTGCCTGGGCCACCATCATTGCCCAAGCTATCGCTTTCTGCTGGCAGTTGAAACTCTTCAACCGTCCCACAGAACTGCTCCACCTTCGCAGAGGCATCTATCGGCTCAGGTTCGATATAGTCCGCCAATGTCTTGCAATTGGTCTCAGCCCATTCCTGATGAACAGTTGCGCTTGTCTGGTTGTGCTCATTTGCAACAATCGGCTGCTCCAGTATGGCGGCGATATGGCAATTGGTGCTTACGGAATCGTGAACAGAGTGGTCTTCCTGTTCGTGACCGTCGTGATGGGACTTGTGCAGGGCATGCAGCCAATCGTGGGCTACAACTGGGGTGCGAGGAAGAACGACCGCGTCTTCCGTGTGCTTCGATATGGCATAATAGGGGCGACAACTATCACCTTGTTTGCTTGTCTGGCAGGTGAATTCATTCCGGCTCCCATCATTCATATCTTCGGAGCTGGTCCAGAGTTGACTCATAAGGCAGTACAAGCTTTCCATTTCGTTGTGGCAGCCTTCCCGTTGGTAGGCGCTCAGATGGTCATCGGAAACTTCTTCCAGAGCATTGGTCACGCAGGAAAGAGCATTTTCCTGAGTGTTACCCGACAAATGCTCTTCCTCATCCCTTTGCTTGCCGTTTTGCCGAAGTGGTGGGGACTGGACGGCGTATGGCTCTCGATGCCCATCAGCGACACTTTGAGTTTCTTTGCCGCCGCCAGTATGCTTGCTTATATGATTCGTAAAATCAAGAGGGATGAAGCGAATAGGCCTGCTTAGCGACACCCACGCTTATTGGGATGACCGCTACTTGCAATACTTCGAAAGTTGCGACGAGATTTGGCATGCCGGCGATATCGGCTCACTCGAATTGGCGATGAGACTTAATGAGTTCCACCCCTTGAAAGCCGTCTTTGGCAATTGTGACGGCGGAGATTTGCGAAGGCTCTATACTGAAAAACTTCGTTGGACCTGTGAAGGTGCCGATGTTCTCATGACGCATATAGGCGGTTATCCTGGCCATTACGACCCGCGAATCAGGGCTCAAATCTATGCACGTCCACCTAAACTCTTCATTTCTGGGCACAGCCACATCTTGAAAGTACAATATGACGAGCGATTGGGACTGCTTCACATCAATCCCGGAGCAGCAGGTCTGCAAGGATGGCATCAAGTTCGCACTCTCGTACGCTTCACCATAGAGAATGCTTCATTTAGTGACCTCGAAATCATAGAAATTCCTCGATAAATATATTTTCTTGCACTTTTTTACCAAATTATTTGCAAGACTTAGTACTTTTTCGTTAATTTGTGGCGAAATTATATTAGATTTGTTCATATCATGGTAAATAAAGTCGTTTTATTGCTTACATCATTCATCATTCTGTTTTACAGTTGCACAGAAGACATCGACACATCTGCCCGTTATGTTTTCAAGGAAGAAACAATACTGGGATATCTCCAGAAACACGACGACTACAGCGAATACGTGAAACTTCTGCAACAGGTTCAAATCAGCCCACGCAGCAAAAGTACCGTCTTCCAACTCCTGAGCGCTCGCGGCAACTACACTTGTTTTGCTCCGACAAATAATGCGATTGCACTTTATTTGCAGGACCAAGTGGATGCTGGCTATATAGAAGAGCCAAACTGGGACAGTATCACAAGCGACAGACTACGCGACAGCCTCATGAAAGTCGTAGTCTACAACAGCATTATCGATGGTGGAGACGAGGAGTTCTACGAGACGACAAACTTCCCACAAACTGCCAATGGAGAGTTCGGACGGCCCAATATGAACGACATTCGCCTCAGTGTATATCGTCCTAAAAACCCGGACAGCATCTACATCAACCGCATCTATCCCATCAATCTTCTCAACAGAGACATTCATGCCATTAATGGCGTCATCCACCAAATGGAGAAAGTCATCGCCCCAAGAGAAGTAACGCTCAGAACTGTCCTGCAAGAGCAACTCGATGGCAAAGAAAAGGGATTCGTCGTAATGGCCCGAATGTTGCAGGCTTGCGGACTGATGGATACGCTATCAAAGATAAGAGATGAAGTCTATGAGCAGTTATACCTCACAGGAATGATTGAAGAGAAGACGCCTGCAAACGGTCTGAAAACAATGGATGGCGGCTATTCCTATGCTCCGGAACACAGAAAGTATGGCTTCACAATTTTTGCCGAATCAGACCTCTTCTGGCAAGAACAGATTGGGAAGCCTGCTGAAGAGATTACTCCGGAAGACGTTCAGGCATGGGTTGAAGCACACAATTATTACCCAGAGGCCATTGCAAATACAAACTTCAAAGCTCCCGAGAACATGCTTTACCAATGGACCACCTATCATGTCCTGCCCTTCAAGCTGGCTCCCGAAAGACTTGTTTTCCACTTTAACGAGAAAGGCTACGATTATGTGGCTTCACCCGGCAAGCTCTCAATTCCCGTAATGGAATACTATGTTACGATGGGGAAAAGACGTTTACTGAAAATATTCGAGAGCAAAGAGTCCGATGGCGTCTATCTCAACCGCTTCCCTACCCTCGACAATGACCGTCATGGGACAGGACACGAGACGGGCTGTGACCCCGATAAGGTCGGTTCTCGAGTGATGAGAGAAGACGAGATGCTGGAGAAAAGAACTGCTCTCAATGGCTACCTCTACGAGATAGATGCTCCTATCGCCTACAACGAAGAGACACGCAACAACCTTGCCCGCACCAGAATACGCATGGATTGCATGAGTTTCTTCCCTGAAGTGATGAATAACGACATCCGACGAGTTGCCCTGAAAGACGCTAAACATCAATGGATTCATTTCCCCGATGATTCAGAATACAAGTACATCGGCAACCTCAGCATCAACGAAGGCTCCACATTTGTATATTATAATGCCTACGATTACAAGTTCGGCAGCCTATGTGGAGACGAAGTGAAGTGCGTAGGACGCTGGGAACTCACATTCACACTGCCGCCTGTACCCAAACGAGGGACCTATGAAGTCCGTTATCGCATCCTGACGAATAGCGACAGAGGTATTGCCCAGTTCTATTTCGGAGACAGACTGGATGCTATGCCTGCCACAGGTATTCCCGTCAACCTTACTCTTGGTGGTGTAGATCCTATTACTGGCTGGATAGCAGATACCGGAACAGACGACGATGCAGATGCAGAAGCAGACAAGCAGATGCGCAACTGCGGCTTCATGAAAGGCGAGGAAAGTATCCTTATCCTCAAACAGCCAGGCACAACCGCAAGAGCCAACGTCAACAGAAACATTGTTCGTCGAATCGTCACCCGCCAAACACTCGACCCAGACAAAACCTACTACTTGAAGATAAAGTCCGTGCTTGATACAGAAACTGCCGAGTTCTACATGGACCACATAGAATACTGTCCAAAAGAAATATACGACAATCCAGAGCGTCCAGAAGATATATGGTAACAAGCCACAGCTCGCCTCGCAAAACAAAGATATTGTGCCAGAAAGCATGTTCTACAACACGTTTTTGCGCTTTTCTTTAGGAAAAAAGCAAATTTTATCAGAAAAAGTTTGTGGGAATGGCAGAAAAAAACTATCTTTGCATCGGATTATATAGGAAATGAAGAAATTTTTCATCATATCACTCACCTTGGCGATGTTTATCGCTCCAGTTTCCATGCTTGCAGAACCAATGGCTGACGGCATAGAAATGAGCGTATCAGGTATCTCGTTGAACATCAAGGATGGTAACGTCCACATTACCGGCGCCAATGGAGAAGTGATGGAAATCTTCAACCTGACTGGCACAAAGGTTGCAACTGTTCGAATCGACAGTAACGACAAGACCTTTGCCCTGAACCTCCAAAAGGGTTGCTACCTAATCAAAGTCGGCAAAATCGTTCGCAAGATTTCTGTGCAGTAAGTTCGATTTTGACAGCCTAAACCATTTCACTTTTAAACCTTATCTCTTTGTGCTTGTCTAAGTTTATGCCATGATAGACGAGAAAGCACTCCTTAAACAATTGCGTGATGCCTCCACCAAGGAAGCAGCTTTTACGCGTTTAGTGCGCGAATATCAGGAGCCGCTCTATTGGCAAATACGGAGGATGGTAGTCATACATGATGATGCCGATGATGTTCTGCAAAACACATTCATCAAAGCATGGAGCGCCATAGACAGTTTCCGTCAGGAATCCCGCCTGCAAACATGGCTCTTCCGAATCGCCATCAACGAGTCTCTCAATCACCTCTCCAAGAAGAAACAAGTGCTTAGTCTCGACCAGACCGAGATTGGCATAGCCGACACGCTTGCAAGTGACAGCTATTTCGACGGCGATGAAGTGCAGAAACAATTCCAGACAGCCATCAACTCGCTGCCTGAAAAACAGAGACTTGTCTTTAACCTAAAGTACTTCGACGAGATGAAATACGAGGACATGAGCGACATGCTGGGCACAAGCATCGGGGCCCTCAAGGCTTCCTATCATCATGCAGTCAAAAAAATTTCAGCGTTTTTTAACGATAACGATTAAACCTTTTACATTATATAATATCAAATAGGTGTATGAGAACTACAGATTATAATACAGAAGAGCTGGAAGCAAAGCTTCTCGAACGCTTTGGCAACGAGACTCACTTCACTGTTCCCGAGGGCTATTTCGATAGTTTGACGGATAAAGTGATGGGCCGCATTGCACAGAGGAAACGCCGTCGTCTGATATGGCGATGGGCTGCTGCAGCCGTTCTCGCTGGTTGTGTGGCAACCGGAGGCATGCTCTTCGAAAGGCAATACAAGCAGCAACTCGCTGAGACTGAGAACATCCAGTACATCGAAGACGCGCTGGACTACTCGATGATCGACAATATGAGTATCGCATACTACTTAACCGAAGCAGAATAAAACAAACAAAAAGATTATGAAGAAAGGCATCATCTTACTATTCAGCATCTTTATGTCAATTTGCTTCGTAGCGGCACAACCACAGCGAGGCAAGTTCAATCCGCAGGAGTTCAAGGCAAAGTTGGAAAGCTTCGTTACCAAAGAAGCAGGCTTCACCCAAGCGGAAGCCCAAGCCTTCTTCCCCATCTATTTCGAGATGAAAGGCAAACAGCGCGGACTTCAACGCCAGATCTTCCAACTCAAGAACCACACTCCTGCCAATGGTGCGAGCGATAATGACTACGCAAGCAAGATTCAGAAGATAAAAGACCTGGGCGTAGAAATGGCCCAATTTGAGGTCACCTATTACAAGAAAATGTGTCAGGCGGTTTCACCCCAAAAAGTATACAAGGCCATGTGCGCCGAAGACAAGTTCCACAGAGACATGCTCGAGAACTTTGGCGGTGGCGGGAACCGCAACAAAGGAGACAGACCGAGACAAAGCAAGCTTTAAGGTAAAAAGAATAGTTTCGGTGGAAGAGTAGAAAAGCCGGGGGGCAATTTCTACTCTTCTTTTTTTATTCTGCGCGTTTGGCTTCGTCCCAGAGCTCGTCCATCTGGGCAAGTGTCATCTCCTTCAATTGCAGGCCCCGCTCCTTCGCCTTTTGTTCGACATAATTAAAGCGGCGAATGAACTTCTGGTTGGTGTGTTCGAGGGCATTGTCGGGATTGATGTGGTAGAGCCGGGCCGCGTTGATAAGACTGAAGAGAAAGTCCCCATACTCGGCCGTTTGCTTCTCGATGTTGTCTTCCTTCGAGAGTTCTGCCTGCAGTTCACCCAGTTCTTCACGAACCTTTTCCCAGACATCTTCCTTCTTTTCCCAGTCGAAACCGACGGCACGGGCTTTGTCCTGAATGCGATAAGCCTTGATGAGCGAAGGCAAAGAATTGGGAACTCCGCCCAAAACAGTCTTGTTACCGTCCTTTTCCTTCTGCTTGATCTGTTCCCAAGCCATCACGACATCGCCGGCAGTCTTGGCCACAGCGTCTCCGTAAACGTGCGGATGACGGAAAATAAGCTTGTCGCAAAGCTTGTTGCAAACGTCGGCTATGTCGAACTGGCCCTTCTCGCTTCCTATTTTTGCATAGAAAACTATGTGAAGCAGAACATCTCCAAGTTCTTTCTCAATGTTCTGCACATCGTCCCTCAACAGGGCATCACAGAGTTCGAACGTCTCTTCGATAGTATTCGGACGCAGGCTTTCGTTCGTTTGTTTGTGGTCCCAAGGGCACTTTTCCCTCAGATTGTCCATCACATCGAGCAAGCGACCGAATGCTTGCAGCTTTTCTTCTTTCGAATGCATATTAGTCGTTTTATTTCTTGCACAAAGTTACACCTTTTTGTGCAAAACGCCCTGCCATTCGATATTTTTCGTTGCACAAAACGCAAAAAAATGAAGAAAAACTTGCAGGAATGAAGAAAAACCCATTACTTTGCGTCGTCAAAACATTAATTACACACTTAAAACCGTTTGCCTATCGAGAAACATTACTCCTAAACCAAAGTTTGAGACGTAATGAATAACTTATCTGCAATGACCGACCATGAGTTGGCCCAATTGTACGAAGAAGGTAACGACAGTGCATTTGATGTTTTGCTCGCCCGTCATCAGGCGTACATATATTCCTATATACTCTTTCTGGTAAAAGACAGCGACGCTGCGAACGACTATTTCCAAGACACGTTCCAACGCGCTATTATTGCCATTCGCAGCCACAAATACCAGACGAGCGGCAAGTTCAGTGCTTGGCTCACGCGTATCGCACACAATCTGATCCTCGATCAGGGGCGCAAGAGCGAGACGACACAGACCGTTCGCGAAGACCAAGTGGCTCCCAAGACTCTGAACAGCATGAGGCTGAGCGAAGCCACTCGCGAGGACGAGATGATTGACAGCCAGACCCGCGAGTCCATCCGTCACTTGCTCGATTATCTGCCTGAACCTCAGAAAGAGGTCATCCTGCTGCGTTTCTACGACGACCTCAGCTTCAAGGAGATAGCCGAACAGACTGGTGTGAGCATCAATACAGCACTTGGCCGTATGCGTTATGCCCTCATCAATCTGCGCAAACTCATCGGCAACAGACAGTTCAGCCTAGTCAGCTAAAGACGACAACAATTGTCAGAAATCACATAACAACGTGTCGCGTTTTCGAACGTGGCACGTTTTGTTTGAAAACGTAACACTATACAAGTGCAAACGTAACACTATACAAATGGAATCGTAACACTAGTTAATTGCAAACTTCACACTAGTAAATCGCAATCGTCACACTAGTAAATCGCAAACTTCAAACGTGATGTTTCAAGATTACTACTGAGTGATTATACATTTTCGCAAAAAGCGGTAATATATTTGTAGAGAAAGACAAATCGAATGGGAAGCATTTCCGAGATAATTCCTCAAGCAAAGCCAGACGACTTGGAACTCGTCAGTCGCATACTGAATGGCGAAAGAGACCAGTTTCGAGTGCTTGCTGAGCGCTATGCCGAACGCCTGATGCGGATGGTTCGACGCTTGGTTCCCTTGAAGGAAGATGCTGAGGAAGTCACTCAAGATGCCCTTCTGGAAGCATTCAAAAGCCTCTCCCGATTCGACAAGAAGCAATCCAGCCTCCAAACCTGGTTGATGCGAATCGCCTATCACATGGCG
>CACZBC010000066.1 GCA_902779315.1 uncultured Bacteroidales bacterium | reverse complement strand
GAGCGCATTAAAGGTCGGCCACCCCGTCAGAGAGGCGGCTTCACCTCATTTGCGGGTGCAAAGGTACGCTTTTTCCGCGAACTGGCAAAACATTTCGAGGTTTTTTTCAAAAAAAGATGCATTTTTGCCGTCCATACATTATATATTATATATGCGCGCGAGGGAAAAGGAAGAAAAACGGCAGCCACCCGAACATAAGGTGACTGCCGTCTATGCTGTCGCAAAGGGATCTTCTTGCTGGTTCCGTCGGACTGAGGCAAAAAGGAGATGATTTTTACACATTCTTAATTCAATTTGATGAAAATAGCACTATTTCGCGCGTGATTTAAGCAAATTTTGTCTAAAACAAAGCTGTGGTATAACAAAAAGAAACGATTTGTGAGGAAATATGACTACCTTTGTACCCACGAATCAGATAATTGGCGAATATAACACCAAACAAGTACTTCAATTCCTATAAGGAGGGACTAGGCCTGGAGTTTCTAACCTATAAGAGTCCATTTTCTTGACAAAAGAAATGATTTGGAGATTCTCTAATGTGTGTTTTCCACTATAGAGGATGGAATTGAGGTGGAAATTGACGAAGAAAACATTTGATTACCAGTAAGAAAGGATGGAATTTGAAGTTTCCATCCTTTTCTCTTGTGGAGGCAAAAGAATTGCCGTACCTTTGCAGCGACAAAACAAAAACGTCATGAAAAGGAAGACAATAGGAATCATCGTTGCTGTGCTGGTGCTGGCCTTTGCGGGTGGCATCGGATGGAGCTTGCGAGACTTGCCGCAGAAGCGGTTGCTCCGTGCGGCAGAAGACATGGTATTCGCGGATGCGGACAGCACGGAACGACTGCTGGCGCAGGTCGATACGACGCGGCTGACGGAAAGCTCGCGGATGCTGTATGACCTTCTGGGGGCTGTGGTTTTTGAAGAACAATGGTATCTAGGCAATGCCGACACCGCCTCTTGCCTTTTATCAGATGCAGAGAAATGGCGCTTTATGCGCGAAAAGGCCAGCCAGAAAGCAGACGAGGAAACCTTTCCCGATGACAGCACCCTCATGCGCGTGTACCGTTATTATGAACGCGAGAGTCTTGGTGGCACAAGCGATGATAAGGATGCCTTGCGCCGCTTCGGACGCATCTGCTTCATGTTGAGTCGCTACCAACGTGACAAGCTTCAGCTTACGCAAAGTGCCCGACTCTCCTATCTGGCCATCCATTGTGCCGAAGCCACGGCAGACCATGCTCTTGCCTACCGTGCCTATAGCAAGTTTGTCAATCATTTGTATCTTTCTCATGCCAACGCTGTCCAATCCGTGTTGAGTCTGCACCATGCATTGGAGCACTATCGCCAGTCGCCCGACCAGCCGCGCTGGCTGCTGACGATGCTCAATGACTATGGCTTCTCTGTACTCCATTATTCTCCTTTCGACCTTCATCATTTTGCTTCTCTGGAACGCATCACTGCCATTGCGGCCAGACATCGCGAAGAACCGTCATCGCCACTTGTCAATGACTCCATCTATCAGGGTCTGGATTCCCTTTGGGCATTGCCTCCTGCCGACTTCTCATATACGATGTTCCTGCGCATAGACAAAAACCATTTAGTCGGGGAAATCGAAATATATGTAGGCCTTTATGAAGAAATGCAGCAGGAGCACAAAAATGACACTGCGAAACATTGGCGTCCTTCGTATGAAAGCGAGAAGGAACTAGTAGAGCAAGACTTCGCCGTCAACCGCGACACATACCTTGCGCCAGGCTACGTGAAGAAGTCGGCCATGCTGCAGCGAAGGCTTATGACGGCTGTCATCGTCATGCTGGTGCTGGCTGTGCTCGTCCTCATCCTCCTCTTTTGGAACTGGCGCAATAGGGTTGGGCAACGTCACGAACAAGAGCGCGAGAGCCACCGGCGCGAGGCGGAGCAGCTGGCGGAACGTCTGCGCCAGAAGGATGCCGTGATTGCCATGCTGCGCGGTCACATCATGGACAAGAGCGAGATACTCGACATGCTGGAGCCTACTGCTGGCAAGCGCACCGTCATCAATGCGCGCAACTGGCGCGAGATAGAGATGACGTTGGACACGATGGACGGAGGGTTCGTCAGCCGCCTGCGAGCGCAGTTCCCGCAGTTCAGCGAGGATGACATCCGGCTTTGCATGCTCACACGGCTGCGGCTATCAAATACAGCCCTTTCTGCCATCTACGTCATCTCCGTCTCTGCCGTGCAGCACCGCAAACAGAAACTGAAGAAGGAAGGTTTCGGGGTGACTGACCCGAGCATGAATCTCGACCAGTTGATAGCTAACTACTAAACAATAATCTTATGAAAAAGAAAAGTTTTCGATGCGGAAACCTCCGCATCCTGCTACTGCTGTGCCTTATTGTAAGCACGCAAACAGAGGCTATGGCGGACATCGTCAAGGGACGTGTGGTGGATGCCGAGACAAAGGAGGCATTGCCAGATGCTATGGTGAAACACACTCAGCGTTTTGGAGACAGTGGTTATTCGATGAAGAGCACAAAGACTGACTCGTTGGGGATGTTCGCCTTCTCAGCCAACGGACGAGGCAGCATCGAGGTATCCATGCTTGGTTACTATACAAAGTCGAAGCCCGTGTTGGCCTTCAGCGACAGCAACAAGGACACGCTCGACATAGGTACGATAGAACTGAAGATGTCGCCGCAAATGATGAAGATGGTGGAGGTGACAGGTCGCGCACGCCGCTTCACCGTCAAGGGCGATACGATAGTATTCCATCCCGAGGCATTCCATTTGCAGGAGGGCGCAAGACTGGACGAACTGATTAAGAAGTTGCCTGGCGTTGAGGTCGATGACAAGGGCAAACTCTCATGGAACGGCAAGCCTATTCGCATCACGATGGATGGCGAGAGTCTCTTTGGCGGCGATGACCTGGTGAAGCAATTGCCTGCAGAAGCCGTGCAAGACATCAAGGCATACAACAAGCAGTCGGAGCTAAGCGAGCGCACGGGCAAGGACGATGGCGAGGAGGACATGGTGCTCGATCTCAGCATCAAACCCGGCTTCCTCGACCGCTGGTATGGCGATGTGAAGGCTGGTTACCAGACAAAGAAGTACTACGATGGTGAGCTGTTGATGAACCGCTTGTCGAAGACAGACCCTGTGATGGCTTTTGCTAATGCAAACAACATCGACAGGCATTGGCGCCGTAATATGAACAGGAGCTCTGCCTACATGGGCAGTGGCTTTGGCAAAGAACTCGGCGCATCGACAGGCTATCAGCACAACTGGCAGCGCAAGGCGGGAACCCACGACCTGAAGAGCAACTATAGTTTTACGGGCGGATTGGCGCACGACGATGACTGGCGCGCCAGCAACCAACTGACTGAAACCTATCTCCCCAACACTGCCGCCACACGTTCCTCGTCGGAGAGCTATCAACGCAATCACAAACTGGAACCGCGACTAAATGCCAGCCTGAAGTGGGTGCGTGATTCGCTGAACACATTTACAATGAGTGCCAGCGCAGAACATAATAGCAGTCGCTCGCAAAGCCATCAGGCCACAGAACAGGAGGAGGCGTTTGGCTCAGAGTATGCACCGACGATATCGCAGCTTACTGAAACTCATACCGATGGACGCGAAACGAAACTTAACACCAAAGCAGGATGGGAACATTATATCAAGGATGGTGCACTCGGAGCCAGCGTCACGTTAAACTATCAAAACGGAAAGACAGACGGAACAACAGACCGAACCATCACGGCACACAACCAAACCTATTCCTCTTCGCAACTTACCCAGACCTACACATCACCCTCAAAGCAGTTCTCCACCTATGCCGAGGTTCATCATGCCCGCTGGCTCACGAAAATATGGATGGTTCAAACACAATACGCTCTTAACTATAACCGCAACCGAAATGACCGCGACTTCCTGACCGACGGCGTGGCCGATGCTGCCAACAGCTACCGCAACCTCTACACACGCAATGAGCATAGCCTACGACTCGCGCAGACCATCAACCTACAGCCTGTTCAGCTCATGCCGACTGTCTCAGCTCGATGGCAACACGAGAAACAAGACTATCAGCGTGGTTTGCTTGATACTACCGCCGTGCGCCGCCATTTCTTCATCGAACCTTCGCTTCGTGCCACATGGAAGCTAAGCAAGACCGTGGGATTTGAACTGGAATACAACTTCAAGACAAAACAACCGGAAATCATCCAGACCATCGGCTATCGCGACCTCACCGATCCGCTTTTCATTACCGAGGGTAACCCCAACCTGCGTAACACCCATGCTCATGACATGAAACTGACATCCAACATGGTGCTCGCTCGTAGTCAGACCTCATTCAGCGCTACAGTCAACTACAATCACAATGACAGCGAGACAACAACTGCACTCAGTTACAACCCCACAACCGCCGTTTATGTCAGCCGCCCCGAAAACATCCGAGGCAGTAAGTCATGGAATTTCCGACTGAACTACGACCAAGGTCTCGGTGACTATTTCCGCTTGCAAAACGACTTTCGCATGAATGTCGGCAGACGTTACGGCTTCCTCACCCTCATTCCCTCTCAATCCGAACGCGTCGTGAACCGACAGAGTAGCCTTAACCCAAGCGAGAGACTCACCTTCTCGCTCGACTACAATTGGCTCAAGGCCTCTGCTTTCGCCGAAATCAACGCCGACCAGCTGCGCTACACAGCCTCGCCCGAACAGAACACCACGCATTGGAACAACAGTTTCGGGCTGTCCTTCGAGGCTACGTACCGCCACTTTGTATTCTATTCAAGCCTCACCGAACGCACAAGCCGCGGCTACACCATGGAGAGCATGAACCGCGACATTCTTGTCTGGAACGCTGCCATTGGCTGGAAGATCGTGAAGAACAAAGCGCGCCTCATGCTGGAGTTCGACGACATCCTGAACAACGAGGACGGACGCAGGAGCCAACAGTCCGCTTATCAGCAGACAACGACTTGGAATGACTTCCGCCATCACTACATTGGCATCAGCTTCGCATACCATTTGGACGCAAAGAAAAAGGAATGAAGGAAATCTATATAGGAAAATTGTGAAAGAAATCAAAAACACTCGTCACTCGTCAGGTTTGGGAGGTAACACAAAGAATCTCAACAACATAGAACATGACGAGTGCCCTGATGAGTGATGATGAGTCGTCAGGAACTCGTCAGGGTGTTACCTTCTGATTGTCAAATAATTAGAAGAAAATATGATGAGTGACGAGTAAAATGCAAACAAAATTGAAAAACTCTGCACTCTACACCAATGCCATTTAAGTCATTATATGCCAACCACATACATGGGTGTAGAGTTGGTGTAGAGTGGTGAAGAGACTCTACTCCCTCATTACTTGCTAGTATTCAATAGATTAAAGCAGGTTGGTGTAGAGTGTAGGGTGTTTCCCGACATTTCAGCATTTCAAATGCTTATATTCAGTCCTGTCGGATTTAAATCCGCCAGAACAAGGCGACAATCGCAATCGACACACTAGATAATCCCAAACGTCACACTAGTTAATCGCAAACGTGGCACTAGATGATCGCAATCGTCGCACTATACGTTTGCTAATGTGACACGTTATATTTTCGTTTTACTTTGGGGATGTTTTTCAAGTTGCTTTTTTGCATTTTCGTTGGAGATGTGAAGAAAAAAGTGTATCTTTGCAGAGATTTCGTTCAAAAAACAAGACTAACATGATATATTTTCTTGAAGCTGCGCCTTTGGAGGCGGGGAAAGAGGTGATTGAGGCTGCGAAGAACGGGCAGATTGACCAGTTGATTCGACAAGCCATCTCAATGGGAATGGAGGCCGGAAAGAGCCTTCTGCTCGCTCTTGTCATTTTCGTTGTGGGCCGTTACGCCATCAAGTTCATCAACAAAATGGTGGCCAGAATGCTGGAGAAGCGAAATGTGGAACCTACCGTCCAATCGTTCCTGAAGAGTTTTGTCAATATCACTCTCATCATCCTGCTCATCATCATGGTGGTGGGTACGCTTGGCGTGAACACGACCAGCCTTGCTGCCTTGCTAGCTTCGGCCGGTTTGGCTGTTGGTATGGCCCTCAGCGGCAACCTCCAGAACTTGGCTGGAGGTATCATCCTGCTTTTCCTGAAGCCTTTCAAGACTGGAGACTTCATTGAGGTTCAAGGGGTTAGCGGCATCGTGAAGGCTATCCAGATCTTCCACACGATACTGACCACGACTGACAACAAGGAGCTATACATCCCAAACGGAGCGCTTTCGAGCGGCAACATCACGAACTACACGAAGAACG
The DNA here is from genome assembly GCA_902779315.1 of uncultured Bacteroidales bacterium. Classification (GTDB taxonomy): domain Bacteria; phylum Bacteroidota; class Bacteroidia; order Bacteroidales; family Bacteroidaceae; genus Physcousia. The sequence continues at coordinate 5,270 of CACZBC010000066.1, read as the reverse complement.
ATTTGAGGCGAGTGGACTTCACGATAAGCGTGGAGTATGGCACTGAGACACAGAAGGTTAAGGAGGTCACGCTGGAACTCCTGAAACAAGATGAGCGCATCCTGCAAGATCCGGCTCCCTTCATTGCCGTGAAAGAGCTGGCAGACAGTAGCGTGGACTTCGTGCTTCGAGTTTGGGTGAAGGCCTCGGACTACTGGGATGTCTTTTTCGATACGAACGAGCGCATCTACACGGAGTACAACAAGCAAGGCATCGGCTTCCCGTTCCCGCAGATTCAGGTTCACCAGTAACCATTGAACATTGAATATTGAACATTGAACATTTATGGAAGGCTACTTACAAAAGCAGCATCAAGGCAGCATAAAGCGGTTCGTACAAACGCTGACGCTCAACTCCGACGAAGAGGCAAGGCGCGAATACATCAAGTGGCACTCGCCGGAATACAACTGGAAGGAGATTCGCGAGGGCATTCGCGAGGTCGGCATCCTGGAGATGGAAATCTACATCTTGGGCAATCTGTTGGTCATGATTGTGGATGCTCCGGCCGATTTCGACTGGGAAAAAGCGATGGCCAAACTCGCCACCCTACCCCGACAAGCGGAATGGGAGGCCTTCGTCAGCCAGTTCCAGGGCTGCAGCAAAGAAGCCACAAGCGACGAGAAATGGCAGATGATGGAAAGGATGTTCTACCTGTACGAATAATTTAAGAAGTTAAAAATGAATTTAAACAGGAAATTAAGCCAGCAAGCTGGCTGGGAGTTAAGCACTACGTACTGGACAATACTTACTCGGCTGCCAAAGCTATCGTCCACAAGCAAAGCGAGTTAACTTCCATGAGCGAAGCGAATTAACTCCGATTCTAACTTCCATTTTTACTACCAAAACGAAATGAATTTAATATGAAAACTCTCGAAAGACGATACCTCTTACCTTTTGCATTGGTCTCCATACTTTTTCTGCTGTGGGGATTGGCAAACAACATGACGGACACCTTGCTGGCTGCCTTCAAGAAAGTGATGCAGATGAGCGACTCGCAAACCTCGCTTATTCAGTTTGCCTTCTACGGCTCTTACTTCTGCTTCGCTCTTCCAGCAGCTCTTTTCATCAGGAAATACTCCTTCAAAGCCGGCATCATTCTGGGACTTTTGCTCTATGCAGGAGGTGCCATGCTGTTCTATCCTTCAGCCCTGACCGAGAGTTATCTGTTCTACCTCATCGCCATCTACATTCTGGCAGGAGGTTGCTCTGTGCTGGAAACGACGGCCAATCCCTACATCCTCTCGATGGGAGCGCCAGAGACGGCTACCAGAAGACTCAACATTGCGCAGTCGTTCAACCCGATTGGAAGCATTACGGGCATCCTCTTGAGCCAGCAATTCATCCTGCAAGACATTTCATTGAACAGTATTTCAGAGACTTACATGGGTCTCGGCTTTGTGCTCATCGCCATTATGATAGCGATGATGTTCTCGAAAATGCCAGGAGGGAAGGATTCCTCGCAAGGTAGTGTGAGTGCTTCCTTCAGCCGACTGCTGAAGAACAAACGATACGTTTGGGGCGTGGTGGCACAGTTCTTCTATGTGGGAGCGCAGATTTGTGTCTGGTCGTTCACTATCAGACTGGTGATGCAGGAACTCGGCATCGTGGAAGCAGACGCGGCAACTTACTACCTGGCCAGCATCATCTGTTTCTGCGTGGCGCGCTTCTTCTTCACTTGGATGATGAAGTTCTTCCAGCCTGCAAAACTGATGGCTTGGGCCGCAGCCTTCGATATTGTGCTCTGTCTCATTGTGATACTGATGAGCGGAAGCGGCATGATTGCCGTCATAGCCTTAGTGCTCATCAGCTTCTTCATGTCGCTTCAGTTCCCGACGATCTACGGAATTGCCCTCGAAGGTGTGGGTGAAGATGCCAAGATTGGCGCTTCAGGTCTCATCATGGCCATTCTGGGAGGCGCCATTCTGACACCACTTCAGGGCATCGTCAGCGACATGTTTGGCGTCTCTGTGTCGTATGTTGTGCCACTCGTCTGCTTCGTTGTGGTACTGGGATATTCCTTGTTTAACCTTCAACCCTCGATAAATGAAAAAAGTCTTTGTTAGCGGTTGCTACGACTTGCTGCATAGCGGTCACGTAGAGTTCTTCAGACAGGCTGCCGAGTATGGCGATCTGTATGTCGGCATCGGGTCGGACGACACGATATTGCACTACAAGAACCACAAGACATTCTATCCTGAGCAGGAACGGCTCTTCATGGTGCAGAGCATCAAATACGTCAAGGAAGCCTACATCAACAAAGGCAGCGGCGTGATGGACTTTGTGCCGACAGTGGAGATGCTCAAGCCCGACCGTTTTGTGGTGAACCAAGATGGCGCAAGCGAAGAGAAACGGCAGTTCTGCGAAGAGCGCGGAATAGAGTATATCGTACTTGAGAGGACACCTGCAGACGGGCTTGATGCGCGTTCGAGTACAGGCCTTAAGAGTCAGATTTGCCAGATTCCAACCCGACTCGACCTGGCAGGAACTTGGATTGACCAGCCTTATGTCAGCTGCTTCGCACCAGGTTGGGCCCTCACCATCTCGCTTGTTCCGAACTTTGAGATAAGAGACCGCTGCGGCCTCTCAACCTCCACCAGAAAGCAGATACAGAAGATTTGGCCTGTGAAGTTGCCCGACATGGATGCCGAGATGCTGGCAAAGCTCGTCTTTTGCTTCGAGAACGACCCGGAACGGAGTGACGGCATCATTTCCGGAGCACAAGATGCCATCGGAATCTGCATACCTGGCCTTTGCCGACACCACTACAATGCCCGCTATTGGCCCGACAGAATCGAACAATGCAACGACGAACACATACTCAGTTGGCTGGAAAGTCACCTCTGCTTGGTGCCGATGTTCCCTCGCAGGCCCGGTTGTTCGGTAATTGAAGGCAGGGACATCACGCAACCCAAGGTAAAAGCTCTGGCCAAGGCTGCCGATGACTGCTGGGACGCCATCATGCTGAAGGACCTCGAAGACTTCGCCGCAGCTTACAAGGCATCGTTCGAAGCCCAGATTTCCATGTTCCCAGCCATGATTCAGCCTGGGGTTCAGGACTACATCGACCGTTATTCCGCAATGGATGGCGTGCTTGCATGGAAGATGCCTGGAGCTGGTGGCGGAGGCTATTTGGCACTCGTCCTCGACGATGCAGAAGCGTTCTGCCAATCTCATGAAGAAGCCATTCCTCTCACTATTCGCAGAACTTAAACACAAACACTTATGCTACACATCAAAAAAGAAAAATAAAACGTAATGAGGCTCATTATTCTTGACGGATATACGGCCAATCCGGGCGATTTGTCGTGGGACGGACTCAAAGCTTTTGGCGAACTCAAGGTCTATGAGCGTACCAAGCCAGAAGAGTTGCTTGAAAGAGCCGAAGGTGCCGAGGTGCTGCTGACGAACAAGGTCATCATCGATGCCGAGGCAATGGCTGCCCTACCCCAGCTTCGTTACATCGGCGTTCTGGCAACGGGCTACAATGTGGTGGACATCGCGGAAGCCCATCGCAGAGGCATTGCTGTGACGAACATCCCGGCCTACAGCACAATGTCAGTCGCCCAAATGGTGATGGCGCACCTGCTGAACATCACAAATCAGGTCGCGCTCCACGCCGAAGCCGTCAAGAAAGGCGAATGGCAGAACTGCAAGGACTTTTCGTTCACGAAGGCTCCCCTCATCGAACTTGATGGCCTCACTTTTGGCATCGTCGGTCTCGGCAATATCGGCAAGCAAGTGGCTAAGATGGTTCAGACCTTTGGCATGAAGGTCTTGGCCGTCAGCAGTAAGTCGGAAGCGGAACTTCGACAGATAAACATCAGAAAAGCAACAGGTTACGAGCAACTTTTCAGCGAAGCAGATGTGGTGAGTCTGCATTGTCCGCTGACCGACGAGACCCACCATCTTGTCAATCGTGAACGCCTTGCCCTGATGAAGCCCACAGCCATCCTCATCAATACAGGCCGAGGTCCCTTGCTCGACGAACAGGCTGTCAGCGAGGCACTTTCGGCAGGGAAACTCTATGCAGTTGGCATTGATGTGCTGACCGAAGAGCCACCCAGAAAGGGCAGTCCTTTGATTTCCGCCCCCAATTGCTTCATCACCCCCCACATAGCCTGGGCATCAAAGGCAGCAAGACGCCGACTCATTGACATCGCCACCCAAAACGTGGCCGCATTTTTGCAGGGGAAAGAGCTGAACAGAATCTGAATCTGAAGAACAAAAACCAAGAAAATCGGTTGGTTTTATAGGTTTTCTTGGCTTCTGGATTATATTCGGCAGAATTGATGCGTGGATGGATGCTTTGTCAGGAAACTTGCTTACTGAAAAAAAGCATACAGACACGACATCTGAGACGATGTCTCAGCCAGAAGACAACGGTTTTTATTGTTTTTTTCCATCGTTGCTGCAGCAAAAACATGAGTTTTTCGCCAAAATTGCACCTCAAAAGCAGGGATTTCAGCCGAGCAAGTCAACATTTTCGCCTCGGTTTTTAGCACAAAAGGGGACAGCAAAAAGTGCAAAAATCGCCCATTTCATCGAAAAATTTGGCACTTTTAGACCCACTGATTTTCTGAAAAGTCAACAAAGTCAACAAAAGCAACAAGCGAAATCGAGAGACGACGTTTGTCTTATATATAATAAATTATCACAATGACTTAATAATAAAGTATAAAAAATGCACCCTTTCTTCTCTCAAAAACAGCTGTTGCATTTGTTGACTTTGTTGCTTTTACAGCGGGGAAGACTAGCGCAGGCTGGGGAAATGCCAAACTTGGCACGTCAAGTCTGCAAACTTCACACGCGAAGATTGCCAACTACACACTTGATGTTTTTAACAGAATAACATTGTAGTATAACCCTCAAAACAAGGGGTAAAAGTTCGATTTTTTACATCTTAGTGAATTTTTCTATAGAAAAATTTGGAATTGCCCAAATAATGTTGTATCTTTGCATTAAAATTAATAACAACGATGAACGCAATAAAGTCCATAACAAGTTACCTGATAATGACAGTCCTTGCATTGCTGATGAGCGTCTGCGCGATGGCGCAAGATGTGGAGTCTGCATTGGCTAAGTTCGACAAGCAGACGAGCGTGGCTGCCGCTAACCTGTTCTTCAGCGAGCTGCTTAAGGCTGAGTTCGTTGACGAGGAGACTGTGTTCCCCGACGGGACACCTGCCGACTCGCTCAAGCAGCAGGTATGGTACTGGGCTGGCGAGTGGATG
>CACZBC010000065.1 GCA_902779315.1 uncultured Bacteroidales bacterium | reverse complement strand
GGAGGTAGAGTGGGGCTTTGGTCATAAGCGAATTAAGCAATGGGTGCAGGCCAATTCCCTTTCACTTCTTTTTGTAGGTGGAAAAGCGGGTGGCTGCAGTTTTCAACTTCCGATTATCAACTCTTAACTCTCAATTACCTTGTTCTCTTCCTCAAGGGTATAGAAGGAACTGCCGTCGAAGCAGTGGGTGCAGATGCGGTCCTTGGGCAGTCCGATGGCCTTGACGAGTGTCTCGAGCTTGGAGAAGCGCAGGGAGTCGAGGTTCAGACGGCGGGCTATCTCCTGGACCATGCGTTTGTACTCGGGGCTGTCGGTACGGGTGTAGGCCTCCAGGTTCTTGGTGTCGTCGCCTTCGAACTCCTTGATGATGCGACGGGTGATGAGCTCCAAATCGCTCTTGCTGGCGCTGTAGTTGACGAAGGGGCAGCTGTAGACGAGTGGGGGACAGCCTATGCGCATGTGCACCTCCTTGGCTCCAAGCGAGTGGAGCTCCTTGGTGTTGTCGCGAAGCTGTGTGCCGCGGACGATGCTGTCGTCGCAGAAAAGGACGCGTTTGCCCTCCAGGACATCGCGGTTGGCGATGAGCTTCATCTTGGCGACGAGGTTGCGCATGGTCTGGTCGCTGGGGGTGAAGGAGCGGGGCCAGGTGGGTGTGTACTTGCTGATGGCGCGCATGAAGGGGCATTTGTGTCCCTCGGCATAGCCCACAGCCATACCTACGCCGCTGTCTGGAATGCCGCAGGCGCAGTCCACTTCGGTCTGGTCCTCCTGTCCCATCACCCGGCCGCATTCGTTGCGCACCATTTCGGTGTTGCGGCCTTCGTAGCTGCTAGTGGGGAAACCGTAGTAGACCCAGAGGAAAGCGCAGATCTGCATCTTGGGATTGGGCTTCCGGAGGACTGTCATCTCGTCCGCGGTGATGTGGACTATCTCGCCCGGGCCGATGTAGTGTGTGGTCTCGAAGCCCAGGTTGGGGAAGGCCGATGTCTCGCTCGTCACAGCCATAGCTCCCTCCTTGCTGCCCACCACGATGGGTGTACGGCCCCAAGAGTCGCGGGCCGCGATGATGCCGTCCTCGGTGAGGAGCAGCATGGAGCATGAGCCCTTGATGTGCTTGAAGACGATTTCTATGCCGTCCACGAAGTCCTTGCCTTTTATAATGAGCAGGGCGATGAGTTCTGTGGGGTTGATTTTGCCGCTGCTGAACTCGCTGAGGTGCCCTCCTTCGTCGAGCAGTTGCTGTGCCAGCTCGTCCTGGTTGTTGATTTTGGCGACTGTGACGATGGCGAAGCGTCCCAGATGGCTGTTCATCAGCATGGGCTGAGCGTCTGTGTCGCTGATGACGCCAATGCCCGACTTGCCCACGAACTTGTCCAGCTCGGGCTCGAATCGGGTGCGGAAATAGGTGCTTTCCAGGTTGTGGATGCTTCGCAGGAACTCGCCTGAGTCGCTCAGAGTGGCCATACCGCCACGCTTTGTACCAAGATGCGATTGATAGTCTGTGCCGTAAAAGAGGTCAGCAGCGCACTTCTGCTTCTGGACCGTACCAAAGAAACCACCCATTGTCTTCTTTATTATTAAGAATTAACGTCAACTTTTCCGGGTGCAAAAGTACGGCAAAACGCGCTTTTCTGCAACTTTTTTCTGCCCTTTTTTCTTGATATAAAGCAAAAAAGTTTGGACAGGCCAAATTAGTCGGGATAGACGAGCTTGAAGTCGAGCTGTTTGCGGTAGAGGTCAGCCCTGGAGACTTGCACTTTCACGCTGTCCCCCAGGTTGTAGCAATGGTGGAAACGACGGCCTTTCAGGCAGTAGTTCTTCTCGTCGAAGTCGTAGTAGTCGCCCTCCAAGTCGCGCAGGGGAATCATGCCCTCGCACTTGTTCTCGTCTATCTCCACATACAGTCCGAACTCGGTGACGCCGGAGATGGTGCCCTGGAAGGTCTCACCGAGGTGGTCGTTCATGAACTCGACCTGCTTGTACTTGATGCTGGCCCTCTCGGCCGAAGCTGCAGTCTGCTCCATATCGCTACAATGTTCGCAGAACTCCTCGTACTTCACCTGGTTGACATTCCGTCCGCCCTCGGCATAGCGCGTCAGTAGGCGGTGTACCATAAGGTCGGGATAACGGCGGATGGGTGAGGTGAAGTGCGTGTAGTAGTCGAAAGCGAGGCCGTAGTGGCCGCAATTGTGCGTGCTGTACTTCGCCTTCATCATGGCGCGGAGGGTAATCATCTCGATGACATTCTGCTCGCGTTTGCCCTTCACATCGTCGAGGAGGCGATTCAGGTTGCGGCTGATGTCGGTCCTGTTGCCTGTGGTCCTCAGCTTGTGCCCGAACTTCTTCACGAAGTCAGCCAGGTTCAGCAGCTTTTGCGGATCGGGATTCTCGTGGATACGATAGGGGAGTACCTTGGGCTTGACGTTCTTGGGAACCTTTCCTATGCTCTCGGCCACCGTTCTGTTTGCCAGCAGCATGAACTCCTCGATGAGCTTGTTGGCATCCTTCGCCACCTTGAAGTAAACGCCAGTCGGGTGTCCGTCGGGTTCGATGTTGAAGCGCACCTCACACCTGTCGAAGTCGACAGCCCCAGCGGCAAAACGCTTTTGACGAAGCTGCTTGGCCATACGGTTGAGGATGATGAGCGGTTCGGCAAAGTCCTCAGCGGGCTTAGCCTCTTTGCAATCGGGAGCGGGCATCGGAGCGGAATCTCCAGGGGCTTTGTAGTCTTCCTCGCTCGCTTCGTGATGGTCCTCGAGGACCTTCTGCACCTCTTCGTAGGTGAAGCGTCTGTCGCTTCGGGTTACCGTATGAGCGAGGTTCCAGTACTTCACTTCGGCCTTCTCGTTCATGTGGAAGATGACCGAATACGTCAGCTTGTCTTCGTCAGGACGGAGCGAGCAAATGAAGTTGCAAAGGCGTTCTGGCAGCATGGGGACCGTGCGGTCCACCAGATAGACACTCGTGGCACGCTTGTACGCTTCTTTGTCTATGATGGAACCCTCTGTGACATAATGGCTTACATCAGCAATGTGAACACCCACTTCCCAGAGTCCCTTCTTGATTTCGCGAATGCTGAGTGCGTCATCGAAGTCTTTCGCATCGTACGGGTCGATGGTGAAGGTGAGCACATCCCGCATATCCAGACGGCGGGCAACCTCGGCTTCGGTAATGCCCGGAACGAGTTTGTCAGCGGCTTTCTCCACAGCTGCAGGATAGACATAGGGCAGTCCGTACTCGGCCAGGATGGCGTGCATCTCGGCATTGTTCTCGCCAGTCTTGCCCAGAATGTCAACCACTTTGCCAATCGGATTCTTGGCTCTGTCGGGCCATTCCACGATGCGGACCACGGCTTTGTCGCCAGTCTTGCCTTTCTTGAGGTATTCCGTTGGGATGAAGATATCGTTGGCAAGCGTTCTGTCCTCAGTCAGAAGATAGGCATAGCCCCTCTGGACTTGTAGCGTTCCCACGAAAGTCTTGTCGCTACGCTTCACGATTTCCGTGACTGCAGCCTCGCGAACATGGTGCTTACGACGGGCCAGAAGGGTGACTTGGACTGTGTCGCCATCCATCGCATGCAGGCTGTTTCGCTCAGCTACCAGGATGGGTTCGCCACCTTCGGCAGGTTCGAAAGTGTTCTTGCCGTTTGCCTTTCTGCGGAAAATGCCCGTCATCACTTGCGAAGGCATGTTCAGAGTGAAGTATCCTCGAGGCTGTTCCTTGACGAAATCGTCGGCCAGAAGGCCCTCGAGTACATCGACGAGGAGCATTTTCGCTTGGCTCGTTCGCAGGTGAAGCTGCTTGCAGATGCCCTTCAGGGGGAACGTAACGGCTGGGTTCTCTTGGAAAAAGTCGATGACAACCCTTTCCAGGTCGGTCTTTCGCAGTCCAAAGCTGCCAGTTTTCTTCTTGCTCATAACTCAAAATCTTTTGGGCAAATTTACAAATTTTCTTTGATATCTTCGCCATCTTGACGAGGAAAAATGCAAAATTACGCTCGGGGCACATCGAACTCGGTCATAAAGTATGTGAAAATGGGTGACGAAGAATGCCTTTTTATATAATAAAATAATGTATTAGTGCACGAACCGTGAAATTAAAAAACAAGAATTATGAATTATGAATTATATTTCGTACCTTTGCAGCCGAAAACATTAGAACAGAACACAAAACAAGGCTATGAAATATGCTTTAGTAACTGGCGGATCTCGCGGATTGGGACGTGCTGTCTGCCTCAAATTGGCGGCTCAGGGTCTGCCCGTCATCATCAATTATCAGAGCAATCAGGCTGCTGCAGAAGCCGTCAAGGCTGAGATAGAAGCTGCTGGAGGAACAGCTGAACTGATGCCCTTCAACGTGGCAAATGAGCAGGAGGTGGACCGCGCCTTCGAGGCTTGGACAGAAGCCCACCCCGACGACTACATCGCCTATCTCGTCAACAATGCCGGCATTCGTCGTGACGGCATGATGTTCATGATGCCGACTGAGGACTGGAAGGCCGTACTCAGCACTTCGCTCGACGGATTCTACTATGTGACGCGTCGTTGTCTGCCTGCTATGCTTCGCAAGAAACATGGTGGAAGAATCGTGAATATGACTTCGCTTTCAGGTCTCAAGGGTTTGCCCGGACAGACGAACTACAGCGCAGCAAAGGCAGCACTCATCGGAGCCACGAAGGCTTTGGCACTCGAAGCTGCGGCCAGAGATGTGACGGTCAACGCCGTAGCCCCAGGTTTCATCGAGACTGATATGACGAAAGACCTTCCCGTCGACGAACTGAAGCAGCAGATTCCTATGGGCCGTTTCGGTCGCCCCGAAGAAGTGGCGGAGCTGGTCAGCTTCCTCCTCTCGGATGCAGCGGCTTACATAACGGGTGAAGTCATTTCCATAAACGGAGGACTGTATACTTAGTTCATAGTTCATAGTCCATAGTCCATAGTTCATAGTTCATAGTCCATAGTTGATTAGGTTGATGTTTAGAGAAATAGACATACTGGAACTCTTGCCACAAAGGCCGCCATTCGTGATGGTGGACCACTTGACGGATTACAGCGAGACACAGACCACTTGCGAACTTACCATCCGAAAGGACAATGTGTTCTGCGAGAACGGAGAGTTCGCCTCTGCAGGTCTCATCGAACATATCGCACAGACTTGTGCCGCTCGACTCGGCTACTATAATAAGTACATACTGAAGACGGGTGTCCGTCTTGGCTTCATTGGCGAAGTGAAGGACCTCGAGATTGTCCGTCTCCCTCGTGAAGGCGAGACCATCGAGACAACCATCGTGGTCATGCAGGAAATCTTCGACGTCACGCTCGTTACCGCTGAAGTGCGAGTAGGCGAGGAGACAATCGCCACAACTCGCCTCAAGATTGCTCAGGGGGAACAGAGCTCCAATTCATAGTCCATAGTTCATAGTTATGCAGGAAAAGGAGTTGCGTTTCTCGCGAGAGTTCGAAGTTCGCTTCAGCGAAGTGGACATCATGGGTGTTGTCTGGCATGGGGCCTATCCGCTCTATCTAGAAGATGCGCGAGAGGCTTGGGGACATCACTACGGCCTTTGCTACGACGATTACCTGAAGAACAATGTCTTTGCACCCATCGTGGATATGGACATACGCTATCATCGTCCCATCTTCTACACGACAAAACCTCGCATAGACATCGCCTACAAGTTCACTCCGGCAGCGAAAATCATCTTCGACTACGAGATTCACGACACGGAAGACGACGCTCTGCTCACTTCTGCTCGTACCATTCAGGCCTTTACCGACCAGCAATATCAACTCATTCTCGAGAACCCTGAGTTCTTCCTCCGCTGGAAAGAGAAGTGGGGACTAAACGAATAACAGAATGATTCTAAAGGATAATCTCTTCAAAATCAATGCTCAAGAAGCAGGACAGCCTGTCTTCCAAATCAGCATCAACCGGGAATGGCCCATCTACAAGGCACACTTCCCCGGTCATCCCATCACGCCTGGTGTCTGCATCGTACAGATGATTCAGGAGCTTTTGCAGGTCTGGTTGGGTCGCGAGGTTAACCTCGTTAAGGCGAAGAATGTGAAATACCTCGCCATCATCTCGCCCGAAGAAGTATGCGAACTGAGCGTCTCCTTCACTTCAATCGAGGAACAACCCGACGGAAGCCTCAAGGTTCATGCCCAAGTCGCAAGTGGTGAGACCGTTTACACCAAGCTTTCAGCAACTTTCAGATAAACAGGAATATCGGGGCAGGCACGGCTGATTCCGTGCTGAGGCGTTATTCCACGAGACAAGCGTCGAGCAAAGTGGCGATTGCTTCCTTGTCGAGGTGCTGACCGATGAAGACCAGTTTTTGCATTCTGTCGCCATAAGTGTCGTCCCAATCGCGGCGAAGATTGGGGTCTCGCTGTTTCATCATTTCCAACTCGGCTTCAGGCATCGTGGCATACCATTGCCCTATGTTCTGCAGTTTCACTTGCTTGCCAGCCTGTTCGAAGAGGTAGCAGACATCTTCTTCGCCTTTGAAGTAGCAGATTCCCTTTGCCCTGATGATTCCTTTCGGCCATAACCGAGCCACGAACTGGTCAAACTCGCTGAGCCTCATGGGCTTGCGTCTGTAATAGACAAACGTGCCTATTCCATATTCTTCTGCTTCGCCTTCATCATGATCGTGGTGGTGATGATGGTGATGCTCGTGTTCGTGATGGTGTTCTTCGTGTTCGTGATGATGCTCTTCGTGTTCGTGATGATGGTGTTCGTGCTCGTCTTCGTCGTCATCATCGTCGTCATCATCATCGTCATCGTGGTCGTGATGGCCTTCCAACTCTGCAATCCAGGTTGCAGAAGTCGCCACCTTTTCGTAGTCGAAGAGGTTGGTGTTCAGCAGTTTGTCGAGCTCCACATCACCATAGTTGCAGTCGATGATCTGTGCTTTCTTCTGGATTCCTCGCACTATCTGACGGATGCGCTCCAGTTCGTGAGGCTCCACATCGGCAGCTTTGTTCAGCAGGACGATGTTGCAGAACTCAATCTGCTGGATGACGAGATTCTCGATGTCCTCTTCGTCGATGTCCTTTTTGGTGAGGTCCGAGCCACAGTCGAACTCGTCTTTCAGCCTCAAGGCATCCACTACAGTCACGATGCAATCCACGTAGGGAACGCCATTCTTCGTGACTTCAGGAGCCATTTGCGACATCGAACAGATGGTTTGGGCAATGGGTTCTGGTTCGCAAATGCCGCTTGCTTCGATGACGATATAGTCGAACTTTTTCAGGGCGATGATGTCGTAGAGTTGTTGCACCAAGTCCATCTTGAGGGTGCAGCAAATGCATCCGTTCTGAAGGGCGACCAAACTGTCGTCCTGATTGCCTACGATTCCCCCTTTCTGGATAAGGTCTGCATCGATGTTGACTTCGCCTATGTCGTTGACTATCACGGCGAAACGTATGCCTTTACGGTTCGAAAGGATGCGGTTCAGGAGTGTCGTCTTTCCGCTGCCAAGGTAACCGGTCAGCAGAAGGACAGGAATGTTGTATTTCGTCATATTGAATGTTTGTTTTTTTTATTACGCCTGCAAATTTACATTTTTCTTCCGAAAAAGTGTTCAGGGAAACCTATAAAAATGTTTAAATGATGCCGTTTTTCCTCCCTCGTAATACAATAAGGTGTTTTTTTCTCCAGCCAAAGCATTGTGGAATGCAAAGAAAGTGTTATATTTGTGCGCATTTTGCAATAAAATATCAAACAATCCAACAGTATATGCGCAAGTTTTTATTCCTTTTCGCTGCTTTCTTTGCAGCCACACTTCTGCAGGCTCAAACGCCAGATTATTTTGTGCCTTACAAGCAGACGAACCTTCGTTTGCCTAGTGTCCCCCTGCTTGTGAACGACCCATATTTCTCTTTCTGGTCGCCCTACAACAGGCTTAACGACGGCACCACCAAGCATTGGGACGACCAGCAGAAAGCAATGGACGGCCTGCTTCGAGTGGACGGAAAGGTATATCGATTCATGGGAGCGCAAAGGAAAACCAAGCTCTTAGCCATCGCTCCTATGGGAAACAAAGGCGGATATCAGGCTAAAGTGCGTACAACCATCCCTTCCGGATTGGCGAACACATGGATGAATCCTGGTATTTCCGAGTCTGGATGGGCCAATCAGACGGGACCTTGGGGATCGACGAACGAGTATCCCTACATACAGGCTAATTGGGGCGGAGACAATACGGACCGCTATATCCGCCGTCATGTCACACTTACGGCAGAAGATTTGCGCAACGACCTTTGGATCATCTACTCCCACGACGACAAGTGCGAGGCTTATGTCAATGGTGTGCAGGTAGTGAATGTGACGGAAGAGAAGTGGCGTCAGAATGTCAAAGTGCATTTGACTGGAGCAGCAAAGGCGGCTTTCGTGGAAGGCGACAACGTCATTGCCTTCCATGTCCACAACACTAAGGGCGGCGCTTTGGCAGACATCGGACTCTACAAGAACGAGCTTGGCTACCATCCCGGTTATGCCTCGATTGCTGCGATGGCCGACGAAGGACCTTGGGAAGCTAAGGTCAAGACGACTTCCACCAGCGGAACAACTTGGACGACAGAGAGCTTCGACGATACAAGCTGGCAGACCCAGACTGGCGCATTCGGCACACCAAACGAATATCCTAATGTCAACACGTCCTGGACAGCTTCAAACAGCCACTATTATATCCGTCGATACATCACCCTGACGGAAGAGGATTTGCAGAAAGACCTTGCCGTCATCTATTCCCACGACGATGTGTGCGATGGATACATCAATGGCCGCAAACTTTTTGGCACAGGCGAGACTTGGGTGCAGAACGTTACCTACAAGCTGACAGATGCTGACAAAGCCGTTCTTCATGCAGGCCAGAACGTTCTTGCCTACCACGTGAAGAATACGACGGGAGGCGCTTTGGCCGATATCGGACTGTATGCAAGCACAATAGACGAAGAGATGGCAGCTCAGAAGAAGCTTGATGTCTTGCCGACCAGCACTTACTATACCTTCACTTGTGGTGGCGTAGACCTCGACTTGGTCTTCACTGCCCCCTTCCTCATGGATGATGTCGAGCTGATGTCAACACCTATCAACTTCATCTCTTATCAGGTGAAAGCGAACGACGGACAAGAGCACGATGTGCAGTTCTTCTTCGGAACGACACCCGAACTGACAGTCGACAACAACAGCCAGGCAACCATATCGACCATCGTGACTGAAGGCGGCCGTCAGTTCATCAAGAGCGGCAGCAAGGATCAGAAGATTCTGGGAAAGGCTGGTGACCTGATCACTATCGACTGGGGCTACCTCTATCTGCCAAATGTGAATGGTACGATATCCGTTGCCGACCAGGATCTCACCTCTTCCACCTTCGCAGCAACAGGGCAATTGCCCGAGAGCAAGACTCCCTTCAGCAGTTCCGAAGAGGGGGAAATGCCTTTCCTCTCGTACGTTCACGACTTCGGGACAGTCAGCCAGGCCAGCAGCTATATGATGTTCGGCTACGATGAAATCTACGACATGCGTTACATGGATGTCAACTACAAAGGCTATTGGGCCCGGAACGGAAAGACGATTCAGCAGGCCTTTGCCGAGTTCCAGCAGAACTACGACGACATCATGACACGATGCAAGCAGCAGGACCAGATCATCTATGACGACGGTCTGGCTTCCGGCAACACCAAGTATGCGGAACTTCTCTGCGCATCCTATCGCCATTGCATAGCTGCGCACAAGATTTTCCAGGACAACAAGGGCAATCTTCTCTTCTTCTCGAAGGAGAACAACTCGAACGGATGTGTCAATACGGTTGACCTCACCTATCCTTCAGCCCCGCTCTTCCTTCTCTACAATACAGAGCTGATGAAGGGCATGTGCACCTCCATCCTCGATTATTGCCAGAGCAGCAGATGGGGATTCGACTTCGCGGCTCACGACCTCGGCACCTATCCTCATGCCAACAACCAGGTTTATGCCATCCGTTTCCCTGATGGAGGCGGCGGTTTCGGCGGCAACATGCCTATCGAGGAAAGCGCGAACATCGTCATCCTGGCTGCAGCCATCTCCAACATAGACGGCAATACCGATTGGGCAGACCGTTATTGGGGAACGCTCACGAAGTGGACAAACTACCTCGTGGAGAACGGAACAGACCCCGAGAATCAGCTCTGTACGGACGACTTCGCAGGCCATCTCGCCCACAATGCCAACCTTGCAGTCAAGGCCATTATGGGTGTGGCAGGCTATGCCATGCTTTGCTGGCAAAGAGGTGAAGCGGACAACTACAAATACTACATAGCCAAGGCAAAGGAGATGGCCACCAACTGGGTCAGCCTCGCCAAGGAAGGAACCCACTACAAACTGGCTTACGACCGTTCCGGCACATGGAGCCAGAAGTACAATATGGTATGGGACAAGGCCTGGAAGACAGGCATCTTCCCCGATCAGGTCAAGAATCAGGAGTACAACTACTACATTCAGAGCAAACTCAACGATTATGGCCTCCCCCTCGACAGCCGTTCCAGCTATACCAAGAGCGACTGGGAAATGTGGACTGCAGCTCTTGCAACCACCAAGACGAACTTCCTGAAGATATCCGATCTCGTCTATAAGTATGTCCATTCAACTCCCACCCGAGTTCCCCTCTCCGACTGGTATTATACAGACGGAAACGGCAGTTGGGTAGGTTTCCGCGCCCGTAGCGTTGTGGGTGGGCACTGGATGAAGGTCTATGTCGACAAGATGCTCAACGGCGACATAGGTACGGGCATCGAGCTCATTCAGGCTCCGGAAGAGCAGAAGGACAACAGCCGTTCGCTCGAGGGCTGGTACAACCTCAGCGGCCAGAAGGTAAGCGCACCCTCTCGCAAGGGCGTCTACATCAAGGACGGCAAGAAGAGAATATACTAAGGCCGGCATCGACCTGAAACGACTGCAGTGACGATTGCAGACGTAACACTATACGATTGCAATCGTCACACTAGTTAAATGCAATCGTCACGTTAGTTAATGGCAAACGTCACTGGAGTTGTGCAGTGGGCGTGCCATGAATACGGTGTCTTTTTCTCTCAAAAACTGGTGTTGCTTTTGTTGCATTTGTTGACTTCGTCGACATTGCTAACGTTCGGCAATATCCAAACAAGCTTTGATATTGCTCTCTCTCAAATCGCAATGTTGCTTTTGTTGCATTTGTGGAAATACGAAAATTCGACTCTTTTTCATGCCAAAAAGAATTGCTTGTCTTGGCACGAAATCCAGAACCCCCGAAAAACCCCTCTCTTTTGCCCCAGAATCGCTTCAAATGTCTCCGACGTACATTTATACCACCGAGGCAAAAACTTGCGCTCTACGGCGCCTTAAAACGAGCCGTTAAAATTCTTTGAATTTTACTGCCTTCGAAATGC
>CACZBC010000064.1 GCA_902779315.1 uncultured Bacteroidales bacterium | reverse complement strand
AACTCCAGCAGCATTAGCCAGCTCATATTTGTAAGCGCTTTTCATAGTCTCTTATTTTTCTGCAAAGTTACGAAAAAATTTTGACATTTGCAAGAATTTTTCGAACTTATTCGGAAGAAAAAAGAAGCATCCGGACACAAGCGGACAATGCCTCAAAAAATGTCCGTACCTTTGTATCGTCAACCGATGGAGCAGCGAAGGCAAACAAGTGCACTTAATTTGTCGAGTCGTGACAGAGGAAGACAAAGTCAAACCGGATGACACACGTCAAGATGCGAAACGTCACACTTGAACTTGGCCAACGTCAAACGTGACAATTCCCTTCGCGGAACACCATATATGAATGGGGACACGCAGCGGCACATCCCTATCCCAAAAGAAATTGACTTACTGAAAAAGGTAAATCGCCATCGTCACACTAGAGGGGGGAAGGGATAGAAATGCCAACCACATTGTTTCCGGTTATTTCCCAGCCTTCAGTTTTTCGCGGAGGAAACGGGCGGTATAGCTTTCCCGGCACTTGGCGACTTGCTCGGGGGTGCCTGAGGCCAGGAGGAAACCGCCTGCATCGCCGCCTTCCGGTCCGAGGTCGATGATGTGGTCGGCGCACTTGATGACCTCCAGATTGTGCTCGATGATGATGATGGTGTGGCCGCGCGAAATGAGGGCGTCGAAGGCGTCGAGCAACTTGCGGATGTCGTGGAAATGAAGGCCCGTTGTGGGCTCGTCGAAGATGAAGACGGTCGGCTTGTTCTTCTCCATCCCCAAGTAGTAGGCGAGCTTGACGCGCTGGTTTTCGCCGCCGGAAAGGGTCGAGGAGGACTGGCCGAGCTTGATGTAGCCGAGGCCGACATCCTGCAAGGGTTTGAGCAAAGAGATGACGCGCTTCTGCCCGTACTGGGCAAAGAACTCGATGGCCTGGTTGACGGTCATATTGAGGACGTCGTTGACATTCTTGTCGTGGAAGCGGACATCCAGAATCTCGGCCTTGAAACGCTGTCCGTGGCAGCTCTCGCAGGGCAGTACCAGGTCGGCCATGAACTGCATCTCGATGGTGACGGTTCCCTCGCCTTTGCACTCCTCGCAACGCCCTCCATCGGTATTGAAGCTGAAGAAGGCAGGCGTGTAGCCCATCTGCTGCGCAAGGGGTTGGGCCGCAAAAATCTTGCGAATCTCGTCCCACGCCTTGACATAAGTGACGGGATTGGAGCGCGTGCTCTTGCCGATGGGGTTCTGGTCGACGAACTCGACGGCACTGACCATCTTCGTGTCGCCCTCCAACGAGAGGAACTCGCCCGGGCGGTCGGCCACTTCGTCGAGCTGCCGCTTCAGGGCATTATAGAATATGTCGCGGACAAGGCTGCTCTTGCCACTTCCGCTGACGCCCGTCACGCAGGTCATCACACCAAGCGGGAAACGCACATCGATGCCCTTCAGGTTGTTGGCTCTGGCGCCCTTCACCTCGATGTAACTGCTCGATTTGCGACGGCTGGGAGGAAGAGGAATGGTCTCTGCGCCAGTCAGGAACCTAAGGGTGTGGGAGGTTTCGCCAGCACCGGCTATGCCCTCCGACGGGCCGTTATAGATGACCTCGCCTCCCAAACGGCCTGCTTCAGGACCGATGTCGATGAGCCAGTCGGCCGAGCGTATGATCTCCTCGTCATGCTCGACGACAATCACCGTATTGCCCAAGTCGCGAAGTTGCTTCAGGACCTTGATGAGCCGCTCCGTATCGCGGCTGTGCAGACCGATGCTGGGCTCGTCGAGGATGTAAAGGCTGCCCACCAGGCTGCTGCCCAACGAGGTGGCGAGATTGATGCGCTGGCTCTCGCCGCCAGACAGGCTGTTCGACGGACGGTTCAGCGTCAAGTAGCCCAAACCCACATCCAGCAGGTACTGGAGGCGGTTCTTGATTTCCGTGAGGATGCGCTTCGCTATCTTCTCCTCGTGCTCGCTCAGCTTGAGGTTCTCCACCCAAGGCAACAACTCGCTGACCGATATGTTGACCAGTTCGGTGATGTTCTTGCCGCCCACCTTCACATAGTTCGCTTCTGGACGAAGGCGGGTGCCGTGACACTTGGGGCAAGTCGTCTTGCCACGATAGCGGGCCAGCATCACCCGGTTCTGTATCTTGTATTGCCCCTGACGCAAGTACTCGAAGAAAGCGTCGATGGAGAGCAAGCCCCACTCTCGCTCTTCAGGGAGTATCTTCCACTCAGCAGGCACGAGGATGTCCTTGCCGCCAAGAGTCTCGCTCTTCATTTGCGGAAGCGAGGGGCATCCGTGCCAAAGCCAATCCTTCTCTTCCTGAGTCAACTCGAAATAGGGCTTGAAGATGGGGAAACCGCGCTCCGAATTGCAACGGATGAACCAGTCCTTCCACTCGCTCATCTTCTCGCCTCGCCAGCACACGACAACCCCGTCATAAACGCTCAGAGCCGTATTGGGGATGACCATCTGCTCGTCGATGCCAATCACCTTGCCGAAACCTTCGCACTCGGGACAAGCGCCCATGGGCGAATTGAAGGCGAAAAGCTTGTCTGTAGGCTCCTCGAAGGTAATGCCGTCAGCCTCGAAACGTGTGCTGAAGACATGTCGCTCTCCGCTCGGAACGAACTGGAGGATAGCCTCGCCACGCCCTTCGTAGAAAGCCGTCTCGCACGAATCAACCAGTCGCGCTATCGTGTCGCGGTCGCTGCCCGCTGAAAGGCGGTCGATGACCAAAAAGAGTGAAGAGTGAAGAGTGAAGAGTGAAGAATCAATGTCTTCTATTCGCAGAACTTCATCATTCGCCAGCACCCTCGCGAAGCCGCTTTTGCGATACATATCGAGTTGTTGCTCGAGTGTTCTGCCTTCAGGCAAAGCGATGGGGCACATCACCATGAACTTCGTGCCTTCGGGTTGGGAAAGCATGCACTGGACGGCATCTTCCGTGGTGTGGCGCTTCACCTCCTTTCCGCTGACAGGCGAAAAGGTGTGGCCGACTCGGGCAAAAAGCAGGCGAAGGTACTCGTATATCTCTGTGCTGGTTCCGACCGTGCTTCGAGGATTGCGGCTCGACACTTTCTGCTCGATGGCGATGGCAGGGGGAATGCCTTTGATGTAGTCGCATTCGGGCTTGTTCATGCGGCCAAGGAACTGGCGGGCATAAGCGCTCAGGCTCTCCACATATCGCCTCTGCCCCTCGGCATAAAGCGTGTCGAAGGCCAAACTGCTCTTTCCACTACCACTCAAGCCCGTGATGACCACCAACTTGCCTCGTGGAATCTCCAAGCTGACATTCTTCAGGTTGTTGACCCGGGCTCCTTTTATCTTAATACAATCCTCCATCACTGCGGGATTTACCGACTTAATCAAACAGGTCGTTCAGTTCATCGCTCAGTTTGTCCAACTCGTCGCTGAGGCTGTCCAAATCCTTGCTCATGCCATCATCGAAGTTCTTCAGTTCTTTTTCGAACGACTCCATAGCATCCTTGAATGCGTCTTCCAGCTCGCCGAACTGCTCCTGAAGGCCGTTCTCGTCCAGGCTGTCAATCTGCAAGCCTTCCTTCAGGCCTTGTGCGTAAGCCCCGAAATTGGCGAAAACCTTCGAGAGCCCGCTGGAGAAAATCTTCTTGCCGTTCTTCATGACAGCCTTATAGAACTTGGCCTGCAGACGGCCGACCTCCTTCATTTGCTGGCTTGTCAGGTCGCAATCTTCGATATCATCGCTGATGGATTCCATTTCCTTCATAATCCCATTCCAATCCTCCACATCGTACTTGTCGCCATTCTCTTCGATGCGTTCAGACAACTGCTCGAGTTTGCTGATGGTTCTTTCTTCTTGGGATTGGCACGAGGTTAAGCAGAGCAATCCCAGCATAACAGTTGTCAAGGTTAACAAAGCTTTCTTTTTCATCTTTCTACAGTTATTAGTTGATTATTTTGTAATTTCTCCGCAAAGGTCGCTATCCATCATCTCCTTGATCTTTTCCTTCGGCAGTTTGTGGCCGAGCAGGAACATGAGCTTCGTGATGGCACATTCGGGGGTGCTGTCATAGCCGCTCACCACCCCAGCTTCCAGCAAGGGCAAACTGGTCTCGTAAAGCCCCATGTGGACGCAGCCCGACTGGCATTGGGTGATGTTTACCATCAAGAGGCCTCGCTCGTTCGCGTCCTTCAGTTCCTCCTTGAACCACTTCAGCTGAGGGGCATTTCCTGCGCCGAAAGTACGAATCACTACTGCTTTCAGGCCCGGAATGTTGAGTACAGAATGCACAAGGCTCTGTTGAATGCCGGGGAAAAGCGTGAGCACAACCACATCGGATGCCACGAGATAGTGCGGCTTGAAAGGCTTGTCGGGATCGGGTTTGCGGATGGCTGCCTCGTTGTACTTGATTTGCATGCCGACCGTTGCCAAATCGGGATAATTGAACGAGCGGAAGGCGTTGAACTGCTCGGCATTTATCTTGGTCGTCCTGTTGCCGCGCATCAGTCTCTCCTTGAAGTAGATGCAAACCTCGGGCACAATCGGTGAACCGTCTTCGTGCTTGGCCGCAGCTATCTCGATGGCGGTAATGAGGTTCTCCTTTCCGTCTGTCCTGAGTTTACCTATAGGCAGCTGGGAGCCGGTCAGGATGACGGGTTTGCCCAAATTCTCGAGCATGAAGCTGAGAGCTGAAGCCGTGAAAGCCATCGTGTCGGTGCCGTGCAGGATGACAAAACCGTCGAACCGGTCATAGTTGTCGGCAATGACGCGAACCAGTTTCCCCCAATGCTCAAGCCCCATATCGCTCGAATCGATTGGCGGGTCGAACGTGAAGGCATGAATATTGAAATCGAAACGCCTCAGTTCAGGCACTTCGTCGACGATAAGGTCGAAATTGAAACTCTCCAAAGCCCCAGTTTCCGGGTTCTCCCTCATGCCGATGGTCCCTCCTGTATAAATCAGGAGCACGGAAGGTCTTTGCATCTTGTCCGAATAATTCATGCCATGCTAAATAATGACCGCAAAATTATAAAAAAGAATGCTTATATTGCGAGATATATGGATATTTTTTCGTAACTTTGTGCCATTATGAAGCACAAACTACTATTTCTGCTGCTCTTGGTAGCGGCAACAGCGATGGGACAGAATCCCAAGAGAGAATTCCGCGGAGCTTGGATTCAGGCAGTCAACGGACAGTTCCAAAACCTTGGCCGCGACCGTATGCAGGCTATGCTCACAAATCAGCTCGACGATTTGCAGAAGGACGGCATCAACGCCATCTTCTTCCAAGTCCGGGTGGAAGGCGATGCACTCTATCCCAGTCAGTTAGAGCCTTGGAGCCGCTATCTGACAGGTCAGCAAGGACTGCCCCCGAATCCTTATTGGGACCCCCTGGAGTGGATGATTGGCCAATGTCACGCCAGAGGAATGGAACTCCATGCATGGATCAATCCCTATCGCGCCAAGACAAAAGGCACAACGGCTTTGGCTTCAACACACGAATATTCGCGTCATCCCGACCGTTTCTTCAACTACGACGGCTTGTTCCTCTTCGACCCGGGTCGTCCCGAGAATCGCGACTTCATCTGCCAAGTCGTATGCGATATCGTCAGGCGCTATGACGTGGATGGCATCCATGTGGACGACTACTTCTACCCCTACCCCGTTCCTGGCGTTCCCATTCCCGACGACGCATCCTACAATACATATGGAGGCGGCATGAACAAAGGCGATTGGCGTCGCCAGAATGTCAACAAGTTCATGCAGCAGATGTGCCAGCAGATTCGCCAAGTAAAGCCTTGGGTGAAGTTTGGCGTCAGTCCTTTCGGCATCTATCGCAACCAGCGTAACGATCCAAGAGGCAGCGCCACAAACGGCACTCAGAACTACGACGACCTCTATGCCGACGTGCTCGAATGGGTGCGTCAAGGTTGGGTTGACTACAACATTCCGCAGATTTATTGGGAGATAGGTCATCCCGTAGCAGACTACTCGATTCTCATCCATTGGTGGAGCGCAAATGCAGGACAGCGTCCTATCTTTGTCGGTCAGGATGTGATGCGTACGGTCAAGAATGTCGACCCCAACAATCCCAGCCAACATCAGATGCATCTCAAATACAGGCTGCAGCGCTCTTTGCCTGGCATTCAAGGCAGTTGTCAATGGTATGCTGCTGCGGTTTGCGAGAATCCGGGCGGCTATCAGGATGCCTTACGCCAGATCTATCACAGCACACCCGCCCTGCAACCCCAAATGCCTTGGATTGACAAGAAAGCCCCGAAGAAGCCTCGCAAAACGGCTATCGTTTGGACTGAAGACGGACCGATGCTCTTCTGGACCGCTCCGAAGGCGAAGGACGAAATGGACAAAGCACAGCAATATGTGGTCTATCGTTTCGGACCTGGCGAGAAGGTGAACCTGGACGACGCTTCACACATCCTGTGCATCACCCGTCAGACGATATTGCCTCTGAATTATCAAGGTGGCGAAACGAAGTACACGTATGTCGTCACAGCTCTCGACCGCCTTCAGAACGAATCGAAGGCAGCCAAGAAGAAGGTGAAGTTGTGAGCAAACCTTCACGCTATACGCCTGAAACTCAAATCGATGCAGAGGACTTCCATTTGAGGTTCGAGCAGAAAGATGTGTCGTTCGTCAGAGCGGAGATGGACGAAGCGGGCATCGTTTGCTACTATCAAACGGCAGAAATCCTGGCAGATAAAGACATACAGGCTTGGATTACGAAGACGCTGGAAGCCTTTGCCCGCAAACGCGTCAAAGAGAGACTGGTGCCGCGACTCCTCAATATGGCCGAGAAACGAGGACTCGACGTGAAAGCCATCAGGATTTCCTCTGCAAGAGGGCGTTGGGGCAGTTGCAGTTCGAAGGGCAGCATCAACCTCTCGCTCTACCTTGCACTCCTTCCACGACATTTGCAGGATTATGTCTTGCAACACGAACTGACGCATCTCATCGAGATGAACCACAGCCCCCGATTCTGGGCGCGACTCGACGAAGTGTGCGAAGGCAAAGCAAAGGCCTTGCGAAAGGAAATGAGAGGGTACAACACATCGTTCCTAATTCAAAATAATTAAATTCAAAATTCAAAAGAAAGATGTGCCGCAAAGCGTTCCCGCTGCTCTTTCTGATGCTTCTAACTTGCTCTGAAGCGAGGGCTCAGAGGATTGTGTTCTGGAACGTGGAAAACCTGTTTGACTGCAACGACGACTCGCTCAAGGACGACCAGCAATTCCTGCCGGAAGGGAGCTACCGATGGACGAGAGGCCGTTATTGGAAGAAGCTCGACAACCTGTCGAAAACCATTGCCGCCATTGCAGGAGATGATGCTTGGCCGATGATTGTGGGAATGTGCGAAGTGGAGAACGACACTTGCCTTCGCGACCTGACCCGAAGGAGTCCGCTCAGAATGGCACGTTATGCCTATATTCACGAAGAAGGGCCGGATGTTCGAGGCATAGATGTTGCTATGCTTTACGACTCAACACAGTTCCAACTGCTTGGGCATGAGGCGGTTCGCATTCCTTCAGCAGAACTGGGCTATCGTCCGACTCGCGACATCCTGCATGCCTGGGGACAATGTCCCTCGGTTCCAGACACTTTGCATCTTGTCGTAGTACATCTTCCCAGCAGAGCCGGAAGTGGTCGGGAAGGGACAGAACACCGTCGGCTTGCAGTCAAAACTCTATGCGACCTGCTTGACGAACTGGCAGGAAAAAAGGTCTTGCTGATGGGTGACTTCAATGCCGAACCGACAGACAAAATCTTCCGTAGCATCAACCAAAGAATGAAGTCGCTCGTTCCTCAAGAAAAGAAAGAATTACGTCGGGCACAAGGTACTTATTTCTTCCGAAATGTATGGGGATTCCTAGACCATATCCTCGTCAGTCCCAGCATGTTAGGTTTTGTTGAGAAAAGTGTTACTGTAGGTAAGTTCCCACTTCTGTTAAACGAACAGGGAACACCTAATCGCACCTTTCAGGGTCCTGTGTACAAGGGAGGAATCAGCGATCATTTGCCCATCTGGGTGGACTTGTTGAGCAAGTAGGCGTCCAGAATCGTGATGGCAGCCATTGCTTCCACAACAGGAACGGCTCTGGGAAGAACACATGCGTCGTGCCTTCCTCTTGCAGTCAAAGTGGTTGCATTTCCCTGAGCGTCAACCGTTTCCTGTTCCATAAGCAGAGTGGCGACCGGTTTGAAGGCGACGCGGAAGTAGATGCCCTGACCGTTCGAGATGCCTCCTTGAATGCCGCCACTATTGTTGCTCTTTGTGGTGATGCCTCCTTTACCGTCCGGTTCGAACAGATCATTTTGTTCGCTGCCCCGACCACTCGCTCCAGCAAATCCAAGTCCATATTCGAAGCCTTTCACAGCATTTATGCTCAACATCGCGGCACCAAGTTTGGCCTGCAATTTATCATAAACCGGTTCTCCAAGTCCAACGGGACAACCACTTATGACACAGGCTATTATGCCTCCAACAGTATCACCTTCTGCCTTCACATCCATGATGAGTCGGGACATTTGTTCCGCCACGTTTTCATCAGGACAACGGACCGCATTCTCTTCTGCCTTCGCAAGGTCGTAATCCTTGTAAGTGCCAGGCAAAACGATGTCGCCCACTTGTTGCGTATAAGCCGTGATATTGATGCCGAGCTGACGAAGTGCGAGTTTGGCAAAGGCTCCGGCCACAACGCGACTTATCGTTTCGCGAGCCGAACTGCGACCTCCTCCACGATGATCCCGAATGCCATACTTCTGTTCGTAGGTATAGTCGGCATGAGAAGGACGGAACACATTTCGCAGGTTTTCGTAGTCCTGGCTGTGCTGATTGGTGTTTCGAACCAGGAAACCGATAGGCGTTCCAGTTGTTTTACCCTCGAAGATGCCGCTCAAGAGTTCCACTTCGTCGTCTTCCTTGCGGGCAGTCGTGAGTGCGCTTTGTCCAGGTTTGCGACGAGCTAACTCACTCTGTATGAAGCTCATATCGACTTCGATACCAGCAGGCATACCATCGATGACGCCACCGATAGCCGGTCCATGACTCTCGCCGAAAGAGGTGAGACGGAAAAGGGTTCCTATTGTGTTCATATATCGCAGAGGTTTATTTGAAACGATTTCGTTTGCAAAGTTACGAAAATTCTCCCTTACATGCCAACAATAAGGGAGAAAATTTGTTCAGTTCTGCCTGCGCCTAAGGCTTTGTCTTCTTCGTGCCAGGTTTGCACGAAAGGATAGCGATAGAATAATTAATCATAAGCAAAGTGTTTTGTTGGAGTTAAAGTGGAAGTTAAAATGGAAGTTAAAGTGGGAGTTAAGCACTTCGTGCTGGACAATACCACAAGGGCCCAAAACTATCGTCCATGAGCGGAGCGAGTTACTTCATCTATAACTCCCCATTTTTACTCCTTGTTAATAATCAGGTTAATTCTCTCTAGTGTTACGATTGCGATTGTATAGTGTTACGCTGGCCATCGTATAGTGTTACATCTCGCATCGTGACTGGTGTTATCCGGATTCACAGTACAAAGGTACGACAGTTTGAGAGGCCGTTGTCTATCTCTGTCCGTTTGTGTCTAATAATGTCTTTTTATGTCTGTCTATGTCTATTTAGCTATTGCATATTTCGAAAAAAAGTTGTATCTTTGTAAGCAAATAAAAGGGATATGAAAAGTACGTACAAATACTTGTTGGCAGAAGCCGCAGGAGTCAATTACAGGACATTTCAGCGTTGGCTGAGTCAGAACCAGGGCAAACTGGCGGAACTGGGAGCAAAGCCCCGCAGCCGTATTCTGCCACCAAAAGCAGTTCAGTGGATTTGTGAGCAGTACGGCATCGATTGGTGAGGTTACACGGTTACAACGGTTACACGCGAAAAAGAGAGAGGTGGCTTTCTCTATCTATATATCACTAATTACATAATATTATTAATATATAATAATAGATAGTCTTCGCACTTGTCTCAAAATTTGATGTAACTTTTGTAACCTTGTAACCATTTTCGTAAAAAGACATCAATTTTGCAATCTCCGAGTTTGCAAAACGAACACTTTAGCAAACTTTTTTCGATTTATTTTCGAGGCGTGCAGTCATTTAGTCATTTAGTCAAATGAAAATCGAAAACAATCAGGAGTGTTTCGTGCAGCTCGAGGCATCTACATCAAGGACGGAAAGAAGATAATAAGAAATTAGAAGATTTGAAAAATAAGGAAATAAGATAAGGTCGGACTCCGAGGGGAATCCGACCTTTTGTATGTCTCCGGCTTTTTCAGTTACTTGCAGCCGCCGCAGCCTTCGCCTTTGCTCTCGCAGCCATCGCAGCTTCCGCCGCCACAGCCACCACAACCGCCTCCGCAACCAGTTATCTGATTGAGGGCGTCGCGAATCTCGTCGTTCGTGGCTTCGCGCGTCTCGACCACTTTCCCCTTGAAATTCAGGCTCTTGCCTGCAAGAGGGTGATTGAGGTCGACAGTAATCTTCTCTTCGCCAATCTCGACAATGGTACCGTTGAAGCGAGCTCCATCGCCACTTGTCAAAGGCACTACTGCACCCTCGAAGATGAATCGCGAATCGAGTTTGCCGTTGATTTCGAAGACATTACGAGGCAGAGCCTGCTTGCCAGCCTCATCGTAATCGCCATAAGCATCGTTGGGAACGAGTGTGAAATCGAACTCCTCCCCCTCCTTCAAAGGCACAATCTGAGCCTCGAAGGCGTCGAGCGTCATTCCCAAAGCACTGACGAAGATGAAGGGGTCGCCTTCAGCAGTCTCCTCAATCAGTTCGGCCTTCCCGTCCTGACCGTCTGTATAGAGCTTATACATCACGGAGATGTACTTGTTTTGATTCTCTGTATCCATCTTGATTGTATGCTATTTAACGATTTATGATTTACTATTTGTCTTTTCTTGTGCAAAAGTAGGAAAAAACTATGAATTATGAACTATGAATTATGAATTATTTCCTATCTTTGCATAAAATTTGACGTCCTTATGAAGATAAAACCATTCCTGACACTAGCTTTTGCCGTGCTTTTCAGCGCGACAGCCAATGCGCAGCAGAATTCCCTGCTCGACAAAGTCAATCTATACATGGGAACTGCCGACGACTTCGGGCAAATGACGCCTGGAGCCACAGTTCCATACGGCCAGATTCAAGTCTGCCCGGACAGCAAACCTCGTCAGCATCCCGGTTACGACTTCGAAGTGCCCACCATTTCGGGCTTCAGCATCAATCGCCTCTCCGGAGTCGGAGGTAGCGGTTGTGGCGGAAATGTCTCTCTGATGCCCGACGCAACAGGTCAAGACGTTCGACTCCTGAAGCATACTGAGCAAGCCTATCCTGGCTATTATAGCTTTCCCTCCAAAGAGAAGGCAGTCCTCCTGCTCAATCCGCGCTCTGCCTTCGACAAGGTCTTCGGTGCAAACTTTGAGCAGAAGACGCCCGACATGGGACAAGGCTTCGCAGATTGCGCAAATACCTGTGGCAGAGGACATTACCTCTTGCACTACAGACTCTACACAAGCACACCCTTCGTACTCGACACGATTGCCGATGGTCGCAAACGCCTCACTTTCCCTGAACTATCAGCCAAGTATGTGGAAGTCCGAATCGTAGTCTCCACAGGCCTGGCCGACGAACTTGGCAAGATGACGCCAAACATGGTATGGGCTACAAGCTTCGAAAACATGATGGAACGCGCCAAGAGGCAATGGGAGCGTCTGCTCTCAACAGTTGAGGTGGAAGGCGGAACGGAAGACCAGCAGACTATCTTCTACACCTCGCTCTACCGAACATTCCACAGCCCGTTCCTCGTCACCGACCCTTTGATGTGCCGTTACCTCGGCACGGACGGCAAGACGCACGAGGCGAAGGGCTTCCACTACTACAGCTCGTGGTCGCTTTGGGACACCTATCGCACGAAGTTCCCCCTCATTACGTTGCTCGACGAGGTGCATTCTCCGAACATCATGCAGTCGTTGGCACAGCTTTACATAACAGGCAAGAAGGACTGGAGCACGAACTACGAATGTGTGCCGACAGTTCGAACAGAGCACGCCATAGCCACCCTTCTCGACGCCTATCGTCAGGGCATCAGCATCCCTTCGCTTCTTGACGCCTATCCCGGTATGGTGGCAGAGGTGAACCGTCTCAGCCTGAAAAGCCCGGACCAGTGCCTCGAGGCAAGCGGCGACTTTTGGGCTTTGGGACAACTGGCAGGCGAATTGGGTATGAAGGAAGATGCCGACCGATGGACACGCAGGGGCGAAGAGATATTCGACAGCATCTGGCCAAAAGAGTTCCAGCACATCGACGAGACCTATACAAAGATGAAAGGCAACGGCCTCTATCAGGGAACACGATGGCAGTACCGATGGGGAGCGCCCATGTATCTGCCTCGAATGATAGAGCTTGTCGGCAAAAAAGAACTTGGAACACAGCTGCAAAGATTCTTCCGCGAAGAGCTTTATAACCAGGGAAATGAGCCCGACATCCACGTTCCGTTCCTCTTCGGCCGACTCGGTTTGCCCGAACTGACAGGTGGAATTGTCCGCACTCTCGCCACAGAAAGCATCACTCATCGCTATGGTGGAAATGACGCCTATCCCACTCCCTTTGTCGGTTGCGCCTTTGTCAATCAGCCTCGCGGCTATTGCTTCGAGATGGACGAGGACGATGGGGCCATGAGTGCCTGGTATGTCTTTGCCAGCATAGGCATGTATCCTCTCGTCGTTGGCGAAGCCGTCTATGAACTCTTCCCTCCCCTCTTCGACAAAATCACCTTGCATCTTGGAGCCGACAGACAGACCACAGTCGTCATCAAGGTTGAAGGCCGGACCTCGGAAAAGCAGCAGCTCAAGAAAGTCACATGGAATGGAAAAGCACTTCCCACCTTCCAAATCCCCGTCAAGGAACTTAAAAAAGGCGGAGAACTCGTATTCAAATTCTAAACACAATTCTAACTCAATATCGACATTATGAAACGTTCTTTGATTATAGGACTCGGATTAGTTTTTCTCGCATCTTGCGGACCTCAGAAAATTGAACAGGAAGGCTCTGACCAGACAGATCAGGACAATGACGGTGTATGGGAGCTGCCCAACTATGCCTATACCGATTCGCTGATGCAAGGCAGCCACAAAGTTGTTTTTACCATCACCAGCCAACCCGACGAAGAACTGCCGGAAGTTGTTGACGAAGACGGAGTTAAGTACAGAGACAACCGCTTCAACCTCCTCATTGTAAAAGACGGACGAACTCTCTTCGAACGCAGTTTCACAAAGGCCGACTTCAAGTCCCAACTCCCAGAAGACTTCCAGAAATTAGGCATTATGGATGGTTTGCGTTTCAACCACGCAGAAGAAGGAAAACTATACTTCAATGCATGCGTCAGCTTCCCAGAAAGCGATATGTCGTGCCCCTTCCTGCTCATCATCGGACCTGACGGAAGCTATCGCCTGGAACCCGACACCACTTTCGACGAGGACGAGATGCCGGTTTAATCGGCACCGGCCCTATTTCCCGTCTTCCACAAAGACGTTCTTCACGGCATCGAGATAGCCGTAGCCGTACACATTATCGGGCTGGAGATAGCTCGTTTCCGTCCATTCATTCCACGAATTTATGGTGATGAGAGGGTGCAGGTGAGGTCTCGCATCGAGATACGCCTTTGCCTTTCTCAGAGCCTGTTCGAAGCGTTCTGGCGTATTGTCGCGAGTGACAGCACTCTTTCCCGTACGAGGACTGTTGTCCCATCCGATGCTTACATGCGGATAGTAAGGAATGGTGAACTCCTTTTCCAACTTCTCCCACTCCTGATAAGCTTGGTCAAGGATGTTGGCATAATCGTCGTCAACATTAAGGAAATGACAGAACTGGTAGTGCGACATGCTGTTAAAGCCGAGCTTTTTCACGAATTCATTACGAGGCTTGTCTGTCTTTGCCGCATCGAATCCGCTGTAATTGAACTGAGGAGCCCACATCGTCAACTGCAGTTCGAGGTCCGGGAAGCCAGCCTTCTTCACTTCCTTCCGGAACCATTTCAAGGCATCCTGAGCCTGCTCCACACCTCCTAATCCCTCGATGAAAGTCGAAAGTTCGTAAATCATGAACACAGGTTTGCCGTCTATCTTGTAGTAGTTTGGCTGACGGAAAAAGAGTTCGATGTTCCGACGGCACATCTTTTCGAAGGCTTCGCGACTCACCCCTCCCCGCCAAATAATGTTGCTCTCGCCGAGATGGGCAATTCGAGTGTCCCAGTAGTTCTCGACATTGTGGTTGGCCCACATCAGATAGAACCTCATCTTGCTCGAGTTGGCGGCTTTCAGGAAACCGTTGGTGAGTGTCGTTTCCATGAAAGGACGCTCGTCGAACCAGTACCAATCGAAGATGAACACGTTCACGCCATGACTGGTCGCCTGTTCAATCTCCATCTCCATCACAGCCGGATCGGCCTCGTTGACGTATCCCCAAAGCGGATGTCGGTTCCAATAGTGCCCGGGATGGCGTTTCTGCATAGTCATTACCGTTTCCCATTCGCCTATTCCAGAAGGCCAGAAAGGCCTCAAACGCGGGTCATCGGCGGCATAGGCAGGATAGAGATAGGCTGCGACATCGTAAGTTCTCTTCGACTGGGCAAAGCAATTGATGAAGGACATCAACAGGCTCAGGATAATGGCAGTTCTTTTCATGTTTTAACTATTAGGGTCGTTACTGTGGCCTCCAAGGTTTGAGGCGAGGAATGTATCGAGGAACATTTTTGCAGTACTCGTCATACTCTTTGCCAAAACGCTTGCGTAAGCCAGGCTCTTCAGACAAAGGGAAATAGAGCATATTAATGATGAGGAACACCCCAGCCCAAATGCCGATAGCGACTGAACACAGCAGCAAGGCTTCGCCCACAAGAATCAGGACGACGCCTGTAATCATGGGATTGCGAACATAGGCATAAGGGCCGGATGTTATCAGCTTCGTAGTAGAATCCCAAGGGGCAGGAGTGCCGTTTCCAAGCTTGGGGAACAATCTGACTGTCAAAACCGCCAACAAAATGCCCAGAAGAAGACATATGGCGCCAATCAAGCATCTCCAAAACTGGAAACCTGCTGGATGCCAATCGGAAAGCCACAACAATATCGATGGGATAACGATACAAACAGGCACAGGCAAAGCTATTATCGCCTTAAACACCCTGAATGTCAAAGAATTCTTGTCCATATTGTTTCAATCACTTATGTGCCGACATGTTTCTGTTCAACGCTTCTCGCCCAGCATCAGTCATCAGTCCGCGAGATTCCAGGTCTCTGCATCTTTCCCTGTTGAGCTCAGTCCAATGACTGTTTTTGCGTCGAGGGGACAACCTTTGGGCTAACCTGCCATCGGGAAGCCTCTTGTTTGTAGAGTCTATCCATCCGAAGCAGAGTGCCTCCTCGACGATTTCGAGATATGGAAGACAATCCTGACGAGGAGTCTTAGACCTGTTGCAAGCCACCCAGCAGCACTTCTCCGAAAGGTGATTCACCTTGAGCCATTCCCTCAGTTGACTTCGTTCTGTGAAGGTCAACAGATTGGTTATTTCCATACATTCCCCTATTTTGGGTGTAAAGTTACGAGTTATAATTCAAATAACAAAATTAAAAATCAAAAAGTTCGAAATGTGACGGCGATAAACGCTCCAAGCGACATTTCCAAACGACTAACGTGAAGTTGGCAAACGACTAACGTGATGTTCGCAAACTACTAACGTGAAGTTTGCGATTTACTAACGTGAAGTTTGACTTTTACCTTGCAGATGTTTCCAGTCGGCTCGAGATGGCTTTGGAATCGGGACAAAATGAATGAAATGAAACGGCAAACTCTTCGATAGTTTCAGAGCAGAGACAGAGGGGAAAATCAAGTTTTTCGGTTTTTGAAGTTCATCGTATTATAAAAAAATGTATATTTGAGCGAAAGTAACCATTATATAACCTTAATCTATTCCTATCATGAGAAGATTTTACTCTTTTTTGCTCTTTGCAGCAATGTTGCTGAGCGGCTCTGCAGCCTTCGCGCAAGACTTGATAGAGGGCTACACACGCGTACTCTATCCGGAAGACATTCAGGAAGGGAAAGCGTACTTCATCATTAGCGACCGTACAAAGTTTGCCGGCAACGCTACTGGCATTCCAAAAGGTATGTCCTACAAGCTGGACAAATACAAGATCACCTGGGACAAACCCGGAGAGGGCATCTTCTTCGTCTATTGGGGCGACTTTGACGAAACTGAGGAAGGCTTCCAATGGATTGCAGAGAAGGTGGGAGACGACAAATGGGCATTCAAGAACAAGGTGAAGGAAGAATACCTCGGCGTGAAAAACAGCTACGACGACGATGTGCTCTTCTCCTCCACACCCATCGGTTACACCCTGACTGACCTGGAGGACGGAGCAGGCCGTTTCTACATGATTAGCGACGACAACAGTCATTCGCCACACGTTCAAGGCTACCTTCGTAGCGACCGTCCGAACAATAGTCTCGCCAAACAAAACGTAGGAGACGACAGTTATCCAGGCGATGGCGCAACTTACGGCTATCCAGGACGTTGGCAGATATATGAAGTGGACAGCTACACAGGCAACCCCTATATAAGTTATGTGGAGGAAATTCAAGAGGGCGAGCAGTACTACATCGTTAGTGACCGCACAAAGTTCAACGGCAACAGCACAGGTCTGCCGAAAGGTATGGCCTGCCAACAAGATAACTTCAAGATCAAATGGGGCAGCCAGTATGTCTATTGGGCTGACCTCGACAAGGAGTCTGACGGCTTCATCTGGACGGCCGAGAAGGTTGGCGAAGACGGGCAATGGGCATTCAAGAACAAGGAGAACGAGCAGTACCTGGGCAACATGAACATGCCTGCCGAGTCCGACATCATCTTCTCCTCCAGCCCGATTGGTTACACGCTGACCGATTTGGAAGATGGTGCAGGACGATTCTTCATGACGAACGAAGAGTCGGAATACTCTCCTCATGTCCAGGGCTACCTTCGTAGCGACCGACCGAACAACAGTCTCGCCAAACAAAACGTAGGCAACGACGACTATCCGGGCGATGGTGCGACCTATGGTTATCCGGGACGCTGGAAACTGATGAAGGTCAAACAAGACGTAGAGCCACAGAAGGAATTCTACACGGCTTCCAACGGCTACTACTATATCGTCAGTGGTTTGGACAATCCTAAGATGTGCTGGACCGACCAGAGACTTGATGCCGATGCTTACGAGAAGGGCGCAAGTCTGATGCTGAACGACTTGAACATCGGCGACCCACGCAACATCTTCTACATCGAAGCAGTCGACAGGAACCAGGGACAGTACAAGATTCGCAACTATGTGACAGGCAAGTATGTCAGCAGCACGACAACTGAGGATGGATTTGCCTTCATGACGGACGAGCAGAATCCCTTGGTCTTCAAGACAGTCGGGGAAGACCGCAAGTCGCTCTACATCTATAACGGCGATGGGGAAATGCTTGCCAACAATCCTCATATCGGCACGACACTGTTGACGGTTATGGTTCCTTGGAAGTTGCAGAAGATTGATGCTGCCGAGCTGGAAAGCCCCGCTGCCAAGTTAAGGCTGTCTCTTGCACAGAAGGTTAACGAAGTCGGCAATCCCGACTTTGAGACATACGACGGTTTGAGCGAAGAGCAAACCCAGACACTCAAGACGGTTTGGAACAAAGCAAATGATGCTGTCTCGAACGGCGTGTACGACATCATCTATGAGAGATATCTCAGTGACCTTGATGCGGCCATGAAGGGCGAATACACCGAACCTTTTTACAACAAATACCAAAAGAGAGACCTGCGTGTCTTGAGCTATAACGTTAGGCATTGTGCTGGCAACAAAGACGGACTGAACTTGCCTCGAACTGCAAGGGTTATCTCCGCTCAGAATGCCGATGTAGTGGCTCTGCAAGAAGTCGATAGCGTCTTCTCTTCTCGCTCGGACAACAAGTACCAAATCAAGGAACTGGCCGAAGCTACGGGTATGTACGGCATCTTCTGTAGCGCGCTTACCGGTTACGGAATCGGCATACTCTCGAAGGAACTGCCGCTCTCCGTCAAAGTAGTCTCCCTCACTTCCGACTTCGAGCCAAGACGCATGCTAATGGCTGAGTACGAAGACTATGTCTTTGCCAGCCTTCATGTTGGTCTCTCTGCAAATGCAAGGCGTGGAACAGGCCCAATCATCAAAGCCGCAGCCGAGAGTTGGGTTGAGACAGGCAAACCGCTTATCATTGCAGGCGACTTCAATGATGACGGCACGGACGACGAGATGCAAGGTGCTCGTGGTGTGCTCACCCAGTATCTGCAAGAGAACGGCTTTACCTTCCACTCCGACATGACTACGCCAACATGGAGCGACGGCACCTACATCATCGACCACATCATCAGCTACAATCCCATCGGAGGCGTGGAGAAGGTCAGCTACGAAGTCGTTAACGACAAAGTGACTTCGGACCACATGCCCATCTTGGGCGACCTGATCATCGGTTTCGAGGACCCCGATGGGATTGGGACAATAAGAACTGAAGATAATAAGATAATCAGAAATGACGTTTACGACCTCAGCGGCCGGAAATGGTCAATGAACAATGGCCAATGGCCAACATTGCCTGACGGCATTTACATCTTCAACGGGAAAAAGATGAAGAAGTGAACAAACGTGCAACATCTTTCATGCCGGGGACGACGATGTCAGCTCCGGCATTTTTTAGTATATCATCCTCCAGGGGACCAGTGTTGGCAGCAATGGTGAAGATGCCGGCACCCTTTGCAGCCTGAACGCCAAGAGGCGCATTCTCCACGACAATGGCCTCCTCGGCTTTGATGCCCGCCTTTTGCAATCCCATCAGATAAGGTTCGGGATCTGGTTTGCCACGCTTCACATCGAAACCCGTCACCATCAGTTCCTGACGGAAGAAACCGGGGTAATGCTGCTCCAAACTCTCGAGCAATTTAGGCTGACCACTTCCCGTGACAAGGACTATCATGCAGCCGAGATTCTTGGCTGCAGTCAGGGCTTCGAGGGCTCCATTCATAGGCTTGGGAGCAGGAAGAGCGTTGAACAAATCCGCTTTTGCAGCATAGATGCGTTCTATCTCTTCCTCCGTCGCATCACGTCCCCAATAGCGTTGAGCCAGGATGTTGATGGTACCGCTGCCAGTACGCCCTTCGTGCAGGTAAGCCTCGTAGGCCGTCATCTCCAAGCCGAACTGCGTCATGGCATGCGACCAGGCATAAGCATGGTTCGGCATGCTGTCGAAGAGCACGCCGTCCATATCGAAAAGAACAGCTTTAACAGCCCCCTCCCCGCTCCCCCTTTGGGGGAGAGCTTCTGTCTCGCCTGATTGAAGAGTTGGAGGAAGTGTCAGCTTCTCTGTGGCACTCCCCCAAAGGGGGAGCGGGGAGGGGGCTTCCATTACAGTCTTGCTTTGATGGCTTCGGTTTCCTTTTCGTAGCCGGGTTTGCCGAGCAGGGCAAACATGTTCTTCTTGTAAGCCTCTACGCCGGGCTGGTTGAAGGGGTTGACACCGAGGATGAGACCACTCACGCCACATGCCTTCTCGAAGAAGTAAATCATCTGGCCGATGTAGTATTCGTTCAGGCGAGGCACGATGAGGCGCATGTTGGGCACGCCACCATCCACGTGAGCCAGCTGTGTGCCGAGCTCGGCCATCTTGTTCACCTCGTCCACGCGCTTGCCAGCCAGGAAGTTCAGGCCGTCGAGGTTCTCCTCGTCGCTGGGGAAGAGCAGTTTGTGTTCCGTTTCTTCCACGCTGACAACGGTCTCGAAGATAGTGCGCTCGCCTTCCTGAATCCACTGACCCATCGAGTGAAGGTCGGTCGAGAAATCAACGGCCGCCGTGAAGATGCCCTTGTGGTCCTTGCCCTCGCTCTCGCCATAGAGCTGCTTCCACCACTCGTTCATGTAGTGGAGCTTGGGCTGGAAGTTGACGAGAATCTCAATCTTCTTGCCGCTCTGATAGAGCGCGTTACGGACAGCTGCGTACTGCAGGCAGATGTTCTGCTCGAAAGGAACGTCGGCACCTACTGCCTTCTCCATATCGGCAGCACCCTGCACGAGCTTGGCAATATCGAAACCGGCCACTGCGATGGGCAGCAAGCCGACAGGAGTGAGCACGCTGAAGCGGCCGCCCACGTTGTCGGGAATGACGAACGAGGTGTAGCCTTCCTTGTCGGCACAAGTGCGGGCAGCGCCCTTCTTGGCGTCTGTGATAGCCACGATGACCTTGCGGGCCATCTCCTTGCCGCGCTGCTGCTCACATTGTTTCTTCAGCAGACGGAAGGCCAGAGCAGTCTCTGTCGTAGTGCCGCTCTTGGAGATATTGATGACGCCGAACTTCTTGCCCTTCAAGTACTCCGTGAGTTCGTAGAGATAGTCCTCGCCGATGTTGTTGCCGGCGAAGAGGATATTGGGATTCTCGCCATTGTTGGTGAGCCATTGGAAGCTGTTGCCCAAGGCCTCGATGATGGCACGGGCACCAAGATAAGAGCCGCCGATGCCTGCTACGACAACTGTGTCGCAGTTCTCGCGAAGCGTCTGGACACAAGCCTGAAGGCGCGTCATGAACTCAGCCGTGATGCTGCTGGGCAAGTGGAGCCAGCCAAGGAAATCATTACCTGCACATGTTCCGGCCTCGAGAGCCTTCTGTGCCTCCTCTGCCTTCGGAGCGAAGGCTGCAATCTGCTCTGCACTCAGCAGAGCCTTTGAATAATCAAGTTTAAGCATATCTATATATAATTCAAAATAATTAAATTCAACATTCAAAATCAAGGCCATGAAACAAGCCCCTATAATTCGGCTGCAAAGGTACGACAATTATTTAGATAAATTGGAATTTATAAGTCTAAAATAGACTGTATCATTTGTTCATAGTCAGTTTTTATTAAAAAGACCTTTTCTCTTGCAGTCTTAAAACCATCGATGTACCTCCTATTGTCATCCTTCAGACTCGCTATGGTGCAATTGCCGACATCTTGCCGAGCCTCGATATCAGAACGATG
>CACZBC010000063.1 GCA_902779315.1 uncultured Bacteroidales bacterium | reverse complement strand
TCATTCTTGGCTATCAGTCTTTCGAAATACTGTAATCTTAGTTCTTTTTCCATAATTTTATCTATACAAATTAATTACATTACTTATTCTCTTCTTCATATCTTCTATCAGTTCCTTTGGCTCCAATACTTCCACATATTCTCCCATTGCCAACAGCTGGCTGATGAGCTCTGGAGTTATACATAATCTATATGTGAACTCCGCAAACTCGCCATGCTTGGAACGAACTTCCGACTGGCTTTTATGGAGAGGTGTTGAACGAAGATACTCTGCCTGAACGCCATAAGCACGAATCTTAATATTCGAGACTTGCTTGTCCTTGTCCACATAAACACCAACCACATCCGCAAAGTACTTCCTTGCATCAAAGTCTGACGGCAATTCAAAATGAGTGTTCGTTTCCTTCAAAACGTGAACGCGGTCTAAAGATATAAGACGCAGGTCTTCCTTCTCTTTCTTGTATCCTAGGAGATACCATCGGCGATTGTAGACCTTCAAGGCGTATGGTTGAAAATGGAAAGTTTGCATGTGTTCTTCCTGCCCTCTTTCATAGCGCTGATAGTCTATCTGCAGCTCCACATTCCTTTGCATGGCATCCAAGATATTGTCCAAATAAGTTTGCCCCAAAGGAATCTCCTCAAGCAATACTCTGTCCTTCATACCATTGAAAGTCGCAAAATCCTTGGGAATACTGTACTTGCGCAGCAGCCACTTGGCCAGTCTATTCTCGTCCAAGACCTCGGGGTTCTTGACGTAATACACATTTTTCTTGCGGTCACACACAATCTCTACCCCAAACATCTCCTTTATGCCCTTCCTGTATTCATGGAATGTACGGATGGGTAGCGGACTGCCAAAATCAACCTCACACACTGCACATATATCTTCATAGGGAAGAGGATCGCTGGTAAGCAACAGATCCAAAAGCCAGATGTATTTGTGATAGGTCTTGCTTATCATATCTCGAAAGGTTGTTTCGCTTTGCAAATATACACATAATAATTTAAAATGCAAATTACTAAATTCAAAACTTCTCTTATTGTTCATACAAAAGAAACATATCAAAAACACTCGTCACTCGTCAGGTTTGGCACTTAACACGAAGAATATCAATAAAATACAACCTGATGAGTACTTTACGGCTCATCATATACTCGTCAGGGTATTACTTCTTCATTTTCAACGTCTTTGATGAGTGACGAGTGTTTCCAGAAAGTTTTTTGAAAACACTCTACACTCTGTTAATCGCTGGGGTTCAATCAATTAGGACCTGAAGGTGTAGAGTGCAGAGTACTTTTACAAAAAGTAATTGTATAGTTCCAAACGACACACAGTTAAAACGTAATCGTCACACTTTAAGTTTGCCAACTTCACACTATAAAATCGCCAACATCACACGTGACGTTTGCCCTCTCGCTTGCACCTGAGCACCAAAGGGAAAATGGTCATTAGAGAGAAGGATTTATTTCTCTTCTACAATTTCCCTTCCACAAAATATCTTCCCAAAGTCCGCACCACGTTTGAAAGCTCGCTACCCTATTCCGTTTTACCAGAATACATATATTAAGATGCTTGGTGCGGACTTTAGGTACATTTTCAAAACTGAGGTGCGAAAATGAGGAAGAATTTCCATCTGGAAAAGGACTTTGAGTATCTTAGACAAGAAAATTACGTTAGAGTGTTCACAAAGTCCGCACCAACAACACGAAATAGCATAAAACGAACCCAATAAAGTCAATTTTGTTCCCAAAGTTCGCACCTTGATGGACTTCTAACCGCCTTGGTGCGAACTTTAGGAACTTTTACTGGCAACTCAGCCACAAAATGTGCTTTCTAAAACTGCAAAAAGTCCTGAATCCACCCTACCCTATCGGTAAGGAAATCCGGATTTTAGGAAAAGTCACGACAACAAAGTCATTAACAATCTATCAATAAATAGGCTAAATGTGGCATATATTCGCACCACGATTGGGAGCAAAACGACAACAAAAATCTTTACAACATTTTTGAAATCATTCAGTAATCCACCTTATTGGGGGCCTTGAAAGCACATGTTTTGAGAAATTGCTCGCCCAGAACACAGTCTCAGCTCCCCTACCCTACCTGGAGACCTATACCCACTGATAGACGCTGTCCTCGTATTGTTCGATGATTCGCATCGACTCTGCATCAAGGCCCTGGCCTTCCCTGTAATGGAGTTTGAGGAACTGATGGAGTGCAGCCCGGACAATGTTTTGCTTCTCCAATTTCTGGCGGAAAGCAATGTAATCCAATGCGTTACGGTCACTCTCTCCAGTAAAGAAAGTGAAGCCGCCAACCTTCTGAATGGTGCAGACACGACGCATCGGCTTTGGTGCCGGAGTCTCTTGAACGATCTGGGTTCTAACTGCCTCGTTGGATGCTAAGGGCTTGGGGGCCACATAGTTACGTGTTGCCTCTTCTGCTACCCTACTGATGTTCAGCGATTTTTTCTTGATTGCCATAATCTTTTTCTCCTGTATTTTATGGTATTATTAAATTTACTCTTCCAAACATTCAAATACATAAACATTCAAATAGCCAAATGTTTGCATATTCAAATATTTACATACTCCGTTCTTTTATGAAGCGATTATAAGCTGCATTAGCGATCTGTCCCCATTTAGCAGGCGTCCACGATTTAGGACGAGCCTTGCGTCCAATCATATATTCAGCAACCCGCATATAGTCGTCAGCAACAGGACTGCTGCTTGAGTACTCGAAGAGGGACATCTCGTAAGCTACTGATTCTGGGCAACGTACGCATTCGCGAACACTGACTGGGAACAGCGGAGCCTTCACTTCATCCTCATTACTGTAGAACTCTTTCACTTCGCGACTGATGCTACGATTCTTATTCCAGCGAACCAAGAGGTAACCCAAGATTGAAACCTGGCTGTTCAACTTAGTTCGTACCTTATTAATATAATCGAGCATGCGAGGAAGTCCCTGCAAACTGTAAATGCCAGCTTCAGTCGGAACTATAACGAAGTCGCTGGCTACCAACGCGTTAGTGTTCATTAGCGTCTCGCCTCCAGGGGCACAGTCGATGAAGACATAGTCGTACATATCGCGTATTTTCACCCCAGTTTCAGGGTCAACCATGTTCAAGAAATCGGCCAAACGATGTTCTCGATTGTACATCAACTGCAATTCAGCATTGATATTGCTCATGCTGTGACTGCCTGGAACATAATCGAGACCGTCATATCGCGTATATATAGGCAGCGGAAGAGATTCGCCTGGTTGAGCATCGTGAAGCCATTCGTAGATGGTGCTATCTGCCTCTAAATGAACAGTTTTATCGACAGTATCAGTCAAATTGCACTGTGGATCAGTATCGATCAGCAAGACTTTCTTGCCAAGCAACCACAGTGCAAAGCCCAGATTTACACAGGTCGTAGTCTTCGCACAACCGCCTTTATCAACAAAAAGAGAAATAACTTGTGACATATCTTTCACTTAAATTTGTTATACTTTCAGATGCAAAGATAGGGGAATATTTGTATTCTTGCAAGAAAATACCCAAATATTTTCGAATATTTACATATTTTGGTATTCACAAACTTAAAAACATTTAAGCAAATACACGATATTTACAAGTAAAACTGAGCATAAGATAGAACTATATAAGGGAACACAAACATATTCAAGCATTCAAATATAA
The DNA here is from genome assembly GCA_902779315.1 of uncultured Bacteroidales bacterium. Taxonomy (GTDB): domain Bacteria; phylum Bacteroidota; class Bacteroidia; order Bacteroidales; family Bacteroidaceae; genus Physcousia. The sequence continues at coordinate 7,897 of CACZBC010000063.1, read as the reverse complement.
GGTAATATTCAAAGATACGGATAGTCGGATATTGAGAGATACATGTATTTAAATATGTAGGTATTTAGATATGATTATCCACATATATAGGAACACTTGAATATGCAAATATTTAGATACGTAGGGACTTGGGGATATAAATATTTACGGGATTACTATAATAATGTATATCATAGTAGGGGAAAGGAAGGAGTTGTATGTTCTGAAAGTTCGAACCAGATGTCACCAAAGTTAGCACAGGATGTTCCGAAAATTCGCACCTTGTGTTCCTAATGTTCGCACAAAGTGGCGAGTATCATATTAAGTTTCAATTAGTTAGAACAATCTATATACAATAATAAGATATTCAATATTTATAAAGACTAATCTTTTAAAGAAATATCTCATATCAAATTATTTACTTATATTGATTATGCCGAAGTGTAACTTGTTGCTTTTCAGACATGTATGAAGTGATTGGTGCGAACTTATGGAAGATATGGTGCGAAAACCAGGAAGTATTAATGTGGCGTTCGTGAAGTATTGGTGCGAATTTTGGGAAGATTCGGCATTTCTGCGCGTATTATACTTTGAATAACTTCTTTGAAGCTATTCAAAGAAAGCATTTCCGGATTCGTTCTTATTTCAGATGGGTAGGGTAGGGCATAGGTGCGTTTTCTTCGGAACCTGAGTTGAGGGTACTCTTAATGATTCTTATTTCAAAGACTTATGTTAGGATACGCCCTTCCTGTTATGCTTTATTTTCGCTTTATGGGGAGATAGCCATTCTGAGCTTAATTGGATGGTGTAAATCGTTAAGTGCTTGATTGACATAGAAATAGACATAAGTGTTTCTGAGTTGGAAAGAGTTTTTGGGGTAATTATGTTTACTGTTGAAAAATGGAGCCCAGTTTTGTGGAATATGCCTGCAGTTGACTGTTTGAACGTTATGCTCCAGGAAAGGGCTTGATGTTTTATATGGAATAAAAAGGTCATTTTCAGAAGATAACATCTTGTGTCGTAATGAATTATGTATTTGCTTGATTGGAGGAACCAAGGAAGTAGCAGAGACGTTAATGTTAGGTTGCTGGGGATAAAACGGCTGATTTGGGAAGACTGTCAGTTGGGTTGTCGTATGTGGCGTATTACGTTCTGGATTATATAGTGTTACGTTTTGAATCATATAGTGTTACGATTCAGATTGTATAGTGTTAAGTTTCGGATTGTATAGTGTCACGTTCTGGATTTTATAGTGTGACGTTTTGGATTGTATAGTGTTAAGTTTCGGATTGTATAGTGTGACGATTCAGATTATATAGTGTTACGTTCTGGATTATATAGTGTCACGATTCGAATTATATAGTGTTAAGTCTTGGAATATAGCGTGTTAAGATTCTGAAGATTGCGTGTTAAGATGTGTGATAATGCTGGTAATGTTCTCGAGAAGTGCATGGTGAAGGACTTTTGCTGATTCAGGTAATGATGGCCGATACACTAAGGTCGTACTGTAAGAGACATGTTGGTTTTGATGGTCGAGACACTTCGGTTATTAACTTGTAAACACCTTTGTGGTCACAGACAGGACATTTAGGTACTATGAGAAAGAATATTCAAGTGTGATTCTTTGATATTTTGAGGTCAAGAAGATAATGTAAAGTCCCGTGATAGGTTATGGTTGACTTTGGTGCAAGATATTTGGAAGGTTCAGTTACGAAACCAGAGAATATGTTGGTGATAAAGTAATGAAAGAGCAAGGTGCGAGGATAGTAGAATGACGAAGTGCGAGAGTTTGGAACACTTTTAATGTGTGAAAATGTCTTTTTAAGTGATTTTCTTTCGAAAAAATTTGTTTGTTTCGATGAAATCGTTTAATTTTGCAGCAGAAAATGAAGATTTAGACGAAATGACCAAGAAAAAGGGACCTGCTATCGTCAGCAGTAAGAACGAGCTTGTGCAGACGATAGCGAACAACCGCGATCTGGATTTCATCCTTAATCCGGTGAGTTATACGCAGATACGCGGCAACTTCTCGTTGGTTCAGACCAACTTGATGATTGCCATCATCGCTCAGTTGCAGAATCGCATTCGCGAGCAGCTCAGCGTGGGCGAATCGTCGTTCCTGTTCAAGCCTGAGGATTTATCAGGCAATTTGCTCAACTTCGAGATTCCTCTTCGCGACTTGGGCATCAGTCCGAAGAAGTACGACGAGCTGGAGGTAGCGTGCAATACCCTGTTGAATGTGAACATGTCCTACAAGCGATACGACGAGTACGAGCGTATAGAATATAATGTCAGCCAGAACATTTTCCACAAGATTGAGTTTCCGAAGGCGGAGATAAATGCGGCTGGCGAGAAGGTCGCTTACAAGGGTGGGCAGCGAAGGAAGGGTGTCATCAAGATTTCGATGGTGGACGAGAGTGCTCGCGAGATTCTGAACCTCCGCAAGGGCTACACCCGTCACTTGAAGGGCATCACCCAACTTTGCCGCAGTCCTCGCACGCCTCGACTCTATATCTATCTGAGTGCTTGGCGCAAGATAGGAAGTTGTACCGTCAACTACATCGACCTGAAGGAGTTCTTCGGCGTGCTTACCTTCAGCAAGGACCACAAGCGCATCATCGAAAACCGTTATGTCAAGTACGGAGCTTTCCATCGCGATGTCCTCGATCCCGTATTGAAGGAGATGAAGAAGCTCTCGGACGAAGGCAAGGTGGAGTTCTGCTTCGAGTACGAGCCCGTCTATCCTCATGGTGTCAGTCGCGGCGACCCGGACAGCATCCGCTTTACCATCATCGAAGGCAAGATGGGACAGGCTCAGCAACACGAAACTTTCCTGGGCAAGATGCGAGCCAAACTCATCACGAAGTACGCTCTTCAGCCTAGCGAATGGGCGAAGTTGGAGAACCTCATATACGACGGTCTGGACCTCAAGCCGGAACTGGACCGTATAGACAAACTCGTCGAGGAGAAGCAGCCCGACAATGTTCATGCCTATGTTACGGAGGTGCTCTATCGTTGGCTTCTTGAACAGCAAAAGCCCAACCAGCCCGAGTTTGCGGAAGCTGTCGAGGTGAAGGACGAAGAGCCTGACCGTCCTTATGTTCAACCCATCTACCAGGAGAAATGGAACCTCTGGATGGAGAAGGCTCGCGAACGTCTTGGCGAAGAGTTCTACAACAAGTATATGACTTGTGCCAGCCTTTGGGCAGTTCGCGACAAGAACGTCTTCGTGTCTGTTCCCAACAAGTTCGTTTCCGAACAATGGGAGGAGCATATCAGCGAAATCGTCAGCTACTTCTATAGTGCTTTCGGTGCCGACAAGACGGTGACCTATATTTTCCAAGATATGTAAAGCCGTATGTCAGAACAGTTAATCATACAAGGTGAGACGAAACAGGAGCGTTACGAAGCGCTCTTGCCACAGTTAAAAGCAGTCGTCGAGGACGAACCGGACCTCATTGCCAATATGGCGAACGTGGCAGCTATGCTTCACGAGACCTTCGGCTTCTGGTGGACAGGCTTCTATCGCGTCGAAGGCGAAGAGCTTGTGCTTGGTCCGTTCCAAGGTCCGATGGCTTGCACTCGCATCCGTAAGGGTAGGGGAGTGTGCGGAACTGCTTGGCTGAAGGAAGAGACGCAGGTCGTTCCAGACGTCGATAAGTTCCCGGGCCACATTGCCTGTTCGTCTGCCTCCAGAAGCGAGATTGTAGTCCCAATCTTTTATGAAGGTAAGGTAATTGCCGTCCTCGACATCGATAGCGAGCGGCTCAACACTTTCGACGAGACTGATCGTCAGAACCTCGAACAAATCGTAAAAATGTTGTCATGAAGAAACTAACGAATTTCCTTTTTGCTTGCCTGGCAGTTATGACGGCTCAGGCACAAGTCCAGAAGTCGCAGCCAATCAATCCAAGCGACGCAGGCACTCATTACATCAACCCCATCGTTCGTGCCGACTTTCCTGATCCAGACGTCATTCGCGTCGGTTCGACCTATTACATGGTCAGCACCACGATGTATCACTTTCCTGGAGCCACCATCTTGAAGTCCGAGGACCTCGTCAATTGGGAGTATTGTGCCCAACCCTTGAAGGCTTTGCTCGACGACGACCGCTACAACTTGCAGAATGGTCAGAACGCTTATGCAAAAGGTATGTGGGCTTCGTCGATGAAGTACCACAACGGACGGTTCTGGCTTCTCGTCAATGGTAACGACAATAGGGCTTGGTTGCTCTCGGCAGCTGATCCGGAAGGAGAGTGGGACGTGAAGCGACTCTCGCGCAACTACTACGATCCGGGTATGCTTTTCGATGGCGACAAAGTCTATATTGCTTGCGGATATTGCAATATCTCGATGTGTGAACTGGATGCCGGCTTCAACTTCATTCAGGAGAAAGAGATTATAGTTCGTGAGCGTTCCGGCCTCGAGGGCTGTCACGTTTATAAGATAGGCGACTACTATTACATATATGCCACTTATGGCGGCTTCCCGAGCGGACAGGCTGCTTTCCGTTCGAAGAGTCCTTTCGGCCCGTTCGAGGAGAAAGTGCTCGTCGAGAAGAACTATGGCGGAAAGATCAACACCATCCATCAGGGAGCGCTCTTCGATGACATAGAAGGCAAGTGGTGGACCGTGATGCAGGAGGACTTGGGCGCTCTTGGACGTTTCCCCAACCTGCTGCCCGTCGAGTGGCAGGACGGTTGGCCCATCGTGGCTGGTGGCGTAAGGCCTCCCGTCAGCTTTGTCGACAAAGTGCCTCGTCCAGCAAGTAGTGACAAGCGCATCAAATGCTTGCCCACCAGCGACGACTTCAGCGAGCAGACCTTAGGAATGCAATGGCAATGGAACCACAATCCTGTTGAAGGGGCTTGGAGCCTCAGGGAACGTCAGGGTTGGTTGCGACTGAAGACTGTTGGTGTCAGTCAAGACCTTCATCAGGCTCAGGGCATGCTTACTCAGCGCATCTTTGCCGATCCTGAACACGCTTCGACAGGCACAATCCGTCTGGATGTCAAAGGTCTCAAGGAAGGCGACCGTGCAGGCATCTGCATCTTCCAAGACCCGTATGCCCAGATTTGCGTGGAAAAGACCCCCTCTAACTCCCCCTTAAAAGGGGAGAATAAAGACTCCCTCCCTTTAAGGGAGGGCAGGGGTGGATCTTCCTACCAACTTGTTTGGCGTCAGGATAAGGTCCGTAATGCCGGCAGAGGTTTCGAGGCAGCGGAAAAGACTGTGTCAATCAAGCCGAAGAAGGGCATCGTATGGCTTCGTGCCGCCATCAAGTATGGCGACAATAAGGCGTATTTCTTCTATTCGCTCGACGGCAAGAATTGGGAACGTTTGGGTGGCGAGACACAGCAGTCGTTCAACCTCACCGTCTTTGTCGGCTCTCGCTTCGGCATCTTCTGTTATGCCACAAAGCAACAAGGCGGCTATGCCGACTTCGACTGGTTTTCGACAGAGCCTTGAGTTCAAAATCCGACAGGACAAGTAAGCGGGACTCCGAGCTTGCTCGCCTGAGCACCTATGGAGCGCAAGAAGCTAGTGCCACGATGGCAAACTTCACGTGTGATGTTTGCAATTTACTAGTGTGAAGTTTGAAATTTACTAGTGCGACGATGGCGATCATCTAGTGCAACGTTGGCAATTTACTAGTGCGACGATTGAATTTTACCTTGCCTGCGTTCGAAAATCGTCTTGCATGAGTGATTTTGGCGACTTGTTCTTGACTGATTCTGGCGCGCGAAAAGTTCAAAAATCGACCATTTCATCGAGAATTTTGGCATTCTTGGGGACTAATCTCTCGCATCGATTTGTGAGTTAAAGCAAAAAAGCAAAAAAAGCATTGCTTTAAAACACAAAGACGCTTTCCTATATATTAATCAAGGAAATAATTACTTATTTATATAATAATATATAGTCAACGCACTTCTCTCAAAAAAGCATGTTTTTTTTGCTTTTTTGCTTTTTCCGTAACTTTGCTCGCAGATTGGCTCATTCCGATACGGCCAGCAGGTCTCCGCAAGTCTCTTCCGCACGCTTCACCCTGTTCCAGACGGTTTGTATCTTGGCATCCATCACGTTGGCAATCTGGGCAGGCTTCATGCCAATCTTGAGCAGGCATATTGTCCGGAGCAAAGGCACACGCATTTGCCCGTTCAGCCTTTCCTGAACCGTTTCCAGGAAGTTCGGATACAGCGTTTCTATGGCGGCCATCAGTCCTTCCCACGAGCCTTCTTCCAGCTTCGACTGTCCCGCTGCAACATCGTGGAAGTGAGCGATGACGTTTTCAGCCTTCTCTGTCGCGATGTTCATGAGGGCGATGCGTGTCAGTTCCTTGTTGACCATTGCCTTATGTTCCAGCAATTTGTCTTTTCCGACGAGTTGCTCCGTGAGTTTCTTCTGCTTGTAGTGATAGAAAGCCACCATTCCCATCACAAGGCTCAGAAGTACCAGACCTGCTATGACTGAGAAGAAGACGATGCGTTCGCTTCTCTGCACGATGGCTCTTTCTGCTTCCTTGTCGCGGAGATATCGGTACTCGTCCCTTGCCCTTTGTGTCTGCTCGAAAGCCCGTTCCGCAACGATGCTGTCGTTGGTCTCCTGCAAACGCTGTCCCCATAGTGCCGCTTGCCTGTAGTCTCCCTTTTGCAGATAACACCTTTGCAGACCTGCAGAGGCCTCATACCTTCCTGCCACATTATTCGTTTTTCCGTAGGCGACCTTGTAATAGACGATGGCAGAGTCCGTCAGGTTTTTGTTCTCGTGGCATTTCGCAAGGCAAAGCTCATAGTTTTGTGGACGCAGTTCTTTCGGCAAGCGGTAAACGATGGGCAGCAGACTGTCGACCTTGTCATACGCCTGATAGTCGGAATATGTAGCCAGCAAGGAAGCCAGGATGCGACCGTGCTTGGACTGACTGCCTTCTTCCTGGATGACGCCATACGATTGGTCGCAATACAGAAGGCTTTTCATCGTGTCGTTCAGGTGTCTGTAGGCAGAAGCCGCATCCATCAGATAGCATTCCAGGTTCTTTCCCGATTGCTTGGCCAGGGCTACGGAGTGCAGAGCCACATCCAGCTCCTCCTCATAGTTGAGCTGGAGCATGTAGAGGTTCCTCAACTGCGAAAGTGCGTTTTGCCAGATCAGCGTGTCAGCATCTTTGCTTTGCTCCGCAATGTCAGCAGCTTTCAGGAAAAGGTTCACAGCTCTGGGATAGTCCTTCAGGTCGCGATAGGCACTTGCCAGATAGTAGCAGGCCCGTTCCTTGTCTGTCGTGCTCTTGCAACCTTCGAAATAGGACATCGTCTGTCTGGCCGAGTCAGGCGAGGAGGGAATCATGCCTCGCTTGTCCCGCATACGGATTGTCAGCAGACTGAACCTCTGCCGGACGAGTTCAGATGCCTTCTGCACAGAGTCCTCCAGCATTTCTGCTCGGGCCTCTGCTTCTGGCAGCGAGACCTCGCACAACTGCCACGTTTGCTCAATACTGTTCAGCAACTGCTCATCCTTCTTGTCTTCCCTGCAAGCGAAAAGCAAAGAAAGTAGACAAAGCGCGATATAGTTCAGTCTACCTTTCATACTTCTTTTTGTTGTTTTCCTTCGCAAAGTTATGCCTTTCTCACATGACAAGCAAGAAATTCTACTCCCAACCACTCCCAAAACACAAAAATTTTCATAAGTTGGGAGCACTTGGGAGTGATTTTTTTTGGCACGAACATCAAAACAACATAAATTTGCACTCAGAAACGCAAAACGAAATGCAACAATGAAACGTAATCTTTTATTTCTCTTAATGACATTAGTGCTCCCGATAGGAGCATGCGCCTACGACGCCTATATTAACGGCATTTATTACAATTTCTCGGGGAATGAGGCAGAAGTGACGTCAAGCAACAACCCAGGCTCCTATTCAGGG
>CACZBC010000062.1 GCA_902779315.1 uncultured Bacteroidales bacterium | reverse complement strand
TTTTCATCTAAAAAGCAGTAATACAATGAGATACGACATTTCAAAACAGACAGCGCCCTCGATGCCAAGGCTCGGAAAAGGGACAGAATGCATAAAAATTTTGCTCTCTCAGGTTTCAAAAGACATGCAGGAACCCCTCGTTCCGATGCTTTTCCCTATCCTGGAGGCACATTTGCCTGTCGGAAAAAATCAGCCTGAAGGCCTCATATGGAAGGATTTTTGCATTAAGTGGGCACTTTCACACGCGAAAATGGCAATCGTGACACGTTAAATTGTCTTTTTCAGCACGTTAATTGTAACAACTTGGCACGCTAAAATGCCAAACGTCACACTAGTAAATCACAAACGTCACACTAGATGTTTGCCATCGTCACACTATACGTCCTCAAACGTCAAACGCGAAGTTCGCATTCTGACTGAGGGACGTTGAATAATTCTCAATTCACAATTCACAATTCACAGTTTATTTCTTAAGCCGATATTCTTAATTCTTCTTTCTTAATTTTTAATTCTTCTTTCTCATTTCTTGATTTCTTTGGAAATAATTATGAATTATGAATTATGAATTATGAATTATTTCGTACCTTTGCAGGCAATTTTAGAATGTATTGCTCGATGAACAGCAAGAAAAAGAAGAAACCAAGGTGGTTCGTCCCTGCCGGAATGGAGCCGACGGAGATGGACCTCAAGATAATGGCGTGGGAAGCGAAGGGCAAACTCGTGCCCACTCCTGGCTTGATTCGCACTAAGGAACAAATTGAAGGCATCCGCAAGGCTGGCGTGCTCAACACGGCCGTTCTCGATGCTGTGGCCGAGAAGATTCGTGAGGGAATGACGACGGCCGCCATTGACCGCATCGTCTATGACTACACTACTCAGCACGGTGGCATCCCTGCTCCGCTCAACTTCGAAGGCTTCCCCAACAGTTGCTGCACCAGCATCAACGACGTGGTCTGTCACGGCATCCCCAGCGAGGACGACATCCTGGAGGAGGGCGACATCATCAATGTGGACTGCACGACCATCCTGGACGGATACTACGCCGATGCCAGCCGTATGTTCATCATCGGAAAGACCAGTCCCGAGCGTCAACGACTCGTGGATGTGGCTTGGGAGTGCCTGAAGATAGGCGAGCAGGTCTGCCACGAGCCCTATGTCTTCGTAGGTGATCTGGGCAACGCCATCGCCAAGCATGCCCACAAGAACGGCTACAGTGTGGTTCGCGACCTTTGCGGACATGGTGTGGGCATCGATTTCCACGAAGAGCCCGATGTGGAGCACTACGGCAAGAAGGGCACAGGAATGCTCCTCGTTCCAGGCATGACGTTCACCATCGAACCCATGATTAACGGCGGCGACTGGTATGTCTGCGGCGACGCTGAGGACGAGACGGACTGGATTGTCCTGACCGAAGACGGAGCAGACAGCGCTCAATGGGAACACACATATCTGATGACGGAAAACGGGGTGGAGGTAATTAGTTCATAGTTCATAGTTCATAGTTCATAATTCATAGTTGACTTACGTCGAGCTAAAGCTTCATAGTCCATAGTTCATAGTTCATAGTTAAATGGCAGTATATATATTAGGTATAGAGAGCAGTTGCGATGACACTTCGGCGGCTGTCTTGAGGGACGGCATCTTGTTGAGCAATGTGACGGCCAGTCAGGCTGTGCACGAGGCTTATGGTGGCGTGGTTCCCGAACTGGCGAGCCGTGCCCATCAGCAGAACATCGTGCCCGTAGTGGATGCGGCTCTGAAGCAGGCCGGAATAGAACGCGAGCAGTTGAGCGCAATCGCTTTTACGCGAGGCCCCGGACTGCTGGGCTCTCTGCTAGTCGGCGTGTCGTTCGCTAAGGGACTGGCAGCCTCGCTCGGCATTCCCATGATAGACGTCAACCACCTTCACGGACACGTCTTGGCGCACTTTATCCACACCGAAAACGACGATTACGAGTCGCCCGAGTTCCCCTTCCTCTGTCTTTTGGTCAGTGGAGGCAACAGCCAGATTATTCTCGTCAAGAGTTACAAGGACATGGAAATCATCGGCCAGACCATCGACGATGCGGCTGGAGAGGCCATCGACAAGTGCTCGAAGGTGATGGGGCTGGGCTATCCCGGAGGTCCCATCATCGACAAACTCGCTCGTCAAGGCAATCCCGATGCGTTCACCTTCTCCAAGCCCAACATCCCCGGCTACGACTACAGCTTCAGCGGCTTGAAGACGAGCTTCCTCTACAACCTCAGGGATTGGGTGAAGGACGACCCCGACTTCATCGAGCACCACAAAGAGGACCTTGCAGCCTCGCTCGAGAAGACCATCGTCGACATCCTGATGAAGAAGCTCCGACTGGCTGCCAAGGACTTGAAAATCAAGCAAGTGGCCGTCGCTGGAGGTGTGTCGGCCAATACGGGACTGAGGAACGCTTTCCACGACTACGCTCGTCGCTATGGCTGGAAGATTTTCATTCCCCGCTTCAGCTACACCACGGACAACGCCGCCATGATAGCCATCACGGGCTATTTCAAGTACCTCGATAAGGACTTCTGCCCCATGTCCGCCCCAGCCTACAGCCGCGTTTCGGAATGACGCATCCCTAATCCTTATTCTTTAATCTTTAATCCTCTTCCCCTTCTTCTTTGTGCGATGGAAGAGTTCCTGCCATCGGTTGAAGTCGCGTTGGAACTTGATGCCGATGCCTTGGGTTGTGAGCGATGACTGGGTGAAGTAGCGGTCGTTCGTCTGGTTGTAGGCTTTCAGCGAGAACGGACTGCGTGGCGAGAGTCGGTACTGGATGTCGAAGTCGCCGATGAAATTGTTGTTGTTCATCTTGTACTTGTTCTCGCGATAGCCGAAGTTGCCGTTGAAGACAAGTCTGCCCGAAAGCATCTTTCCGCTAACCAGTGCCTCTGCATCCAACTCCTGCCACCCCTCTTCGCCAGTACGCAGATTCGTGCCGAACGTCCATCCTGTTCCGCCAAGGGCTTGCGACATGATCTGGTTGAAGCGCGAGCTGAGTGCGCTGCTCAAGACGGAGTTCATGGCCAGTCCGCCTTGCGTCTGCTTCTTGTCGATGAGGCTGCCGTAGCTGTAGAATCTGCCCACTCCGAGCAGGTAAATGGCCTGCATGTCGCGCTCCTCTTCGCTGCTCAGCATGGAGCGTACCATCTGCTTCTCGTCCTCGTTTGCGTTGGGAATGTCGAAGTCGAAGGTGATGACGGGCTCTCGGGCATAGCCTCCAATGTTCATGATGCAATCGACGCGCGTATTGGAGAGGCCAAGACCCGTCGTGGAAAGGTCGTCGAGCGAGACGTTGGGGACAGTGTGTTTCGCAGTCAGATTGAGTGCGGCCTGCATCGCGTCGCCACCGAATACGACCGTTCCGTCGGGCAGGAAAGTGAAGTCTTTGCGTATGACATCGCGAATGGACATGCGATAGTTTCCCTCCGTAACGCGGTAAGTGCCAAAGAGTTGGAAGCGACCTTTGTTGTAGTAGCTTGCCCTAAGCCGTCCGTTTCCGTAGAGCGAAATGTTGTCGCCGGTCCTTGGGTCCATCAGGATACGCACTTGCGCATTCGGATTCGCGTTGATGTCGAAGTTGATTCGCATGTCTGCGGAACCCGTCTCCTCTTGTTCCGAAAGGTCTTTCAAGGTGCTGGTCTGCGTCGTGTCGCTCTTCGAATAGTAGGTTACGAACTCCGTTTCTGTGACGGTTCCAGGCGTTGCCACATTATATATAAGTGTCGTTCCGGGCATGGGCGTTGCCGACAAGTCGATGTTCACGCTTCCGGGAATGCCATTCAGGTGTACTTGGGCATCGGCATAAACGGTGCCGTAGAAGTTCATGCTGCCTTGGTTGGGGAAATTGTAGCCAAGCATGTTGTGGGCGTCTATGTTGACATCGAAGCGGAGATTCTTCAGCGAGTTGTGCATCAGATGGGCATTGACGGTTGCAGTATGCTCGCTCATGCCAGGCAAACCCAAGTAGTCGTAGATGTGGGCGCCACGTATCCAGATGTTGTCTGGCCGCAGCGTCACGCTGTCTCCGGCAAGGTGGTAATCCGTTCCCGTTGCCAGGATGTGCATCTGCATCTCATTGACAAGCATGTCGCCCTCCAGGTTGACGAACTTGAACGGACCGTAAACGCGCGTCCAACCAGAGGCCCGACCTCGCAGATCGCGAAAGACACCACTCGTAAACTTGTTCAGGAACGACAAATCAATCTGGCTTGTCAGGATGTTCAGGTTGAGTCCGTCGTCCATTCCTTTACCCGGAATGATGGTTCCGCTCACTTGTGTTCTGTGCTGAGGCAACGGCCCTCTCATGTCCGCCTCCAGGATGATGGCCCGTTCCTGCTTTCCCCAGTTCGCATAGAGGTCCATGTTGCCCAGACTGGCGGCGTTGAAAGTAAAGTCTTTTACCTGCAGAAAAGCGTCGGCAAAGGGTTCCTTCATGAGCGATGTGGCATAGATGCTGCCCGTTGCCCTTCCGTCGAAATCCACTTTGTGGAAGTTGACGAGGTCCATGATGTAGGAGATGTCGATGTCGGCCAACTCGGCTCGCAAGGTGTCGGAAGCAAGGTCGGAAACTCTGCCGCCAAGAATGATGTGTCGGTCAGCCTGACTGATAGCCAGGTCCTCCACGTCGATGACTTTGTCGTGATACCTTACCGTAGCGGGTTTGATGTTCCAGACGGAATCGCCTATGATGATGCTCGACCTGTTTATCTTGGCGTCGATGGCAGGTTTGTTTGCCAGGTCGCGACGGATTGTGCCGGTCATGCTGATGTCGCCCGTATTTGCGATGATGCCTTTGTTGTCCCAACGCAGTCGTGATGTCACTTTGTCGTTGACGGCATAGGCGTCGAGGTTGATTTCGACGGGCTTTCCATTGATGAGGCGTTCCCCTTGTAGGCTGGCCTGAATGGACGAGTTGTTGCTCTCCGTCCTGCAACTGATGTTCTGCAATTCCTGCCCTGCAAACTCGAGTTGGGGAATGTGCATCTGCATCGAAATCAGTCCCACTTCATCGCTTATCGTGCCTTCGAAAGTGCTTCGTGCTGGGAGTCGCAGATTCGAGCCGAGCAAACGGTTGGCGAGGACTGTGTCTTGCAGTTGGACATGGAAGCGGAAGTCGTTTCCAGAAGCCTTTTGATGGCTGCCGTTCGTCGCGAAAAGGCTGGGCAGATTCTGTCGTATCGGTTGCGAGAAGGAAGCCGAAAGTGTCTTCCAATTGACGTTTCCGTCGGCTTTGACATTGAGGAAATCACTTTCGACGAGCAGATGTTGTCCGTTTTCCGTCACTTCGCTATTGAGCACGAGGTCGCCCAGCTCGAGCGTTCCCTTCTCCTCCGAATCGATTCTCAGGTCGTTGAGGATGAGTTTGCCTTGCAGGTTGTCTGGATTCAGATCCTTGAAGTCGGCATCGACAAAACCGCTGAACCGTTCGCCCTCATAGCCTTTTGCGAGGCCCATGTTGTGTGGCGAGAAGTCTTCCAGCGTGGCTTGGCATTTCAGCGAACGTTTGCCTTGAACCATCGCAGTTTGCAGGTTGACCTGAGCCGAGCCGTTTGGTTCGTCCAACTTCAGTTCTGCTCCAATCGCATCTCCATCGAGCGCAGCCGAGAAGGGAACATTCCGATGCTCGTATCCATTGTATTTCAGGCTGTTAATCAAACCCGACAAAGCCAGTTTCGCTTGCCTGTCTTTGCCGGGAAGGGTGCCCACAACTTTTGTTTCGGCAGAAAGTGTCGTGTTTTTCCCCTCGCCTTGAAGGCTGAGCAATTGTCCCAGATTGAGATTCGTGGCTGAGATGTTGGCATCGATTTCCTGCATTTCCGACAGACTTCCGTCAATCGAAACGGTTCCTTGCTCGCTTTCCGTCAGCAGATTCGTCTGCAAACGCTTGTTCTGCCAAGCAATCGAACCAGTCGTTTTGGTGCTTCCAAGTTGGGTGAGAATCGGGCTGATTTCGCTTGGCTGACCTTTCAGATTCTCCGTCAAGAATTGCTGTAATGCCGATCCAGTCTGCAATTCCTTGATGTCGGCAAATAGGGAAGGTGTGCTTTCGAGGTCCTGAATCGTGGCATCACAAAGCAAGGAAATGTTGCCATTGTTGTCCTTGAGTGAGATGTTGGGCAGTCGAAGGATTCCGTTCGCCAGTTTTGCTTCGGTAGAGAGGTTTATGACATCTCCAAAGTTGGCCAGTTTGGGTACGAAACAGGAGATGTCGCGAGGGCAGACAGAACCGGTCAAATCCCCGTTCACAACCAATTTGCTCAACAGATTCCCCTTTTCCTTGAAGGACTGCAAACCCGCATTGGCATTGACTTCGGCGAGGTTCAGAGACGAATTCGGCAGTTTGATTTGCAGGTCGCGAACAGTCGTGTTGGCCTTTCCCACCTCAGCTTCGAGGTCGAGTTTCTGCAGTCGAAGTCCGCTTTGCTCTGCGAAAGAGAGGTTTCTCAGGTCGAGCGAGAGCGAATCGGGCTTGATGAAATGCACCTTGGCGGTCAGGCTTAAGTCGCTCAGATGCATGTGATTGGGGTCGAATCTGCTTGGATTCGAAGGCTTGTCGAGCAGGTCGAACTTCAACTCTCCACGCCTCACAACCAAAGCCCCAATCTTGAGGTCGAGTGGGGAAGAAGTCGAGTCCTTCTTCGAGAAAGCGTCCACGATGAACTGGAAATTGTAAGGCTCGTCTCCGTCCTTGTATATCTTCGCTTTCGTGCCAATCAGTTGAGCTCCGCTGATGCGTATCTTCTTGTCAATCAGTGGAATGAGGTCCACCTTTGCGGCAATTCGCGAGGCTTGGAGCATCAAGGTGTCTTGCTGGTCATAGAGTTTCACATTATCCAATATGACGCGCCCAAGCATATTCAGTCGCAGGTTTCCTATGCTGACTTTGCTCTCGATTTTGTCCTCCAAAAAGCGTGACGCAACCCCAGCACTCCACCTTTGGAAAGAGGGGAGGGAAGTCAGCAGAAGCAGGCTCAGATAGATGACCGCCAGCAAGCCAACAAGGAAACGGAATATGTATTTAACGGCTCTGATACGACTTGTGTTATGTTTTTTAATACGCAAAGGTACAAAGAAGGACGCAAACTGCAAAAGAAAACCTCTTTTTCTTTTGTTTTTCTCTCATTTCTTCGTATCTTTGCATCCAATAAACATTAATTTAATACCAGGAAAGACAACATGAAGAAAAGAAACTTTATACTTTGCTGCGCCCTTTTTGCCAGCATGACAATGTCGCTGAAGGCTGCCAATTCTGTGGACGAAATAGGCGACCAGTTAATCAACTACAGTTTTGATCGGGATGGAGACGATAGCGGCACATATGCTGCAACCTTGAACGGTTCGGCCTCGTTCATTACACTTGCCGACGGAAACCGAGTCCTCTCGACTGGCGATAACAGGGGTTATCTGGACTTGGGCACAGCGATGGCCCGCAATGTGCTTGCCCAGCTAAACGGCGACTACACCATATCCCTCGACATCAACGTGGGCATCCCCAATTCTCTGGACAGTTACTGCTGGGCTTGGGCCTTGGGTAATGGAACAAGTCAATATACGGCTCTGGTCAATAAGGCTGGGAATGGCGACTGGTATTACGAGATAAAGAACTCGAGCGCATATATGTCGCACTCGAACCAGGGACTTCGAGAGATTGAATGGCACACCGTTACAATGGTCCAGAGCGGCAATGCCTGCACCATTTATGTTGATGGAGTGCGCAAAGGTGCGGGCTCCACATCGGTCCGTCCAGCCAGTTTCGCTTCCGGCATTACCCAGAGTTGGTTGGGAAGGTCGCCTTACGAATCCGATGCCTATCTGACCAACACCATGATGGACAACTTCCGAATCTTCTCGAAAGCACTCTCTGCAGATGAGGTCAAAGTGCTTTTCGAAGCCCGTCCTCAAGACGAAATGGAAGAGGTGACGTTCCCCGTTCTATACGATTTCACGTCTCTCAGTGATGCTCGAGGTCAGTTTACGGGCACATTGAAGAACGGAGCAGAACTGACAAACTTCGGTTCCACACCCGTCCTCAACCTGGGAAGTTCTGACGGATACTTCGACTTCGGCACCGACTTCGGGAAGGCTCTGGGCAAACTCGACCGGACTTTCTCCATCAGTACTACGGTTTATGTACCTCAGGCCACAAACATTACCGGGGCGGGTAACTTTATATGGTGCTTTGCCAGGAGTTCCAGTCAGGGCTATATCTTCTTGAGTGCGAAGGATACGCGCTATTCGATTTCGCCCACAAACTGGAGCGGAGAGAGCAACGTGACGGCCAACACTCCCATTGCCAAAGGCGAGTGGGTGAATGTCACCTATGTCCAGAATGGCAACACGGGCACCCTCTTCGTCAATGGACGGCAGAAGAATCGGAATACGAACATGAGAACGCATCCTGCAAACTTGAACCGATTGATAATGAACTGCTTGGGACGGAGCTGCTATGATGGTGACGCATTCCTCAAAGACGCGCTCTATGCCGACTTCTCCGTCTATGATACTGCCCTCGGTTCTGACGAGATAGCCGAACTTGCAGCTCGTGCCGAAACCCTGAACAACCTTATCAGTCAGGAAGCTCTCAGCATGGACTTCGAGGCTTTGACGCTTCCCAGCAGCATCAACAACCTTTATGAAGGCGTCGATTTGCCCTCGAAAGGCATTTACGGCTCCACCATCACTTGGCAATCCGGCAATCCGGACTTGCTTTCCAATGCCGGAAAAGTCGTCGGTACTCCAGAAGAAACCCGCACTCATGTCACGCTGACTGCCACTCTGACCAATGGCGGAGAGAGCGCCACAAAGACCTTCGATGTCTATGTTCACCAGAAGGATAGCCCGTATTCCCACTATCTCTTTGTCTTCTTCCCCAGCAATAGCGACGAAAACATCTATTACGCGCTCTCCGACAACGGCTATGATTATACCGTCATCAACGAGGGGAATCCCGTCGTCACAGCTTCTGGCAATACTGTTATGGGAGGCCTTCGCGACCCGCATATCCTGAGAGGGGAAGACGGACGTTTCTACATGGTGGCTACCGATATGCGAAGTGCCCTTGGATGGAGCAGTAACAGAGGAATGGTGCTGATGCGTTCCGACGATCTCGTCTCCTGGACTTGCAGCACAGTTCACTTCCCGACCCGCTTCGCAGGCACCTATTTCGCCAATGTCACCCGCGTTTGGGCCCCGGAAACCATCTACGACCCAGTTGCAGGAAAGTACCTCATCTACTTCTCCATCCTGACAAACGACGGCGTAGTAAACTACGACAAAGTCTTCTATGCCTATGCAAATGAGGACTTTACCGACCTGGAAGGCGAGCCCACCTACTTCTACGACAGAGGCGGAGCTACCATCGACATGGATATCGTCTTCAATGAGAACGACGGACTCTATCATGCTTTCTACAAGAACGAAGGCAGTGGAGGCATTTGTCAGGTCACAGCCACAAGCCTGACCGCTCCTGCAGGACAGGAAGGAACGCAGTGGAGCACCCCTTCAGGCACTTTACAGCAGACCACGGAGGCAGTGGAGGGAGCAGGCATCTTCCGTCTCGTCAATAGCGACGACTGGATTCTAATGTACGATTGCTACATGAATGGGCACTATCAGTTCTGCTCATCTCCCGACCTCTTCCAGTTCGCATTCCGCAAGAACACAGCCACCCAAGGCGCTTTTACGCCTCGACACGGAACCGTGATTCCCATTACGGAAGCCGAGTACCAGACCCTCAAACTGCTTCCTGATGTGACAGGTATCAAATCGCTTCAAGATGCGAAGGGCTCTGAGGCGGGGAACTCTTATCGCAAGATACTTGACCGTTCAGGCATCATCATCACCGATGGCGACCCTGCAACCGGCAACAGATATGACCTTTACGGCAGACCGGCCTTGGAGCGGTAAGGGAACTTTGCTAGGAAAATACTTTACAAAAGTGTTCAAAAAAGCCTTTGCGGAAAGAGTGAAAATGTTGTAAAGATTTTTCTCTCTCGTCGAATTTGGTCACGCGAAACAGGTAAATTGCAAACTTGAAAGGTGAAGTTTGCCAACGTCACACTAGTCGTATGCCAACTTAACACGCGAAAATGCCCGATTTCACCAGTCAAAATCGGTCGGAAAACACGCCTTTTCAGCTCTTTTTGCAGCCTTTTTTACATCCTGAAAAACGTAATGGCTTGATAATCAGGCAGTCTCTTGATTCCCAAAAACGCCCTTCGTTTCGCCCTCCGACTCGTTTGGCCTGAAAGAATCGATTCTCGCGAGGCTAGGTTTGAGCAAAATTCTTGACAAAGATAGAATTGTATGCCATAATGAGCATATAATCTGATTTTGTCCTTTAAGGTAACTCGACTTTATATGTAATAAGTGCATTTTTGATTGTAAATGTGCTCCGTTTCATCCATTCTAATGGCTAAAAATGCGATAAAACCTTCCTTTTCAAGGAAAATTTCGTGATTTACTATGCCTATTCCTTAATTATTTGTAACTTCGCAACCGAAATAACAAATAATATCTCACAAATGAATCGATTGAAGAAATGTACCTTGGCCGTGTTGGTGCTGATTGGTATGGTTGCATCCGAAGTTAATGCCCAATGCATGGTGAACACTTTCGACGACATAAAACCAGGTCGGAGAAAGACGGCCAGCGAGTTCCGCGAGCAAGAGGGACAGGACTTCCCTATAGACACTATACAATATATCGGGCCGGAAGCCATTAACTTTGTGCTGCTGGGCGACGGATATACAGCCACACAGCAGAGGAAATTGCTGTCAGATGCCAAGAAGCTGTATAATGCGATGTTCCAGAAGGCTCCTATGAACAAGTACAAGAGATGGTTCAACCTCTATGCCATTGAGGTCATTTCCAACGAGTCGGGCATCTCGCATCCCGGTGTCCTGAGGAACGGAGTCTATGTTTGTCCGGAAGGTTCTTCGCTGCCCATCAAGAATGTTGACACATACTTCGGCATACATTTCGACTCTTATAACATCCACAGACTTCCCTGTCCCGACAACTCGACAAAGATATACAACCTGCTCAATGCCATCATGCCTGACTTCCAAATGGTTGGAATCCTGTGTAACACCACGGAATATGGCGGGGCAGGCGGCTCCTACCTGACATGCACCATGCACGACAGCGCTTCCGAGATCTTTATACACGAGTTCGGACATACCTTTGCTTCGCTGGCTGACGAATACTATGCTGGCGACAACTACTTGGGCGAATATGTCAACCAGACAACCACCAGCAATTCCAACACCATAAAGTGGAAACACTGGTGGGGGCAGAGCGGCGTGGGAGCCTTCCCGATAGGCGGTTCCACAAAAGGCGACAGATACTACAAGCCTGTAAATGGAACATGCGAGATGGAGTACCTGAACAAGCAATTCTGCCCCGTCTGCCGCGAAGCCATCATCGAGGAACTGCACAGGCGCGTACCGGTAATTGCTGAATATGAGCCTTCCGAGAATACCATCACAATGGACGAGGAAGAGATAACCTTCAACATCACCCGCTACTATAAAGGCCTGTCTCCGAATAAAGTAATCTTCGAATGGCTGTTGAATGGTAAGGTGCTGGAAGACGAGACAGGCAGTCAACTGGTATTGAGATACGATGCCTTTGACCCGACGAAAACCTCGAATACCATAAGAGTGAGGGCAAACGAGGTAAATCCGTATGTGAAAGACCCCAAACATGCCAGCAAGCACACAAGCAGTGTTACCTGGAGGGTGAAGCTTAGTGACGAGATTGTGGGCGTTGAGGCTTTTACTTATGACGATTTCAGTGTGGAATCGGTAAGTGGCGGCTTGCGGCTGAAATCAGAGAAGCCGCATACTCTGACAATATATAACCTGCAAGGACACAAAGTGGCTCATGTGAACGTATGTGGCGAGGACATGATAAATTTGCCCGCAGGCATCTATATCGTGGACGGCAAGAAGATGCTTGTTGACAAATAAAAGCACGTTGTCTTTTCCCTTAAAAACTTACGTTTAGTTAGTTTTTCTCCTCCTTTTTATGCCTTTGACTGCGTTGAAGGTTCTTTCGTTCGGAAATAAAAAGAAAAACTTTTGTTTTCTTTTTGTATTTCGCTTACTTATTTGTATCTTTGCGGCGCGAAATAAACATTTATTAACTATCCCAGATATGGCAAAAGTAATTAAGTTACGCAAAGGCCTCGACATCAATCTCAAGGGCAAAGCCACGAAGGAAACAGCGACCGTGAAGTGTCCGGGCGAGTATGCACTCGTTCCCGATGACTTCTATGGCGTGAAACCCAAAGTGGTGGTCAAGGAGGGTGATGCCGTGAAGGCTGGGGATGCCTTGTTCGTTGACAAGCTGCATCCCGAAGTGAAGTTCGTGAGCCCT